>JADLGR010000248.1 GCA_020849175.1 Deltaproteobacteria bacterium
ACGAGATGAAACGGTGCCTCGCCCCGTGCGTGGGACGTGTCGACGCCGAGGCGTACGCGGAGCTGGTGCGGGGGACCGCGCTCTTCCTGCGCGGGCGCTCGGACGAGCTGGCCGAGGGGCTGCGGGCCCGGATGGAGAGTGCGGCCGCCGACGAACGCTTCGAGGACGCGGGCCGACTGCGCGACCAGCTCGCGGCCGTCGAGCGAACGACCGAGCAGCAGCAGATCGTCGCGCAAAGGCTCGTCGACCGCGACGTCTTCGGCGTGGCGCGGCGCGGCGGCGACGTCGAGGTGCAGGTGCTGCACGTTCGCGACGGCC
The DNA here is from genome assembly GCA_020849175.1 of Deltaproteobacteria bacterium. GTDB lineage: Bacteria > Myxococcota_A > UBA9160 > UBA9160 > UBA9160 > MYXO. Next base: position 319 of record JADLGR010000248.1, read on the forward strand.
GCGTGAGCGGTGCGGCGAGCTACGCGCTCGCGGGTGTCGAGCTCGACGACGGCGCGGTCATGAGCTCGTTTCTCGGCCAGTACTACGGCTCTGACGAGGGCCGGCAGGTGCCCGGAGAGGTGCTGACTCCGGTCGTGATCGATGACGACGGCGGCGTTGCGGCGCTGCTGCGCGAGCGGGCGGGGCGGCGCGTCGCCCTTCGGGTGCCGCGGAGAGGGTCGGCGAGCGAGCTCGTCGCCATGGCCGAGCGCAACGCAGAGCTCGGTCTCGCACGTCGTCTCGACGCGCGTGAGAGCCTTGCCGCGACGCAAGAGGACCTGCGCGAGCGGGTGGGCCTCTCGCGAACGCCGCGGCGCATCGAATGCTACGACGTCTCGAACCTGAGCGGCGTGCTGCCGGTTGCGAGCCGCGTCGTGTTCGAAGACGGTCGTCCCGTCAAGGCCGGCTTTCGCCGCTACCGGATCCGCGACGCGAGCGGGGGGGACGACCTCGGCTGCCTGAGCGAGGTGCTACGGCGTCGGCTCGCACGGGTCGAAACCGATCCGCTCCCGGATCTGCTGATGGTCGATGGCGGGAAGGGGCAGGTCGGCGTCGCGAGCGCAGCGCTGCGGGATGCAGGGCTCGTCGTCGATCTGCTCGGCCTCGCGAAAGAGCGCGACCTCGAGGCTCCCTCGCCGCGGGTTCGTCGCTCGGGAGGTCTCAAGGCCGAGCGCATCTTCCTCCCGGCTCGCAAGGATCCCGTCCTGCTCTCGGCGGGATCTCGCGCGCTGCTCCTTCTCCAGCGAATCCGCGACGAATCGCATCGCTTCGCGATCGAGTTCCATCGCTCGCTCCGGCAGCGGGCGGGCATGACCTCGATTCTCGAGGAGCTTCCGGGGATCGGCCCGGGCAAGCGCCGCGCTCTGCTGCGTGCGCTCGGCTCGCTGCGCGCGGTGCGAGACGCGAGCGCCGAGGCGCTCGCGTCGGTGCCGGGCATCTCGCCGCGAGACGCGGCGATGCTCCATGCATTCTTCCATCCGCCGCAGACTGCGTCCGGGACGCAGGATGCTCGCGAGGCTGCGCCCGCGGGCTCGGACGCGCGCCGAAGCGACGCGTAGCGACAGCACGAGAACGAGGGGGCGCCATGCGAGGAGATCTTCGCCGACCGGCGTGAGCCTCGTGGCGCGTGCAGGTCGAACGCAGCGCGTACGCGAGACGTGTGCGTCGCGCGCGCATCTTCGCCGGGGGTGCATCAAGCCGCCGGGGCGCTACGCCGATCCGTCACGCGGGGGGCGGAGGTGCGTGGATGCGCCCGGCGCTGGTCTTCGTCCTCGTGCTCTGGCTTGGTCTTCCGGCAGCAGCGAGTGGCGAAGTCTATCGCTGGGTGGACTCCAGCGGACGGCTCCACTTCACGACGGAGATCCACGAAGTGCCCGCGGAGCAGCGGGCGGCGGCCGAGAAGGAAGCGGCTTCGAAGCCGAAGACCGCGGGAACCGTCGCCGTCGCGGAGGGCGCTCCCGCCGCGATCGCGCCCACCGCGCCGCGCCGCAGTGAGTCCACCTCGCGCGTGTACACGGTCGAGGTCGAGCGTGCGGGGACGAGCATGATCGTCCCGGTTCGGCTCAATGATCAGGTGACGGCGCCGTTCCTCGTCGACACCGGTGCCACGGACGTGCTGATCCCGAAGGCGGTGGCCGACCAGCTCGGCATCCGCATCGGTCCCGATACGCGCCGCGTGCGCTACACGACCGCGAACGGTGTCGTCGAGAATCCGGTCGTCACGCTCGACTCGGTGGACCTCGGCGGCGCGCGGGTCGAGGGCGTTCCCGCGAGCGTCAGCCCGAGCCTCGGGGTCGGGCTGCTCGGCCTCTCGTTCTTCAATCACTTCACGTACGAGATCGACGCCGCGCAGGGCCGCGTTCGCCTGCGGCCCAACGCGCTGGCGGAGCAGGGCCTGATTCGCGGTGGGCGGAGCGAGGCGCAGTGGCGCGCCGAGTTCGCGAACCTCGAGGGACGGCGGCGCAGCATCGACGAGGCGCTGGGCGAGACGGCGGCGAGCCACGGCCGCGAGCGCGCGCGGCTGCGAAGCCTCCTCGACGATCTCGATCGCGACCTTGAGCTGCTCGGCGCGGAGGCCGACCAGGCGAACGTTCCGGTCGCCTGGCGACAGTGAACCGAACGCCCCATCGAGGGAAATGCGCAGGAGCTTCCACCGAACGCGAGCTCGAGCACGCGTGGCGCTCGAGCGACGATTCCTTCGGCGTGCGAGCGGCTTGCGCCGGGAGCTGCGGGCGCTCGTCCGTGGCACCGATATTGCTCGTTCGCAGGGCTGCGCGCTGGAGCACGGCGCGCGGAAGGAGCGCCGATGTCGACCAAGGCCCCGACGGCGCAGCGAGCGACCGCGGAAGCTCGAACGGGTCGAATCGCACTGCGCCGCGAGCTGGAGCGCAGGGGCGTCTCGGAGGAGCTCGCCGAGCGCCTCGCGAGCGAGCTCGCCGCGGCCTGCACGTCGCTCACGCCCGAGGCGCGGCGCGGAGCGCTCACCGGAATGGCGCTCGCCTCGGCCGTGCATCGCGAACATGCCGAGGCGCTGCGCCGGAGCCAGCGCGATCTCGCAGAGATCGAGCGGATGATGGCCGGATTCGCGACGGAGCTGAAGAAGGTCGATGAGGCCGTGAAAATCCTCTCGACGTTCGTGGGCCGCATCCGCGAGCAGAGCGCAGCCGACCCCGATCGCATCGTCCACTGATCGGCTACGCTGGGCGTCCCCGGTCCCGCGTGGTCTTCCGATGTTCGGGTGGCGAACGCCCTTCGGCGCCATCGCGCTCTCGGGTCTGCTCCTCGCGCGCATCGCCGGGCTCCTACTCGCCGATAGTGTGCGCGGCGGCGCTCGTCTGCTGCCGTTGGCAACGCTCGCCGCGCTCGGCGCGGCGCCCTTCGTACGCGCGCGGCTTCGTCTCGTGTTGTCGATCGCGGCAGTGCTCACCGCCAGTGCGGGAGGTCTCGCTGAGCGCCTCGAGCGCGCGATCGCAGAGCGGCCGAGCGTTCCTTTCACGCGCACGCTCGAAGGCCGGGTCGTGGCGCGCGATACGCGGCCCGGCTGGATCCGGCTCGACCTGCGCGAGGTGGCGCCGGCCGACGGGGGAGGGGCCGTGCCCGGGGCCCTGCGCGTCGAGGGGAAGCTGGACGCAGCGGTTGGCGGCGAGGCGCGGGCGATCGTGGCCGGCGATCGCATCCGCGCGCGGGTCGTTCTCGAAGCGCCGAGAACGCTTCGAAACCCCGGCGGACGCGATGCTTCTCACCCGCTCGCGCGAGAGGGAATCGGAGCGGTCGGACGGCTCGTAGATCCGCTGCTGATCGTGCGGCGAGTGGACGACGCCGCTTCCGACGCGAGGCGCGCAGGGTGGATCGAGCGGCTTCGCGCACGCGCAGGAGAGCGGCTGGCGCGCGAGGGTCCGGGAGGCGAGCTGCTGCGCGCGCTCGCCTGCGGCGAGCGCGCGGCTGTCGCGAACGCGACGCGCCTCGCGTTCCAGGAGCTCGGTCTCTCGCATCTGCTCTCGGTCTCGGGGCTGCATCTCGTCCTCGTTGCCGGGCTCGCCTACGGAGCCGCGGCAGGCGTGCTCCGGCGCATCCCGCGGCTCACGGCGTGCCACGACGTGCGCCGCCTTGCCCTCGCCGGCGCCTTTGTGTCCGCATGCTTCTATGCGCTCTTCGCGGGCTTCGAGGTGCCGGTTCAGCGCTCGCTCGTCTTCGTGGGCGCCGGGGCCCTGGCGCTCGCACGACGCCGCCCCCTGCGCACGCGAAGCGCCCTTGTGGCGGCCGGCCTTCTCGTCCTCGCAGCGCGTCCCACGGCGCTCTTCGATGCGGGAGCGCAGATGTCGTTCGCAGCGAGCGCCGCGCTGCTCGCGCTGCGGCGTGAGGGAACGACCTCGGCCGGCAGCGGCGCGCTGCTCGGTCGTCTTCGCAGCGGCCTGCACGGGCTGATCTCGACCTCGGCGGCCGCGACCGCAGCGACCGCTCCGATCGCAGCGACGCACCTGGGTGTCATCGCGCCGGCCGGCCTCGTGGCGAACCTCGCGTTCGTTCCGTGGACGGGCATCGCCCTGTTGCCCGCGGCGCTCGCCGGCGCAGCGCTTGCGGCCGCTCCTGGCGAGCTCGCCCTCGAGACCGTCGCGATCGCAGGCTGTGCGCAGATCGCGTCGTGGACGAGCGAGGTCACCGAACAGCTCGCCGCGTGGACTCCGGATCTGCGACCGGCGCCGCCACCGGGCGCGGTACGACTTGCCGCATGCGCGGGGCTGGCGCTCGCTGCGGTGCGTGCGCCGGCGCTCGGGCTGCGGGTCTTCGCCGCGGCGCTCTCGTGCCTCCTGCTCGCGACCGCCCGGCCGGCGCCGATCGCTCCGCAGCCGCCGCGCGCCGTCTTTCTGGACGTCGGGCAGGGCGATGCGATTCTCGTCCAGGGACGCGAAGGCGTCCTGCTCGTCGACGCAGGCCTGGCGCTGCCGGACGGTCTCGACCTGGGACGCAGTGTCGTGGTGCCGGCACTCGCGGCGCTCGGCGTCTCGCATCTCGATCTCGTGATCGTCACCCACGGCGACACGGACCACAGGGGCGGCGTGCCGGCCGTGCTGCGCGGGATCTCGGTCGGCGAGGTCTGGCTGCCGGCGGGCGCTCTCGCCGATCCGGCATTCGCGCAGATCCGCGACGTGGCGCGCTCGCGATTCGTCGGCGTGTCGGAGGTCTCGGCGGGCGAGCCGGCCCGGCGCATCGGAGACCTCGTCGTAACGCCGCTCTGGCCTCCCGCCGGCGATGCTCCGTCCGGCTCGAACAACCGCTCGATCGTCGTGCGCGTCGCGACGCCGGACGCGAGTCTCGTGTTGCCTGGCGACGCCGAGGCGGAATCCGAGCTCGCGCTCGTCGCGAGCGGTGCGGATCTTCGCGGCGACGTTCTCAAGCTCGGCCATCACGGGAGCCGAACCTCGACGACGCAGGCGCTTCTCGCTGCCGTCTTGCCGCGTGCGGCGATCGCATCGGCTCCGTGTGCGGGGCGCTTCGGGATGCCTCATCCAGAGGTCGTCGAGCGGCTCGGCGCCGCCGGGGTTCCGTGGTACTGGACGGGACGCGACGGCGCGGTGCTGGTCGCGCTCAGCCCCGACCTCGGCGTCCGTGCCTTCGGTGGGGAGCCGCTCGCGTGTCTTCCCGGACGCCGGCGCGGCGCGAGTCCGCGGTGCACCCCCGGCGCTAGGATGCGCGCGTGACGCACGCAGACCCCGCCTGGGCCCCGCTGCTGCCGCTCGGCCCGGTCGTGTTTCCGAAGGGCTTCGTCTGGGGGGTGGCGTCGTCGGGCTTCCAGTCCGAGGGCGGCGACGTGCCGAACGACTGGGTCTTCGAGGCGCGTCGCGGTCGTGTCCCGGCGAACGCAGGCAACGGCTTCTGGGAGCGCGCCGAACGAGACTTCGCTCTCGTCGCCTCGCTCGGCATCCGACACTACCGGCTGTCGGTCGAGTGGAGCCGCGTCGAGCCCGAGCGCGGCCGATTCGACGTCGTGGCGCTCGACCGCTACCGGGCGATCTGCGACGCGGCGTTCGACAGGATGGGCCGCTACGTCTTCCGGCGCGGCCTCGAGGAGGGCCTCCTGCGCGCTGCGAAGGCGCTCCCGGGCGTGCCCCTCGTCGTGACGGAGAACGGCTGCCCTGCCACCGACGAGACCTTCCGGATCCGCTACGTCGCCGCGCACCTGGCCGCACTCGCGCAGGCCCGCGAGCGTGGGGCGGACGTCCGCGGCTACTTCCCCTGGACGGCCGTCGATAACTACGAGTGGCACCACGGTTTCTCCGACGCGCGCTTCGGCCTGATCGCGTTCGACCGCGAGACGCAGGAGCGCACGGCGAAGGCCTCGGCGCGCTGGCTCGCCGGGGTGATCCGCAGCGGCCGGCTCGACCCGTCGGGCATCCCTTGAGGCTGCCGGGACCCGCACACAATTCTTTGGTGACCCGAGTCGAAGATTGCTTGCCAACCTCGCGAGTTCCGGTCATCCTTGCGGTACTCGGGGCCGGCGCCCTGCAACCCCGCCTGGCGTGCCGCTGAGCCCGAGTCTGGAGGGACCTCCCATGCGGCTTCGATCCCTTGCAACGCTCTTGCTCGGTGCGGGGCTTCTCGTATCGGCCCCGGCCGCGTTCGCTGCGACGATCTGGGAAGCCGATCTCCTCACGTCGGACAAGTTTGCACTGTTGCCCAATCGCCATGCGACGGCGTCGGTCGCCGCCGACTTCGAGGCCTTTACGATCACGCCGGACTGGAGCCTCGGCGCAGCCGGCTCGGGCCTTGGCGACGGGAAGGTTCCGCCGTCGAAGACGTTCACGCACACGGTCGCGGCGCCGGCCGGCGCGACGATCGACAAGGCGTGGCTCCTGGTTTCGTTCAGCGACGATGGCTTCGACATGCCGCCCGAGACCGGCGTCGTTCAGATCGCCGACTTGACCTTCGCGACGAGTGGGTGGGGGGGCTTTGGCTATCTCGCTCCGTCCCCGCTCGTCGAGGTCGTAGGCGGTGACGTGACGGCCGCCCTCGTCGCCGGCGGCGACGGCTCGCTCCAGGTCACCGTCTCGAGCTCGCAACCGGATCGTGACCTCTACCTGCACGCATCGCTGCTGAAGGTTCAGCTCAGTACGGGTAGCGGTGGCGGAAGTCCGGGCACGGCGGTTCCCGAGCCGGGCGCGCTGCTGGTCTTCGCGGCAGGGCTCGCCGTCACGGCCGCGAGTCTGCGAGACCGCGGAGGCGTGCGGGCGGCCGCCTAGCGCCTGCGTCCGGCAGGATCCGGCTTCATCGCGAGTCGATGCCATCGACCCGCGGGCGCCGTGTGCGTCCGAACGCCACGCGCAGGCGAGTCTCCGTGCGGCATGGTAAAACGCGGCCATGGAAGCGCCGTCTCGCTCGCCGCAGGTGCAGGACGTGATCCCGGTCCGTCGGGGCGAGGCCTTCGACGTCGAGGCGGTGGCGCGCGTTCTTCGCGGGCGGCTGGACGGCTCCGAGGCTCCGCTTCACGTCGAGCAGTTCGGTGGCGGTCACGCGAACCTCACGTACCTGCTCCGCTTCGGCGAAGGGCCCGACGCGAACGAGTACGTCCTGCGCCGGCCGCCGGTCGGACCCGTCGCACCCGGGTCTCACGACATGGTTCGCGAGTACCGGGCGCTGGCGAGCCTGTGGCGCGGCTTTCCACTGGCGCCGCGTGCGCTCGTGCTGTGTGAGGACGTCTCGGTGATCGGCGTCCCGTTCTTCGTGATGGAGCGACGCCGTGGCGTCGTCGTCCGTGGCGCAGTCCCCGAGATCTTCGGGGGAGGGCGGGACGTGGCGGCGAATCGCAAGCTCTCCGAGGTCGTCGTCGACACGCTCGCGCAGTTCCATGCCGTCGACCCGGAGCCGCTCGGCCTTGGCGCGATGGGCAGGCCGGACGGCTTCCTGGAGCGGCAGGTCACGGGCTGGGCCGGCCGCTTCGAGCGCGCGAAGACGAGCGACGACCCGGTCGCCGAAGAGATCGTTCGCTGGCTGATCCAACACCGTCCCGTGTCTCCTGCGCCCACGCCACTGCACAACGACTGGCGTCTCGACAACATGGCCGTCGCACAGGACGATCCGGGCCGCTGCGTCGCCGTCTACGACTGGGACATGTTCACGCTGGGAGATCCGCTCGCCGACCTTGGAACGCTGCTCGCGCTCTGGAGCGATCCGGGCGAGGGGCCGCCGACGATGAACCCGATGCCCACGCAGTCGCCAGGGTTCCTCACTCGCGCACAGGCCATCGCGCGCTACGGCGAGGGAACCGGACGCGACGTCTCCGGAGTGCCGTATTACCTGGTGTTCGGGACCTTCAAGATGGGCGTCGTGCTGCAGCAGATCTACTTTCGCTACCAGCGCGGCCAGACGCAGGATGCACGCTTCGCCGCGCTCGAAGAGGCCGCGCGCACCCTGTTCCGTCTCGCCGCCGAGCGTCGCCCGTAACGACGGCGCGGCCGGGCGCGCGCCGCCGGCGCTGGGTAGACTGGGCCGGCTCGCGCTGCGGACCGGCGCGACGTCAGGGAGGACGCCGATGGCCGACGAGCACGAGTTTCACGTCGATCGCACGGGCATCCTGCTCTTCGCGAGCGCGCTCGGCGAGACGAATCCGATCTACTACGACGAGGCACACGCGAAGGCGACGCCGCTCGGCGGCGTGATCGCGCCGCCGACCTTCGCGATCTCGTCGGCACACTGGAACCCGGACTACGGCCTGCGCGGCATCCGGAAGATTCCGGCATCGAAGCCCAGGCCCGCGGTCCTGGCCGAGCGGAGCGGCGGCGGGGGAGGCGGCAGTCTCGCACGCGTGCTCCACGGCGAGCAGCGCTTCGAGTACCACAGGCCGATCCGACCCGGGATGAAGCTCACGGTGACGACGAAGCCGGGCAAGACGTGGACGAAGGAGGGTAAGCGCGGCGGCTCGCTTCGCTTCAGCGAATCGGTGTCCGAATACCGGGACGAGGCGGGTGAGCTGGTCGTGACCGCGACCAGTGTCGGTGTCCTCACGGAGAAGGCGGTGGAGCAGGGATGAGCAATCCCAAGCGCTCGTTCGATGGCTTGAAAGAAGGCGAGACGTTCGAGGCCACGCTGGTCGAGAATCTCACGCGGACGCAGATCGTTCAGTACGCCGCGGGCTCCGGTGACTTCAATCCGATTCACCACGACGAGACCTTCGCGACGAAGATTGCTGGCTACCCGTCCGTGTTCGCACACGGCATGCTGACGATGGGCCTCCTGGGACGGCTGATCACCGATTGGCTCGGCGACGGCGTGCTGGGCTCGTACGGCGTCCGATTCGTTCGGCAGGTCTGGCCCGGCGACACGCTGCGGGGCAGGGGAGTCGTGAAACGCCTCGAGCCGCAGGGTCGGCACGGCCTGGTCGAGATCGAGGTGGTGGCGACGAATCAGAAGGGCGATCCCGTCGTGACGGGGAGCGCCACGGCGCTGCTGCCGAGGCGCGAGGCCGGGTCGATCTGAGGCGCACTCGCGGCGCGCTCGTCACGCTCGTCGCGCTCGCCGGCTGCGCCTCCGGTCCCGTCGATAGCGACGCGCTGGCGCGCCGGTACGGCGCGCGTGCCGCGCCGCCGGGCAGCCATCTCGATGAGACGACCCCTTACCCGTGGCCGAGAGGGGGGACGCTCACGCTGTTCCTGTGTCGCTGGCCCGCAGGCGTCGTCATTCCCGTCGCGCTTCCACCCGACGCCTCGGCGCCGGAACAGGCCGCGCTCGAGGCCGCGCTGCGGGCATGGGAGTCGGCAGGGCTCGGCGTTCGTTTCGAGCGCGTCGCGCCGGGCGCCGAGTGGATCACGATCCAGTTCGACGACGCCAGTACGCAGACGCCGACGGGAGACGGAGTCGGTGCGACCGTCGCCGAGTGCCGCCTCGATGCAGCCGGCGCCGAGGGGGATCCACTTCCGGCCCAGATGCGCGGTGCGATCGTCCGCGTGGCCCGGCGCACGCCGAAGAACCCACTGCACCGGGACCAGCCGCTGACGCAGGAGCAGATCGCCGGTATTGCGCTGCACGAGATCGGGCACGCCCTCGGATTTCAGGGCCACGTCTCGCACGGTGACACCGCGATGGTTCGCTCGCGCGACGACATCACGGCGCGCGGGCGCGCGGTGATGAAGGGAGAGCGTGTCGGTGACGCAACGCTTCTCGCGCTCTATGCGCTGGCGCCGGGCGCCGTCGTTCGGCGCTCGCCCGTCGGCCCCGCTCGAACCGAGGCCGTCGATCGCCTCGCGGAGGCCGCGGTTCGGCTCGGACTTCGGGGCCCGTTCGTTCGCGTCGGAGATCGCGACGGACGCGTCTTCTGGCGCGATCCGTCGGGCGAGGAGTACGGCGTCGTCGTGACAGACATCGGACGCCTGCTCGGCGACCCGAACCGGCTCGTCCTGCTCCCGGAGCCGAAGACTCGGGCGCTGCTCGAAGACGTTCCACGCTGACGGGGCGCGCACACGGCGCTGGGAGGAGGGGAGGGCTTCGTGCTGCGTCGACCGCACGGCGCGAGACCGACTCGGCGTCGCGCGTCAGCCGAGGGGTGTGCTGCGTGGATCGAGCTCGCGCGAACGCGCCAGGTGGAATGCGGCCTCGCTCGTTTTGCCGACGGCACGCAGCAAGGCCGCGAGGCGTCGGTGCGTCACGGCAGCGCTCGGATCGCGTGCGACTGCGCGTTCGAGGGCAGCGCGCGCGGCGTCGGGCTCCGGCTGCTGCTTCTTGAACAGGGCCCAGCCGAGCGCACTCTGGTACGCCGCGTCCTCGGGATCGAGCTCGGCTGCGGGACGCAGGAATCGCAGCGCGTCGTCGAAGGCGCCCTTACGCAGCAGCACCTCTCCCTTCCGATAGAGGGTCTCGGCGCTCGCGATGCGCTGCGCCTCCTCGGCGCCTCCTCCGGCGAGGCTCTCGTCGTAGTCCCGGCGCTGCGCCGGATCGAGCAGCACGGCGTGTGCGGCGCCGATCCGTGCGAAGAGCGCGTTGGCCTCCTCGCGAACGTCGTCGAGGCCGAGCCGGGCGACGGCATCGGGATGGAACGTCTTGGCGGCCGAGAAGTACGCGCGTCGGATCGCGGCAGCGTCGGCGCTTCGGGCGACGCCGAGGACCTCGTAGTGATCGAGCTCGGCGAGCCGCGCATGACGCTCGCATAGGGCTCGGCGAACCGTGTCGGCGGGTCTCCGGGCACTCCAGTTGGCGGCTTCTTCGAGGGAGCTCTCGCGCGAAGCCTTCGGCGACGCACCCTTGCCCGCGACGCGGATTTCGATGCGGGGCCGGGCGGGCGCGGACGCTTCGGTCGGCGAGAGGGGGAGGGGTTCGTCCGAGAGGACGAGCGCCCCGAGGCCGTGCAGGAGGAACGCCGCGGCAGCGCCCGTCGTGTCGCACGCACGAACGGCGTCGCCCAGCCGCATTCGGCCGTCGAGGCGCTTCGAGAGTGCTTCGACGCCGGCAAGACACCGCAGTGACGCGCACGTCTCATCGGATCCCGGATCGAGCGAGGCGAAGCGTTCGGCAGCGGTGCCGAGGCAGGCGAGTGCGCGTGGCACGCTCCATCGAAGCGACACGCCCGAATGGATGATGTCGAACGGATCGTGGGCGAGGCTGCGGACGTCGGCGGGAACCTCGCGGCCCGTCGCGAGCTCGAACTCTCCATCGGGCCAGCCGAAGCAGTCGATGAGGAGCTCGCGTTCGTGCGCGCGCAGCGCGATCCACAGTGCACGCGGAGCAAGGAGCCGAAGCGCCAGGATGGCGTTCTCCTCGGAGCCGCCGTGTGCGCCAGCGCGCGCGGCGACGCGAGCGGCGTCGTCGCGGGAGAGCCGGCCGCTCGCGACGAGTCGATCGCACAGGCCGGGTCCGGCGACTCGGAACGGGCGTCCCTCGTGGATCTCGACCGTTCGCACGTCGTTGCCGCTCGACAGGCGCAGTCGTCCCGAGTAGCCCGCACGGACCAGGAGCAGGAGTAGAGCCGGGAGCGGAAGGATGCCGAGGCGACCACGATCCGGGAGAGTCGTCACAAGGTTCGTCCCTGCGCGCGGACGATCTGGAACGCCGAGGCGATGGCGAGCGGCAGATCCTTGCAGGTCGTCACGCCCTGCTCCTCGAGGTCCGCGACGGCCGAGGACGTGAGCGACGAGATCCCGGACAGGACTGGCTCCGCACCCCAGCCGCGTGCAGTCGTCACGACCAGCTCGAGAGCAGCCGCATCGAAGGCGTCGTCGAGTACGGCATTCACGAGGTCGACGATCACGACCGAGACTTCGCAGGCTGCGGGATCGCGACCGATGAGGTCGAGGCCGCGCAGCGCCTCCTCGACGCCCGAGAAGGGGATCACCATGACCGGGCCCCAGACGTGTACGACCGGCGCTTCGCTCTCGCTCGCTGTCGGCGGGGCCGATTCGTTCGCATCGGCTGAGCGGGCGGCCAGCGAGCGGAATGCCCCAAAGGGCAGGTCCTCGAGCAGCCACAGCGCTCGCGCATCTCCGCGCTCGCGCCAGGATTCGGCGTCGCGGAGCTCGAAGCGGCAGTCCGTATCTCCCCGCCCAACGCAGGTGCGCTCGACGGCGATGAGGTCTCGCTCGAGCAGCCCGGAGTACCAGCCGGCCGTGTAGCCGGCGCTGAGCGCGCAGGTCGGGTCGGCGCCGTGACCGAGTCGCGTGATGCGAGCGCCGGCCTCGTGGGCCTGCGGCCAGCGCCCGACGATCGTGACCTCGCCCTCCGGCGCTCCGGCCGGCCGCGGTGCGAGGTCGATCACGAGCAGCGGCGCTGCGCTGTGCCCCGCAGCGGGCCTCGTCGCCGCTTCACCGAGCAGCGCGAGTCCCGCGTGCGCATCGCGAAGGCCCTGCAGAACTCCGATCTGGAACAGCGAACGCGCGGCCGCAGCGGCGCCCTGCTTCGTCTCGAGCTCGGCGTGCAGCGCGCCGAGCAGGCGCGCGTCCGTCAGGAGGCGCGGCTCGCAAACGAGATTCGCGTCGGCATTTCGGAGCAGTGCAGAGGGCGGGGTCGCTCGGACGGCGCGCTTCATGGTCAGCCCTCGATGAATGCGTAGATGTCGAACTTCTGGTCGCGCCGGATGAAGCGTTCGCCTTCGCGCTCGAGGATCCGGAGAAAGGCGCTCGCGACGGTCGGATCGAACTGCGTGCCGGAGAAGTCGTGGATCTCCGAGACCACGCGCTCGAGCGGAAGGCCTTTTCGATACGGCCGATCGCTCGTCATCGCTTCGACGGTGTCGGCGACGAGGATCACACGGGAGGCGATCGGAATGCGGTCGCCGCTGAGGCGGTGCGGATAGCCGCGCGACGAGCCGTCGAACCACTCGTGATGGTGGCGAACGCACGGAACGACGTCGGCGAGAAAGCGGACCGGCTCGAGGATCCGCGCGCCGATCTCGGGATGGCGGCGCATCTCGGCGGTCTCTTCGTCGTCGAGCCTGTCGGGCTTGGTGATGATGGCATCGCGGACACCGATCTTTCCGACGTCGTGCAGCAGGCCGGCGATGTAGACGCGCTCGATCATCGCCTTCGGGAAGTCGAGCTCTCGCGCGATCTTCGAGGCGTACACGCCGACCCGCTCGGAATGACCTCGTGTGTAGGAGTCCTTCGCATCGACTGCCTCGGCGAGCGCACGGATCGTCTGCACGTACGCGTCGCGCAGATCCTGGTTCTTCTGCGCGAGCTGCTTGGTGCGGTCCTGCACCATGGCCTCGAGATTGCGATTGAGCGCCTGCAGCTCGGCGTTCTGTGCGCGCGTGAGACGATCGAGGCGATGCACCTCGTTGGTGAGATCCCATTGCTCGAAGGCCTGTCGCAGCGTGACGCGCAGCTCGTCGTCGTTCCACGGCTTCGCGATGAGGCGATGGACCTGGCCGCGGTTGACGGCATCGATCGCCGTGTCCACCTCGGTGAACGCCGAGAGCAGGAGCCGGATCACGTCGGGATGTCGCTCGCGAACCGTGGCCAGCAGGTCGACGCCCGTAGCGTCGGGCATCCGCTGGTCGGAGACGACCACCTGGGCGGGGTGGGCGTCGAGCATCGTGAGAGCCTCGGCCGCGCGCGTGGCCGTGCGAACCTCGATGGGCTCGCTTCGCAGCACGCGGCGCAGCGCACGAAGAACGTTCACCTCGTCGTCGACCAGCAGAAGGGAGTGCTCGGCCACCGGCGCCCTCGGACACGACGTCCTCTTCCGGATCGCAGCGCGGATTCGGGGCCCTTGCCGGCCCTGGGTCGTGCCAGTGATACGATCGGAAAACGCCCGGAAAACAAGAGCTTGGAGGGGGTGACCCCGGCGCCGCCGAGCGCTGCGAATCGCGCACGGGGGGGCTCTTGGACCTCGTCGTGACACTTCGCGGGCCGCTTGCGCATCGGCTGCTGCGAGCCTGCCGCGCCGCGAGCGCCCGAGCTGCCCCGATCCTCCCCGCGGGGCGATCGATCACTCTAGCCTGAGATTCTTTGACACCTGCGCCCTCGTGCCTGCCACTCCCGGTATGAGATGTCCTGCTGCGCATGGTGCGGAGATACGATTGCGGTGGTGGCCGAGCCGGTCGTGCGGGCGGCTGCACCGAAGGCGGTGAGCCACGGGATGTGCCGGCCCTGCCTGGACCGGCAGCTTGCCGCGATTCGCCGTCCGGCCATTCCCCGAGGCGGCTGGGCCTCCGGCGGTCCGCGCCTCGCACAGGCTGTCGGCGCCTAGCGTACGCCCTGCCGCGCGGCTCTGGCGGGCTGCCCGCACGCGCCGCGCCGAGTCGGCTACAGGTAGATGCCGCCTGCCGTCGCCGGCAGTCGTGAGCGTGCCCGGCGGACGCGGTCGACCTCGTCGAGGAAGTCCTGCGTCCGGACGGGTCGCGACGGCTCGCCCGCCACCTCGCAGCTCGCCCGGCGACGAAGGACCGCGTGGAGCAGGCGTACCCAGTCACCGGGCGTTGCCTCGTGGAGCTGCTGCACGACGCTCGACCACTCGACGCCGTCGAAGAGCGCGCGGCCGGCGAGGGCCTCCGCGTCGCGCGCGTGGATCTCGAGCGCGGCAACGACGTCGTCCGGATGGCTCGGGCTCACCTCGACGACACGCTCGAAGCGGCCCGGCATGAGGAAGGCCTGGCGGAGCGTATCCGGATAGCTCGTCGAGCCGACGACGAGCGTCGTCTCGACCGCGATCGTCCGGTCGACGAGATCGAGCAGGAAGTCCATCACCGGACCGACGGGCAGATCGGTGCGGCGAGCGCCGAACTCGTGCGCGAGCGAGAACTCGAGCTCGTCGTAGAACACGGTGACGGGCGGCATTTCCGCGAGGGACTGTGACCACTCGGCCAGCAGCGCCCCCGCCTGTCCGGCGCTGTGGAGGAGCTGGAGAACGAGCTGCGGCACCAGGACGTGGAGGAACCCCATGCCCGCGCGCGATGCGAGTGCGGTCGCGAGCAGGTGCTTTCCGACGCCGCGCGGTCCGATGAGGAGCAGGGCCGACGGAGCGAACGTGCCCCAGTGCGCGTAGACCTCGGGATGCGTCGCGCCACAGGCGTAGGTCGCGACCTCCTCTTTGGGCCCCGCAAGGCCGCCGATGCGCTCGAAGCCGGCCGCGGGCGCAGGATCGAGGCGCACGGCCTTGAGCAGCGGCGGAAACTTCCGCGCGAAGCTCGTCCAGAGGTTCTGCGTACGCTCGCGCCGGACGTCTCGCTCTTCCATGGGGCGCATTCTACCCGGAGCGTGCCGGCGGCGGGCGGCAGGCGGCTCGGCGCACCCCGCTGCGAGCCGGCCCGCGATGCGCAATCCTCCCCGCGCCGCGCCGATCGTCCCCATCGTCTAGAGGCCCAGGACATCGCCCTTTCAAGGCGACAACACGGGTTCGAATCCCGTTGGGGACGCCACGCGCTCGCGCGACGGCCCGCGAGCAGATCCTCGAGGGCACTTCCCTGCTCGCTTCGCGCAGCAAGCTCGTGCTGAGGGCGAGCTGCGACCGTCGCACACGCCGGTACGCGCTACGCGGAGCCTCCGTCGCGGCGCCGCAAGCCGTTCTTTCGCAGGCGCCAGAGCAGCAAGTCGATCCGATCCTGGCCGAAGAAGGGCTCACCCGCGAAGGCGAAGGTTGGAACTCCCCAGTGGCCGGCCGCCGCGAGCGCGCGCTGGTTCTCCTCGATCACGGCGTCGAGCCGAGCGGCCTCGGCCGCCGCGGCTGCGTCGAGCCGCGCGAGGTCGAGGCCCGCGCGTGCAGTCGCGTCGGCCAGGTGCGTTCCCTCGTGCCAGCCGACGACCCTCCCTCCCCAGAGCAGGCGCGATACCTCGTCGATGAACGCGAGGCCTCGGCCGGCTTCGACCGCAGCGACACCGAGTCGTGTCAACCGGTAGATGTACGGCTGCTCGGCCGCCACCTTGCGCGACGGAAATTCCTGAACGATCGGGTCGGGTCGCGGCCAGCCGTACGGGATGCCTTCCTTCTCGGCGATGCGGATCGTGTCGCGAAGGACGTACGGCGGCCAGAGCGGGTTCACCGTCTCGAAGAAGCCCTCGATCCGCACGGCGATCGGCAGCACGGGCCGGATCTGGAGCTCGAGATCGTAGATCCGGTCGATCTCGACCAGTCTGGGCGTCGCGAGATAGGAATAGGGGCTGCGAAACGACCAGAAGACGTCGACGGAGAGGGTCATCGCTCCGTGTGATAGCCTCGAGTGCTCGACGCTTCCAGCGACCGAGCCCACCCCCCCCGGCAGAGAAGGGAGCCCGCACCCCATGTCCGAGTTCAGCATGACGATCGATGGCAAGGCCGTCACCGGCGAGAGCACGTTCGGGGTCGTGAACCCCGCCACGGGCGAGGTCTTCGCACAGGCCCCCGACTGCTCCAGAGCGCAGCTCGACACGGTCATGGACGCCGCGCGGCAGGCGCAGCGAAGCTGGCGCAAGGACGAGGCGAAGCGCCGACAGACGCTGCTCGACTGCGCGGAGGCCGTGAAGGCGCACGCCGGCGAGCTCGCGCAGGTGCTCACGCGGGAGCAGGGCAAGCCGCTGCCGAAGGCGATGGAGGAGGTGATCGGCGCCGCCGTCTGGTTCCAGGTGACGGCGGGGCTGCAGATCCCGGTCGACGTCGTCTCTGCAGGTCCCGACGTGCGCGTCGAGGTGCGCCGAAAGCCGTACGGCGTGGTGGGTGCGATCACGCCATGGAACTTCCCGCTGCTGCTCGCTGTCTGGAAGATCGCCCCCGCGCTTCTCGCGGGCAACGCGATCGTCGTCAAACCGTCTCCCTTCACGCCGCTTTCGACGCTCGAGCTCGGCAGGATCCTTCGCGGCATCGTGCCGGCCGGCGTGCTGAACACGATCTCAGGTGGCGATCAGCTCGGCGGGTGGGTCTCCGAGCATCCGGCCGTGCGCAAGATCTCGTTCACCGGATCGGTCGCGACCGGCAAGAAGGTCTCGATCGCGGCAGCGCCGGATCTAAAGCGCGTGACGCTCGAGCTCGGAGGCAACGACGCCGCCATCGTTCTCGACGACGTCGACCCGAAGCAGGTCGCGCCGCGGCTCTTCTGGGGCGCGTTCGAGAACTGCGGACAGGTCTGCTCAGCGATCAAGCGCCTCTACGTCGCCGAGGCGATCTACGAGCCGCTCGTCGAGGAGATGGCGAAGATCGCGAGCGGGGTGAAGGTCGGAAACGGCCTCGACCAGGGCGTGCAGGTCGGCCCGATCAACAACCGGCCCCAGTTCCAGCGCGTCCGCGAGCTGGTCGAGGATGCCAGGAAGCACGGCGCGAAGTTCGTGACGGGCGGCGCTCCGCTCGGCGACCGGGGGTACTTCTTCCAGCCGACGATCGTCACCGGGATCGCGGACGGTGTGCGACTCGTCGATGAGGAGCAGTTCGGCCCTGCGCTGCCGATCGTTCCGTATCGCCGCGTCGAGGACGCGATCGAGCGGGCGAACGCCACGCACTTCGGCCTGTCGGGCTCGGTCTGGTCCCGTGACGTCGAGCGTGCGACGGAGATCGTCAGCCAGCTCGAATGCGGCACCGGCTGGGTCAACCAGCACCTCGCGATCCGGCCCGACGCTCCGTTCGGCGGCTGCAAGTGGTCGGGGATCGGCTACGAGAACGGGCCCTGGGGGCTCGCGGCCTTCACCGAGCTGCAGACGATCAACGTCGTGAAGGGCTGACGCGCTCGGGCTACGCGCGAGCGGGAAAGACGGCGTTGACCGCGGCGACCGTCTCGGGCGAGAGCGTGATTCCCGAGGCGCGGACGTTCTCGTCCACGTGCTCTGCGCGCGTGGCGCCGACGATGACGCTCGCGACGTTCTCCTCTCGCAGGCAAAAGGCGAGGGCGAGCCCGGCCAGGCTCAGGCCGGCGTCGGCCGCGACGGGCCGCAGCCTCTCGACGCGTGCCAGGGTGTCGGGATCGAGGAAGCGCTGCATGAAGGCGCCGTTCTCGGGGTCCGCGGCGCGCGTTCCTTCTGGTCGGAGCGCCCCGGCGTACTTGCCCGTCAGCACGCCCTGCGCGAGCGGGCTGAACACGATCTGGCCGAGGCCTTCTCGCTGGCACACGGGAATCACGTCGCGCTCGATCCGGCGCGCGAGGATCGAGTACTGCGGCTGGTTCGACACGGGCCGGTATGCGCCGTGCCCGTCGGCCACGAGACAGGCGCGTTCGATCTCCTCGGCCTTCCACTCCGATGTTCCCCAGTAGAGCACCTTGCCCTGTCGGATCAGGTCCTCGTATGCACGGACCGTCTCGTCGAGGGGCGTGGCAGGATCCGCGCGGTGGCACTGGTGCAGATCGAGGTAGTCGGTGCCGAGGCGCCGCAGCGAGCCTTCGACGCTCTCGACGAGATGCTTGCGGGACAGGCCCCGGTCGTTTGGCCGCTCGGACATCGGGAAGAAGGCCTTGGTGGCGAGGACGAGCTGGTGGCGGGGCAGTCCGTCGAGCGCCTGTCGAAGCGCCTCCTCGGCGGCACCGCGCGCATAGACGTCGGCGGTATCGAAGAGATCGATGCCGAGATCGAATGCGCGTCGCACGATCACACGCGTCGTCGGCACGTCGACCGACTTGCCGAGCGTGAGCCACGACCCGAGCGAGACCTCGCTCACGCGAAGCCCGCTCTTTCCGAGGTGGCGGTAGCGCATGCGCTCGCGAGATCGTGCTGGAAGACGCTCGAGGCGGCATCGGTGTCACTCCCGGGTGGCGGTCGGGCGAGCGTACCAGACGCGTCGCGTCGCGCGAACGAGGGGCCGGGCGCGAATCAGCGCAGCAGGACGTCGCACACGTCGCGCACGCGGCCTACCAGACGTCCGAGCAGGTTGTGGTGGATGTTGCGACGCAGCAGCACGAGCAGCTTGCGTTCGATCCGATGGCGATCGAGGCGCGCCGGGCGGCGCTGCGGGCCGCTCGAGGGCACCGCGTCGAGCTGGGACGCGATCTCGCTCCGTGTGTAGCCCCACGTCGTGAGATCGTCGTCCGTGAGCCGCTCGAGGATGCCGCGCGACTGCTCGATCCTCGCGGAGTTTCCTGCCAGCGCCTCGGTCCATCGCGAGAGCGAGTCGGCGACCGGCCGCGACTGCTTCGCGACGGTGATCGGATCTCCGAGACCGCGACCGGTCTCGGGGCGCGCACGGGCCTCGCCGCCGTACTCGATCATGCCTTCGTGGAAGGCGACGCCGCAGTGCTCGCACAGGCGGGTGAGCTCCTCCGCGGGCGAGGTCACGAGATCCTCGTAGCGCACGTGAACGAGAGCGACTGGGCGCTCGCGCAGGAAGCGCGCGATCGCCGGCACGTAGCGCTCGAGGAGCGGGTTGTGCGCGTGCGCAACGGCGAAATCCCCATCGAAGAACGAATCGACGTACGACGACCAGACGGCGAGCGGATGGCGCGTCAGGACGACGTAGCGAGCGTGCGGGTAGAGCCTCGCGAGGAAGTCGAGTACCAGCGCGTAGGCCGGCGTCTTGTCGAGGAGCAGATCGGCTTCGGACGCCGAGAGGATCTGCGCATAGAGGTCGTTGGTCAGAGCCCGCAGGGCGTCGAGGTACCCCGCCTCGCCGCGCGGGAGCGAGGCGACGAGGGCGCGCGCCGCCTCGCGCGTGATGATCGGATCGTACGGGGCTCTCTCGACGCTGGCGTAGTAGCCGAGGTGCGCGAGCGGCGTCAGGAGGTGCGGCTCGGGCGGTGCGTGGATCGATGGGTGCGTGCCGAGCATCTGTGCCAGTAGCGTCGATCCGGAGCGCGGTGCGCCGATCAGGAACAGCAGGCGGTCTTCCACGGCGCATAGACTGCCGGCTCCGCAGCGGCCGGCAACCGGTCGCGGCCGGCTGTACCCTGCCTCTGGTGCAGCTCTATCTCGTTCGTCACGCCGAAGCCGAGGACGCCGCGCCCAAGGGCGGTGGCGACGCCGCGCGGCGGCTCACACCCGATGGGAGGCGGGAGTTCTCACGCGTGGTGAGCGGGCTGCGAGGCCTCGAGCCGGAGCTCACGCGAATCCTCACGAGTCCTCTTGTAAGAGCACGAGAAACCGGAGAAATCCTGCACGAGCAGCTCCCGGGACCACCGCCCGAGGACTGGGTGCTCCTCGCGCCGGGCGGCTCGCTCGAACGGCTCCTTCTCCAGCTCCGCGGAGCGGGAGAGGCGGTCGCCATCGTCGGTCACGAGCCCGGTCTCGGGCGGCTTCTCTCACTGGCCGTCGCGGGCCGCGCCGGAGACGGCACGCCACTGCGTAAGGGCGCCATCGCTCGCGTCGACTTCGATGCCACGCCGAAGCCCGGCGCCGGCCGTCTCGTATGGATGATGACCCCGAAGCTGCTGCGCCGACTCGGTCGCGCGAGCTAGCCGTCGAAGCCGTTCTCGGCCGCGACGCGGGCGTACCAGCGCCCGGACTCCTTGATGGTTCGTTTCTGGCTCGCGAAGTCGACGTGGACGAGGCCGAAGCGCTGCGCCATGCCCTCGGCCCACTCGAAGTTGTCGAGAAGCGACCATGCGTGGTACCCGCGCACGTCGGCTCCGGCTTCGATGGCTCGCGCCAGAGCCCCGAGGTAGCCGCGGAGGAAGTCGATTCGTCGCTCATCGCGCACGGTCCCGTTCGCGTCCGGCCCGTCGGCGTAGCTACAGCCGTTCTCGGTGATCTCGATCGGCCGGGGGCCGTAGTCCTTCGTCACGCGAAGGACCATCTCGTGGAGCGAATCCGGCCACACCTCCCAGCCGAAATCCGTTCGCGGACCCTGGCCGTCGCGGGCGCTCCCGACCGGCGTCGCTCCGAGGTTCGGATCCCGTGGCTGCGCGCGTACGATCGTTCGTGTGTAGAGATTGATGCCGATGAAGTCGAGCTCCGCTCGGACGAGGTCCATGTCTCCATCGCGTACGTCCATGCGGTCTAGCGGAGGACCGGAGACGAAGGCGTCGGGATAGCGGCCGCGAAGTGCAGTCGAGAGATACCAGTCGTTGAAGAAGGCGTGCCAGCGCTCGGCCGCCGCGGCGTCGGCCGCGTCGTCGCTCTCGGGCTCGCACGGCGACATGCTGAACGCGGTGCCGACACACGCGTTCGGGTGCACCGACTTCACTGCGCGGAACGAGAGACCCTGGGCGAGGTTCACGGTGTGCGTCGCGCGCAGGAAGTCGTCGCGGCTCTTGCGTCCCGGCGCGTGGTGACCGGCGAGATAGCCGATGGTGGTGAAGATCGCGGGCTCGTTGAGGAGGATCCAGTGCTTCACGCGATCGCCGAGCGCCTTCGTCACGATCTCGGCGTAGTCCGCGAAACGGCCCGCCAGGTCGCGGTTCGGCCAGCCGCCGTCGTCCTCGAGCGCCTGCGGCAGGTCCCAGTGATAGAGCGTCGGGAGGGGGCGAATCCCGGCCGCGAGCAGCGCGTCGACGAGGCGGCCGTAGTGCTCGAGGCCCTTCGAGTTCGGCGCGCCCTTGCCCGCGGGCTGTATGCGCGGCCAGGCGATCGAGAAGCGGTAGCTCGTGTGGCCGAGCCCCTTCATGAGCGCGATGTCATCGCGCCAGCGCCGGTAGGAATCGCACGCCACGTCGCCGGTGTCCCCGTTACGAACGCGTCCGGGCGTGTGGGCAAAGCGATCCCAGATCGATTCACCCTTGCCATCGGCGTCCCACGCGCCCTCGATCTGGTACGACGCAGTTGCACTTCCCCAGTGGAAGCCGTCGGGAAAGCGCACGCGCGACATCTCAGCGTCCGGCGCGAAGCGTCGCGAGCACCTGCTCCGGGTGCGCCTCCGCTCTTGCAACGCGCGCCCAGTGCTTCTTCACACGGCCGTCCGGCCCGATCCAGACGGTCGAGCGAATGACGCCCGTCACCTTCCTGCCGTACATCGTCTTCTCGCCGAACGCTCCGTACTTCTTCATCACCCGGAGCGTCGGGTCACACAGCAGCGCGAAGGGAAGGCGGTACTTTGCACGGAACTTCTGGTGCGACTCGGCGGAGTCGGGAGAGACGCCGAGCACGACGACGCCGAGCTTCTGGAGATCCTTCCATCCATCGCGGAAGCCGCACGCTTCCTTCGTGCAGCCCGGCGTGTCGTCCTTCGGATAGAAGTAGACGACGACGTCCCGGCCCGCGAGATCGGCGAGTGAGACCTTCACTCCGTCTGCATCCATGAGCGTGAACGCCGGTGCCGGCTTGCCTTCCTGGATCGCCACGGACCTCCTCCCGGATTGCGAGAGCGCTCGCCGAGGATACCTCGCGCGCGGCGGGGCGGCGGTGAGGCCGTGTCCATTCGTGCGCTCTGTGTCGGACGTACCGTTCGCCCGCCTCAGCCGTCCGGCGCCAGCACGTCGAGCTCGATGCGATCGGGCCGGACGTGCCGCAGGGCGCGGTATCGCGCGGGCTGCACGAGATCGACGACGACGCGCGCGCCCCCCGCGTTCGTGCGGCCGAAGCGAACCGCATCGATCCGGCCGTCGCGGACGTCGATTCGCGAAGGGCCCGGAACATCGAGCGCGGCGCCGGAGAAATCGAGGGCAATCCGCTCGGGACGGCCGCTCTCCGGCTCGGCCGCGAGATGAGCCGGCGTCGGCTTCGCAGGTCGCGAGGTTTCGACGGTGACGCGGGTGAAGGCGCCGAAGGTCTGCGTGGTGATGCTGCGGATCGCAAGCGCGGGATCGGCGGATGCACTCCTCGCGAGCAGGACGATGGCGAGAGCGAGCGTGCGCATGGGGCGCGCAGTCTACCCCACCGGTGTGGAGAAGCCGGTGCCCGCGCTGGAGCGATCGGTGCTCGTCGGCGCGTCGCGGCGTCCGGATCCGCGGGTGTGCTCTCGGATCCGGGCTAGAGCTGGTCGCGGAGGCGTGTGAGCACCTCCTGCAGGCGGCGCGTGTAGGTGTGCGCCACCGCGAACGCCAGTCGCTGTGCGAGCCAGGGCCGCGCGCCTTCGAGATAGCGGAACGCGTCGCGGTCGATCTCGAGGAGACGCGAGTCGCTCTCCGCGACGGCCGACTCGGCGTGAGCGACGTTGCCGACGAGCGGCATGCCGCCGAAGACCTGACCGGGGCGAAGGCGGGCGAGCGTCACTTCCCGCGCACTGCGGGCTCGCGCCTGCAGGCACACGCTCCCGCGTGCGACGATGAAGATCGAATCCTCGCCCGGGAGCGCCGTGTCCTGGCGGTAGAGGTAGTGCCCGGCCACGGCGTCGTGAAGGCGCGTGATCTGCGCGAGTCCGAGGATCTCCTCGAGGCCGAACGAGCGCAGCTCCGATTCTGCGTAGAGGAAGCGAGCGAGCGCGCGGCCCGTCTCGATGACGAAGCTGCTGAGGGCGTCGATCGCGTCGGGCGGAACGTCGACGAAGGCGAGCCCCGAGAGCACGACGTCTTCACCTGCGGCATCGATCTGCCAGCGCCCCTCGGCGTCGAGGGTGAGCGGGCCGTCCGGCAAGGAGATGACGGCCCGGCGCACGGACTTGAGTGCGAAGGGCGAGGGTGTCGCGACGCAGATCCCGCCGACACCGACGTCGCGAGAGCGCGCGAGGAGGGGAGCAGGCAGGTCGGCAATGTGGACCTCGACGGGGAGGTCCGATCCCACCCGGCCACGGTCGCGGATTTCGCTCTTGCCCGAGAGGGCGCTCGCCTCGAAGGCCCGCGCGTGCGTCGTCATGCTGGCGCTACCCTCCTTGGAGACGGCTTTCGGCTCCCGGCGGGTGCAACTTGACCGGTCCGGAGCCTGCTGGAGTAAAGGCGCCCCGCAGGGAGTTTCCGGGGGAGCGGCCGGGAGAGCGGGGAGCACACGGTGGAGGCGACGAGGGGCACGGCTTCGCCGCGCCGGGGCGGACTTGCCGCGAGCGAGTGGGCGCTGCTCGCGCTCCTCGCCGCGGCGTTCGTTCCCGGTGTCGTTGCGCTCGAGCGGATCTGGGCCACGGTCCCGTACTACTCACACGGCTATCTCGTGCCGCTGGTGGCGCTCCTGCTCGCGTGGCGTGAGCGTCCGGCACTGCTTGAGGCTCCGGTGCAGCGCAGCCCGTTCGGGGCGCCTGCGCTCGCGCTGGCGCTCGCGATCTACGGGGTCGGTGTGGCGGCGGGGCTCGTCGAGGTGCAGGGCATCGGTCTCGTCGCATCGGTAGCGGCTGCCGTGCTCTGGCTTCGGGGGCCGTCGTGGCTGCGCCTCCTCGCGTTCCCGATCGTCTATCTGGTCTTCATGGTCCCGCTGCCCGATGACTGGATCCAGCCGCTCATCCTGCGGCTCCGGATCTTCGTCACCGAAGCGGCGGTGGCCCTGCTCCATGCGGGAGGGCTGCCGGTGCTTCGCGAGGGCAACGTGATGCAGCTCCCGAACGGCGAGTCGCTCTTCGTCGCAGAGGCGTGCAGCGGCGTCACGTCGCTCGTGACGCTCACACCGCTCGCGTTCCTCGTGGCGCAGCTCACCGAGCGATCGCGCTGGCGACGCGTCGCGATCGTCGTCTCCGTGGTGCCGATTGCGCTGCTCTTCAATCTCGTTCGCGTCCTCGTGACCGTCGTCGCGGCGCAGCACGTCGGTGCGGAGCGCGCGACCGCGGGCGGCATGCACGATCTCGCGGGCCTCGCGACCTATGCGGTCGGCTGTCTGGCGCTCCTCGGCGTCGGCTCGCTCCTGCGGCGTCTGCGACCCGGCGGGTGAGCGCAGGGCCGGACGATTCGGATCTCACCCGGCGCGTGAAGGAGCTCGCGCTCACCCTCGGCTTCGACCTGGCCGGTGTCGCGAGCCCCGAGCCCTCGCCGCACACCGAGCGCTTTCGTGATTGGCTGGCGCGGGGCTACGGCGGCGAGATGCACTGGCTGGAGCGCCGCGCCGAGGAGCGCGTCGATCCGCGCCGAGTGATGGACGGGGTTCGCAGCATCGTCTGCGTCGGACTGGTGTACGACACCGGCGCACGACCAGAGCCCGCTTCGGGCTTCGGAAAGATCTCGCGATATGCCGGCGGTGAGGACTATCACGAGGTCATGCTCGCGCAGCTCGAAGGGCTAGCCGCCGGACTCGAGGCGCTCGTGGCGGGTCCAGTCCGGTGTCGCGCCTACGTCGACACCGGCCCGGTGCTGGAACGTGCGATCGCCGCACGCGCCGGTCTCGGCTGGATCGGAAAGAACGCGTGTCTCGTCCATCCGCGCCTTGGCTCGTTCCTGTTCCTCGGCGTCCTCCTGACCGATCTCGCGCTCTCGTTCGACCCGCAGGAGCCCGATCACTGCGGAAGCTGTCGCGCGTGCCTCGACGCATGCCCGACCCACGCGTTCGTAGAGCCGCGCGTCGTCGATTCGCGACGCTGCCTCTCGTACACCACGATCGAGCTGCGCGGTGCGATCGACGAGAGCCTTCGAGAAGGGCAGGGCCCGCACGTCTTCGGCTGTGATGTATGTCAGGACGTTTGCCCCTTCAATCGGCGTGAACGAAGGCGTGTTCCCGAGGACCCGCTCGGCCTGCGGGCGCGGCTCGCTCCACACGCCCCGTGGGTCTCCCCCGATCTCGCGTGGCTGCTCGATCTCGGCGAAGACGCGTGGCGCGCCGCGACGCGGGGGCGCGCGGTTCGGCGTGCGAAGCACCGTGCGCTGCTCCGTAACGCGCTCGTGGCTGCGGGCAACTCGGGGGACGCTCGACTCGTCCCGCAGGTTCGGCGCTTCGCGGAGGGCGCGGATCTGCTGCTCGCCGAGCACGCGCGGTGGGCGCTCTCCCGCCTCGGCGCGGCATGAGACGAGCGCGTGACCCTGCGGCGCGAGACGCACGGTGCGCCGGCAGGACGTCGCGCGTCGGAGCGAGCCCGCCTCTGCTCCGTACCCTTCTCAGCCGGCGAGGGCGCGGACTCGGGCGGGGTAGTCGGAGATGATGCCGTCGACGCCGAGATCGAGGAGCGTGCGCATCTGCGCGGGATCGTTGATGGTCCAGACGTGGACCTGGATGTCGTTCGCGTGCGCGAAGCGCAGCAGCTCGGGCGTCACGACGGGTCTTCCGCCGAAGTCGGCCGGAATCTGGAGCGCCATCACGCCGGCCGGGGGCGGCGCACCGTCGAGAGCGGCGCGGACGCAGCGAATGACGTCGCCCGTGCAGGCGCCGATCGCGACCCGAACGCCGGTGCGCGCGACGGTTTCGCGAATCGTGGTCATGATCGCATCGTTCTCGGCGGCGAGCAGCGTGAGATCGGCGCGTCCGGCCCGTGCGATCGTCTCGAGCGTGCGCTCGACGACGCCGGGCGCATCCTCCTTGATCTCGATGTTGAAGCGCACGCCGGGAAGCGCGGCGAACGCCTCGTCGAGCGTCGGGATGCGCAGGCCCCGGCCGCGCCACGGAAAGGCGCCGGCCTCCTCGAAGCGGTGACCCGCGTCGAGTCGCTTCGCCTGCTCGAGCGTCAGCTCCGCGATGCGGCCGCCACCGTCGGTGGTGCGCGCGACGTCGTCGTCGTGCAGCAGAACGAGGGCGCCGTCGCGGGTGGCGTGAAGATCCGTTTCGACGATGCGCGCGCCGTCGGCGACGCCGCGACGGAAGCTCTCGACGGTATTCTCGGGAGCGACGCCGGCTGCGCCGCGATGGCCGATCACGATCGGGGTCGGAAGATCGAAGTACGGGTGGCGCATGGGCGTACGGTATCATGCGTCCCCCATGGCGGTCCTCACGCGCGACGCGATCCTGCGCGAGCTCGAGCTCGGCCGCGTCGTGATCGAGCCCCTCGAGCCGGCCCAGATCGGTCCCGCCTCGATCGATCTCACGCTCGGCGAAGAGATCCGCATCCTCACGCCAGGCGGACGCCTCATCCCGATCCGTGACGGAACCGACTACCGGGAGTACACCACCCCGCATCGCCTCGTCGGCCCGTTCGTTCTCGACCCCGGGCTCACGATCCACGCCATCACGCGCGAGCGCGTGACGCTGCCGACCGATTTGTGCGGCTTTCTCGAAGGCCGTAGCCAGTTCGCTCGCCTCGGTCTCATGATCCACGTGACCTCGGCCTTCGTGCAGCCGGGCGTCTCGAACCGGCAGGTGCTCGAGATGAGCAACGTCTCGGGACATCCGCTCGAGATCCACGCCGGGGTTCGGCTGTGCCAGCTCGTGCTGATGCGAACCGAGGGGCACTCGACGTATCGGGGACGATTCGCGGAGCAGGAGCATCCGTAGCGAATGCGAGCGGTCGTCCAGCGCGTACGCTCGGCGCGCATCGAGGTGGACGGCGGATGCGTGGCGCAGATGCCGGCGGGCCTGCTCGCGCTCGTGGGTGTCGGCGTCGGCGACGGCGAAGCCAGCGCGCACGAGCTGGCGCGCCGGATCGTGGGCCTTCGCGTGCTCGACGACGACGCCGGCCGCATGAACCGCTCGCTCCTCGAGACCGGGGGAACGCTCGGCGTGGTCTCGCAGTTCACCCTCCTCGGCGATGCGCGTTCGGGGCGGCGACCTTCGTACGCGCGAGCGGCGCCAGCAGCGCAGGCCGAGCCGCTGGTCGAGGCCGTCGTTGCGGCTGCGCGGGCGCTCGGCGTTCCGGTGGTCACGGGGCGGTTCGGTGCGCAGATGCAGGTTCACCTCGTGAACGACGGTCCCGTGACCCTGCTCCTCGACACCGACAAGACGTTCTGATCGGTGCCTTGACCGAAGGCCCGGGGCGCCGGCACACTCCGGGTGTGGGGGGCGGCCTGCGGCCGTCCATGGGAGGACCGCCGTGCAGCCGATCATCTCGACTCGCCGCGCGCTCGTCGCCGGCATTGCACTTTCGCTCGTCGTTGCGGGAGGGGCCCGCGCAGAAGCCTCGGATTCCGAGGGCGTGGGGTACGGCATCGGCGCCGCGCTCTGCTCGATCGTCTACGGGCCGGCCAAGATCGTGTACGCGCTCCTCGGGAGCGTGGTGGGCGCTGGCGCCTGGGCGGTGACCGGCGGAGACGACCAGATCTCGACTCCGATCTTCGAGTCC
This sequence comes from Deltaproteobacteria bacterium, assembly GCA_020849175.1. GTDB lineage: Bacteria > Myxococcota_A > UBA9160 > UBA9160 > UBA9160 > MYXO. Next base: position 28,150 of record JADLGR010000248.1, read on the forward strand.
GCGCTGTACGGGGACTACGTCGTGACGCCGGATGTTCTCCGCGGCGAGCGGCCGCTCGAGTTCGTCGGCCGCACGTCCGATGCGGAGGGGCGCGAGCAGGTCGCGTCGCCACCGTCCGACGGGTTCTGACGCATCGCGGCAAGCTGCGGGAGTTGGCACACGGGCGGTCGGCGGGCGATCCTCACGCCGGGTGCCCATGACCGACGCGATTTCGATCGCCTCCCTCGGAGCAGCGTTCGCGGCCGGACTCCTGTCCGTGCTCTCGCCGTGCGTGCTGCCGCTGTTGCCCGCGTATCTCTCGCTCGTCTCGGGCCTCTCGATCGAAGAGATGCAGGAGCTCTCGGGGCGTGGCGACGTGCGACGGCGCGTGATGCAGGGCTGTCTCGGGTTTTGTCTCGGCTTCTCGACGATCTTCATCGTGCTCGGCGCCTCGGCGAGCATGCTCGGGTCGTGGATCCGTACGTGGCGGCTCGACATCGTCGGCTACGAGATCGGCGTCGGACAGATTGCGGGGCTCGTCATCATCCTGATGGGGCTTCACATCGCGGGCTGGCTTCCGATCCGTATGCTCTATCGCGAGCGGCGCTGGCACGTCGACCTGCACGGCTCGAACCTGCTCGGCACCTATCTCGTCGGCGCAGCGTTCGCGTTCGGCTGGTCGCCGTGCGTCGGACCGATCCTGGGCGGGATCCTCACGATCGCAGGAAGCCGCGAGACGATCGGTCAGGGAGTGGGCCTGCTCGCCGTCTACTCGGCCGGCCTCGCGGTGCCGTTTCTGCTCGCGGGCTACAGCATCGGCTCGTTCTTCCGCACCTTTCAGCGGCTCAAGCATCATTTCCACACGCTCGAGCTGGCGTCGGGCTCTTTGCTCGTCCTGGTGGGGGTGCTCGTGCTCACCGATCGGCTCACGAGCCTCAACAGCTACTTCGGCTTCATGACGCGGATCGTTGCGGCGGCCGAGAAACACCTGCTGTACTAGACGGGCTCCGTACGCGAGAGGAGGGGGGATGATCGTCCGCGCGAACGCCACGCTCGCGTGTCTGCTGTTCGTCGCCGCGCTGGCGTGCTCTCGCGGCGAGGAGGCGACCTCCGCCGCGGCGGGACCGTGCGCCGCGGTGTCGGAGCGAAAGCCGGCGCCGGCGCTCGCGCTCGAGTCGCTCGACGGTCGCGCGTACTCGCTGGCCGACCTCGAGGGCAAGACCGTGATCATCGACTTCTGGGCGACCTGGTGCCCGCCGTGCGAGTTCCAGATTCCCGTCCTGAACGCTGTGTACGACGCGTGGCGCGACCGCGGCGTCGTGGTGCTCGGCGTCGCCGTCGACGCGGAAGGTGCGGAGATCGTCGCACCCTACGCGGCCGAGCATGCGATCCGGTATCCCGTGCTGCTGGGCAACGAGGCGCTCGCGCGCAGCTTCGGCGCCGTGGGGTTCCCGACGTCGGTGCTGGTGGCGCCGGACGGCAGCATGACCCGTGCGCACGCAGGCCTCGTCGAGAAAGAAGATCTCGATGCACGACTCGCGTGCCTCCAGCCCGAGAAGCCAGCGCAAGGCGAGGTCCCGGCCGCCACGCCGTCCTCCTGATCCTGCGCGCGCGGCTCAAGGCCCGGCCGGCGGCCGTCGAAACGTCGGACGTGAGCGGCGCTTCGCCTCGCTGCGAGCGAGATCTCGATCCTCTCGAAGGGGAGGCGCGTGCGCGCTCGTTCGCGGCGGGAGAGATCGTCTTCGACGAGGGCGATCCGGGTGCTGCGCTCTATCTCGTCCGCTCGGGCTGCGTCGAGATCCTGCGCCGCGGCGCAGGCGGCATGCGCTGCGTCGCGCGGCTCGGTCCCGGCAGCCTGTTCGGCGAGCAGGGAGCCTTCGTCGCCGGCAGGCGTCGCAGCCGGGCACGGGTGGCGCAGGATGCCGAGCTTCTCGAAGTCGAGGCCGGACTCTTCGAGCAGATGTGCCTCGAACGCGGCGACATCGCCCTTCGCGTCTCGAAAGCGCTGGCCGATCGCGCGGACGCTCTCGAGCAGCGCCTCGCGAGTCTCGCGGAAGAAGACGGGCTGCGCGCGGTGACCCGAGCCCTGCTGCGGCTCGCCCGGCCCGCCCCGCAGGGCGCGCGCGTCGAGGCGACGCTGCGCCTGCTCGCGGCCGACTCGGGGCTCGCTCTCGTGGAGACGTGGCGAGCGATGCAGCGCCTCGTCGAGTCTCGGCTCGTGCGGCTCGTCGACGACGTCCTGGTCGTTCCGGACCCCGACGCGCTCGCGGCGAGTCTCGAAGCCGGATCCGCCCCCGCGCGTTGACCCTGCGCGAAGCTCTCTGGTAGCGTGCGCGGGTCGATTCCGACGCGCGTGGGGGGAGCGATTGCGAGGGGCGCTCCGTGTCGCATGGGTGGTCGTTGCCGCCGCGCTCGCCGGCCTCGCCGGAGCGGAGCCTGGGGACGTGCTCGCCGCACGGCCGGCCGGGAGCGAGCCGGCCGAGGTCGTCGCCGACAGCGTCGAGTACGACCGAACGCGACAGCTCTACACCGCGAATGGAAACGTGCGCCTCAGCCAGGGCCGAAGGACTCTCACGGCCGACTGGGTCAGCTTCAACAACGCGACACGCCAGGGTGTCGCCAGTGGCGACGTCGTCGTGATCGACGGGCCGGACACGCTGCGCGCCGACTTCATGCAGTTCAACGTCGATACGCTCGAAGGGGTGGTCTTCGAAGGGCACATGGAGGGCCGCACGACGCCGTTCAAGCTCTCAGGCGCCGAGATCCAGCGAACGGGCAAGGAGAGCTACCGGTTCGAGAAGGCGGTGTTCTCGTCGTGCCGCTGCCCCGACCCCGAAGACAGCGACCCGTGGCAGATCCGAGCGCAGCACGCCGATCTCGACGTCGACGGCTACGGGCGGGCGCGCAACACGACGTTCGAGATCTTCGGAGTCCCGGTCTTCTACTTCCCGTACATGGTGTATCCGGTGAAGCGCGACCGGGAGACCGGGTTCTTGTTCCCGACGTTCTCGCAGAGCAGCCGCAATGGGATCGAGCTCGGGACGCCGTTCTTCTGGGCGGCGCGTGAAGACCTCAACGTGCTCGTCACGCCGCAGTGGCTGCAGTATCGCGGCTTCAAGCCCAACATCGACGCGGAGTGGGTCTTCGGCGAGGAGAACCTCACGAAGATCCACGGCTCGTACATCTGGGACAACGACGTCGATCCGGACGACCCGTCGACTCCCTTCTCGCAGAATCGCTGGGCCGCGCGCCTGTTCCACGACCAGTGGCTTCCCGCACGGACACGATTGCAGGCCGACGTCAATCTCGTTTCCGACAACAACTACGCGTTCGACTTCGACGACATGGCGGAGTTCCGCAGCGATCGGTTCCTGGTTTCGGAGGTGATCGCCACCAAGGGGTTCGGACCCACCGAGCGAACGCTGCTGGTCGGCAGTGCCGTCGTGCGCGACGACCTGCAGAACCCCGACGACATGGATCGCGATGATCTCGCGCTCCAGCGCCTTCCGGACATCCAGCTCTCGGTCCTTCCCGGCGAGATCGTGCCGGAGCTC
>JADLGR010000249.1 GCA_020849175.1 Deltaproteobacteria bacterium
ATCTCGAATCGATCCTGTGGCTCGAACAGTGGCTCGCGAGCTTCGGCGGCGCGCTGCTCATGACCTCGCACGACCGCGAGTTCCTGAACCGCATGGTCTCGAAGATCATCGAAATCGACGGCGGCGAACTCGTCACCTACTCGGGAAGCTACGACTTCTACGAGCGCCAGCGTGCACTCGCCGAGCGCGAGCAAGAAGCTCAGTATGCCCGCCAGCAGGCGATGCTGGCGAAGGAGCAGGCCTTCATCGCGCGCTTCAAAGCCCGCGCGAGCCATGCGGCGCAGGTGCAGTCACGGGTCAAGAAGCTCGACAAGATCGAGCGTGTCGAGCCGCCGAAGCGGCGCCAGACGATCGAGTTCGAGTTTCGCCCTGCGCCGCGATCGGGCGACGACGTCGTGCGTCTCGCCGGGCTGCGCAAGGCCTACGGCGATCGCGTGGTCTTCGAGGGCCTCGATTTGCTGGTTCGCCGCCGCGAGCGTTGGTGCGTGATGGGCGCCAACGGCGCCGGCAAGTCGACGCTGCTTCGGCTGGTCGCCGGGCAGGCGGCGCCCGATGCGGGTAGCGTGACGATCGGCGCCGGCGTCCGGCTCGGCTACTTCGCGCAGCACTCGATGGAGGTGCTCAGCGGCGACGAGAGCGTGTGGGAGACGCTCTCGAACGCGTTTCCGAACGCGTCCATCGGCTCCCTGCGCGCACTGGCGGGCGCCTTCGGCTTCTCCGGTGACGACGTCGAGAAGCGCTGCCGGCTGCTCTCGGGTGGCGAGAAGTCACGCCTCGTTCTCGCACGCATGCTCTATGACCCGCCCAACTTTCTCGTCCTCGACGAGCCGACGAACCATCTCGACCTCGCGACGAAGGAGATGTTGATCCGCGCGCTCGCCGACTTCGATGGCACCCTGCTGCTGGTCTCGCACGACCGTCGATTCCTCTCGGCACTCACGACGCGTGTGCTCGAGATCGACGCGGACGGCGTGCGAACGTACGGCGCGGGCTACGCCGACTACGTCGCTGCGAGCGGTCACGAGGCGCCGGGAATGCGCAGTCTCCGGTAGGGGCCCGACCCGGAGACTTTTCGAGGCAGCGCGTCCCTGCGGGCGCCGCAGGCCGGCGATGTCGTCGCGCAGGCCTGTATGTCCCGAAGGCGCCCGCGCATACGACAGCGGCTTCGAGGCGAGACCGCTCAACCCGGCGCCGCGACGGCCGAAGACGAGGGGATGCTGCGCGCCGTCGTCCTGCTGGTCACACTCGTCTTCGTGGGCCACTGGTGGGTCTCGGGACGGCCAATCGAGCGCCCGCCGGGTGTTCTGGCCCCGAACGAGCCGCGCCAGCAGGACCTCCCGAACGGACCCACGTTCGATCTGCCGGGCCACCATCTCCGGGCGCTCGCGCGATTCTCGCTCGAGGCGCGGGTTCTCGGTGCCGAGCGCTACCGCTTCGATCGAGGCGCAAAGCTCGCTCCGATGGACCTCGCACTCGGCTGGGGCCCGATGTCGGCGAGCGGCGTGCTCGACGCACTCGACATCGATCAGTACGGCCGCTTCTACTTCTGGTCGGCACGCGAGCTTCCGATCGAGTTCGCCGCGATCACGATGCACAGCGCCAACATGCACATCATCCCCGCGACCGACGAGGTCCGCCGGACCCTTCTCTCGGCGCGGCGCGGCAACCTCGTCTCGCTGGAGGGCTATCTCGTCGAGGTGACGGGCGACGACGGCTTTCGCTGGCGAAGCTCGCTCTCGCGCGGCGATTCCGGTGGCGGTGCGTGCGAGGTAGTCTACGTGGAGCGGCTCGCGCTCTACTGAGAGCGTCCTCGATGCGGCTCGGGAGGAACGATGGCTCGGCCCCTTCGCCTCCTGGTCCTGGGCGCCGCGGGCCAGATGACGTCGGTCGCCACGCAGATCGTCTGCGCGGCAGATCCCGATCTGCGCGTGACGCTCGTCGACCGCGACGCTGAAGCGCTCGCACGGCTCGAGGCGCAGCTCGGGAGTGGACGCGCTGAGGCGACGGCGCTCGATCTCTTCGACGAGCCCGCGCTGTGCCGCGCGCTGGACGGCGTCGACTTCCTGATCAACGGCGCCGGCCCCTTTCACCGCACGGCCGGGCCCGTGATGCGCGCGTGCATCGATGCGGGCGCCTCGTACATGGACATCGACGACGACGTCGAGAGCACGCTCGAAGCGATCGAGCTCGACGGCGCGGCGCGCCTCGCGGGCGTGACGCTCTACGTCGGTCACGGCGCGTCACCGGGCCTCTCGAACGTGCTGGCGCTCGACGCGATGCGACGGCTCGACGAGCCGCAGGAGGTCGAGGTCGCGTGGTGCGTCGGCGAGTCGGGAGGTGGTGCGATCGGGCGCGCCGTCGCCGAGCACACCCTGCACATCGGTGCGGGCGAGTTCACCGGGTGGCGCAATGGGAAACGCCGGCGCCGGGAGAGCTTCGCGCAGAGCACGCTCTTTCCGCTCGCCGATCCGCCCGGCGCCTGCCGCCTCTACGAGTGCGCGCATCCCGAGCCCGTGATGCTCGGCTTCAGCCACCCGCGGCTTCGCGACGTCGTGTGCTGGGGCGGCCTCCATCCAGCCCCGCTCAACGGTGCGCTGCGCGGCATCGCGGTCGCGGTACGCGAGGGCCGCCTCGGCATCGACGACGCGTGCGCCTTCCTCCAGTCGGGTGCGCACGCAGCAGGTCGTCGAGACGACGCTTCGGCCGCGGCTGGACCGCCGCGCGGCGCGCGAGCCGCTCGTTTCGCGATGCACGGCATCCTGCGCCAGGTACTGCGCCGCGAGTGCTCGCCGCGCGAGGCGTGGGCGACCCTGCGCCCGCGCCGCGGCGGCGCCCGCCCGCAGCCCGTCTCCGGGATCGGTGCGCGCGTGCGCGGTCTTCGCGGCGGCCGGCCGGCCGAGGTCGTCGTGAGCGTTCGCCTCGACGCGCACGCCGGCGCCGCGGGTGAGACCGGCTCGATGGCCGCAGCAACCGGCGCCTGCGAGGCCGCCTTCTTCCAGCTCGCACGTGCCGGCGGCGCAGCCCCGGGCGTCGTGTTCCCCGAGATGTGGGTCGAGCCCGCAGCGTTCTACGCGGCGCTCGGAGTCATCGTGGGAGCCGTGCCGTCGATCGAGATCGCGTGAGAGCGACCGGTGAGCGCGAGCGCGCGGCGCTCGTCCGCTGCGTGACGAGATCCTCTTGCACCGAGATCCTGGGGGACGCAGCCTGCGTCGGGCCGGTTCGCGGTCGCAGCTCACACCGCGAGCGCGGGCTCGTGGCGGTGGAGGAACCAGCGATCGAGCACGACGTGTCGTGCGAAGAGTGCGCTGCCGAGAAGGCGTCCGGCGAGTGCGATCTTCGCCGCATGCCCGAGGGCGGCGAGGCGCCCGGCTGACCGCTCGCCTTGTGGCGTTCCGAATCGCGCGCGCAGCGCCGCCTCGTAGCGTGGCAACGGATCGCCAGTCGGTCCTGCATCGAGAATCGCCGATGCGGCGAGGAGCCCCGACTCGACGGCCGGACGAATGCCCTCGCCGCTTCGTGGATACGCGAGCCCCGCGGAATCGCCCACGAGCAGCACGCCCTCTGCTCCGCACGGTCGTCGCGACTCTCCGTACAGGAAGTAGGCGTGACCGCGAGGCCTGGCCGGTAGATCGGCGCAGAGGCGGCCTTCCGCCCGAAGTGCGCCGACGAAGCCAGCGACGTGATCCGCGAGATGGTCCCGGTCCTGCCGCCCGAGTCCGACGTTGAGCCAGTCTCCCTTGCGAACGATCCACCCGTAGCCCGCGAGGTCGGCGGTGAAGTAGAGCTCCGGAATCTCGGGCTCGACGGGACAGCGGAGCGCCGCCTCCGCGTCGAGCAGGAACTCGATCTCCTGTGCTGCGATCACGGTCGCAGGCTTCTTCGCGAGACCTCCCAGGTGCTGCGCCACGGGGCAGAAGTGTCCGCCCGCTCCGACGAGTACGCCGGCTTCGAACGCCTCGTTCACGATCCAGCGGCCACACTCGCGCCGAAGGCTCTGCAGGGGCCCTCCGAGTCGAAGCCGCGCGCCCGAGCGAACGAGCAGGAAGGCGTCGAGCTCGCAGCGGCGAATCGCCCACGATACGGGTCGCCCGTAGTCGACGCGTGCCGGGCGGTCGCCGAGCCGGCTCACGCGAAAGCCGTGAATCGGCTGCGCGACGTGGTCCTTCGCGTACGCGAGCGGATCGAGCGCGAGGGCGTCGAGCGTCTGCGGCGTGATCCACCCCGCGCAGACCTTGTCGCGCGGAAACTGCCTGCGATCGAGAACCGTGACGTCGACGCCCGCCTGGTGCAGGCGCCAGGCGCACGAAGAGCCGGCTGGCCCTCCGCCGACGATGAGCACGTCAGTTCGCTGCACGCGCCTCCTCACTGGGTGTGCCGGCGTACAGATGCTCGCGCGTCCACGCAACGTCGCTCGCACCGTCGCGCGCGAAGAGCACCTGGAAGAGCTGGAGCGAGCCGGTCCGGAACGCCGCGATCGACCCTGCGAGATACAGGCGCCACGTGCGCACGAAGCGCTCGTCGAATCGTCGCGCCACCTCGTCGTGGTGGGTCTCGAAGCGCGTGAGCCAGTGTTCGAGCGTGCGCGCGTAGTGCGGGCGCAGATTCTCGACGTCGAGGATGGCGAGGTCGGCCGGCTCGAGCACGGCCGAGACCTCGCGCAGCGTCGGCGGATGGGCGCCGGGGAAGATCCTGCGCTCGACCCACGGGCTGAACTCGCGAGGCTGACTGCGTCCGATGAAGTGCAGCAGGCCCCGCCCCTCGCCGGCCAGCGTCCGATCGATCACGCGTCCGAGATCGGCGTAGTGCTCCGGCCCGACGTGCTCGAGCATTCCCACCGACACGAACGCGTCGCACCGCCCCGAGACGTTGCGATAGTCGTCCTCGATGAACTCGACGCATCCCGTGACGCCCTCGGCTCTCGCGCGCTCGCGCGCGAACGCAATCTGCTCGCGCGAGATGTTGAAGGCGCGAACGCGCACGCCACGGGTTCGCGCAAGATGGAGCGCGAGCGAGCCCCATCCACACCCGGCCTCGACGACCGTCTCGCCAGAGCGCAGCCGCAGCTTGCGCGCGACGTGCTCCATCTTCGCGAGCTGAGCGTCCTCGAGGCTGGCGTCCGGGTGCCGGAAGTACGCGCAGGTGTAGACCATCTCGCGGTCCAGCCAGAGCGAATAGAACTCGTTGCCGAGGTCGTAATGGTGATGGACGTTGTCTCGAGACGCGGCGAGGGTGTTGCGGCGCCGGCGCAGGCGGCGCCAGCGGCGACCCACCCGCTCCAGCACGCTCTGCGGCCGCGAGGCGCGGTAGATCGCCTCGAGAACGTCGGCGAAGTCTCCTTCGACCTCGATCTCACCGCGCGCATAGCCGTCGCCGAACCACAGATCACGCGACGGCCCGACGAGGCCGACGAGCGTTCGCACATCGCGGATCACGATTCGGCCGAGTGGTGTTCGCGCAGCCGGTCGCAGCTCTTCTCCGTTTGGAAGGACGAAGCCGATCGGTGCTGCACCGATGGCGGCCTGCAAACGCCGTCCGATGGCGCGCTGTACGGCACGGCCGCGCCGCGACCTGGACTCGACACCAGACGGCGTCGAAGGGGCGGATGCGCCGAGGGGCGCGAGCTCCCGGATGGATCTCATCGCGACACCTCCTGTCGGCGCGAAGATCTCCCCTCCATCCTCCGAGCTTTCGCGTGCAAACGCAACTACGGAATGCGTTCGGCGGCTCCTCGACGCGGCGCGCCGAGCCCTCCCGAGTGTGCGGCGCCGGCCTCAGGCGACCTCGGCGAGCACCCCCGGGTCGGCCGATCGGCCCACCCGCAAGCGCAGCGGGCCGGCGGAGGCCGCTCGATCGAGCAGCCGTGAGTCGGGACGAATCGTCACATCGACCGTTGCCCCGGCCGCGACGCGGATGCGGCGGAAACCGCACAGTGTCGGAACGGGCCGCGGGTCGGAGCCGAGCGCGACGTCGACGTAGAGCTGAACGACCTCCTCGCCATCGTGCCGGCCTTCGTTGGTGAGCGTCACCGTCACCGTGTCATCACGCCGACACGCAGCGGCGTAGCGAAACGGGCTGTAGCCGAGGCCGTGCCCGAACCACCAGGTCGGTGACCTCTTCTCGGCCCACATCCAGCGATACCCGAAGAGCGGGCCGTACGGGAAACGGCGCGCCCACCGGCGAAACGGCGGGAGCTGCGCCTCCGACGCCGCCCACGTACACGGGACCCGCCCACTCGGGTTGACGTCTCCGAAGAGAATGTCGGCGACCGAGCGTCCGCCCTCGATGCCCGGATACCACGCCATGAGAATCGCCGGAACGCGACCGCGCCACGGCTCGCAGACGATCGGGCTCCCTCCCTCGAGAACGACCACGGTGTTCGGGTTGGCCGCTCCGACCGCGCCAATCAACTCCTCGTCCTGCGGCCGGAGCCGCAGCGAGCGGCGATCGCCGCCCACGAGGCCGAGGAACTCACCCTCGTCGCGGAAGGTGTACCCGACGACGACCACGGCAGCGTCCGCCGCGCGAGCGGCGGCGACGGCGTCCGCTACCGAACGTCTCTCGCACGGCACGACGCGAACGCCGTGGCGCAAGCCCGCCTCGCGCATGCCTTCGGCGACGGTCACCACGTGCGGGGCCCGCACCTGGCTCGAGCCGTGATCGCCGGTGTTCTCGAGCGTTGCGAGCCTCCCGATCACCGACACCGATCCGTAGCGTGCTGCATCGAGCGGAAGGACGGCCTCCCGGGATCCGGCCGGCGGATCGTTCTGGAGCAGGACGACGGCGCGATCGCTCACCTCCCTCGCCAGCGCACGGTGCTCGGCGCAGGCGACGACTTCCGGCCGATATCGCTCGGGCTCTCCGACGTTCGCGAACCGGAGCTGCTGTCGCAGCAGCCGGCGTACCGAATCGTCGATCCGCGACTCCGCGATCCGGCCTCTGCGTACGGCGCGCGGCAGCGAGCGAAACCGCAGTCGCAGCGGCATCTCGAGGTCCTGTCCGCCGTCGATCGCGTCCGGGCCGCTACGTACGCCGAACACGAAGTCGCTCATCACGAAGCCGCGAAATCCCCAGCGCCCTTTGAGGACGTCTGAGAGCAGAACGCCGTGATGACCGCACCACTGGCCATTCACCCGGTTGTACGCGCTCATGACCGACGCGACGCCCGCCCCGACACAGCGCCGGAAGTGCGGCAGGTAGACGTCATGGAGCGTGTCCTCGTCGACCGTGACGTCCACGATGAAGCGAGAGTTCTCCATGCTGTTGAGCGCGAAGTGCTTGACGCACGCCATGACGTGGCGCTGGCTTCCTTCGATCAGCGCGACGCCCATCTCTCCCAGCAAGTGCGAATCCTCTCCGTACGTTTCCTGCGCGCGCCCCCACGCCGGATGGCGCAGGGCGTTGATGCACACCCCGCCGAAGAGGTTCGCGCCCTGTGCGCGCGCCTCGACGCCGATGACGTCGCCGACGCGGCGCTCGAGGTCGGGATCGAAGGTGGCGCCACGCGCCATCGGGACGGGGAAGGCCGTCGACGCGCCCATCACGATGCCCCGCGGACCGTCCGTGAAGCGGACTCCGGGAATGCCGAGGCGCGGAACACATCCGGCGACGATCGGCCGCGCGTTGTAGCGCCGAGCATCTTCGAGAAGGCCGCTCAGCGTCGGCCGGTCGCCCGAGAGGCAGCCGAGCTTTTCGTCGAGCGTCATCTCGGTGAGCAGCGTCGCAGCCGCTCTCTCGACCCCTTCGGTGTCGAGGGGGGCCTCTCCGACGAGCGCATGCCAGCGATCCATTGCGCGCCCCCTTCGCGCCGTCAGCGCGCTTCGATTGCGCCGGCCGCGCGCAGCGCCCGGTACGTGGCGTAGCCGCCCGAGAGATTTGCCGCCCGGACCCCGTGCTGCGCGAGAAATCGCACCGCGAAGTACCCGCGCTGTCCAACGCCGCAGTAGATCGCGAGCGGCCGGTCCGCCGGCAGCTCGCGATGTCGCTCGCGGAGCTGCGAGAGCGGCAGATTGACCGCCCCCTCGATGTGACCGGCCTCGTACTCCGCCGGCTCCCGCACGTCGACGAGCAGCGCGTCCTTCCCTCCGAGGGTCGGCCAGTCGGCGAGCGGCATCAGGCCGTCGAGGTGATTGACGGCGATCATTCCGGCGAGGTTTGCAGGATCTTTCGCACCGCCGAACTGCGGCGCGTAGCACAGCTCCGCTTCGGCGAGGTCTCGAACCGTGGCACCCATCTGGAGCAGCGACGCGATCACGTCGATCCGCTTCTCGACGCCTTCGAGGCCGACGGCCTGTGCGCCGAGAATCCGGCCATCGGAGGGACGGAAGAGCAGCTTCAGGTGGATCGGCTTCGCACCCGGGTAGTAGGCGGCGTGATGACCCGGGTGCAGGTAGACCTTCTCGAAGTCCGTCACGCCCGCGCGGCGCAGGCCCTTCTCGCTCGCGCCCGTGCACGCGACGGTGAGGCCGAAGACGCCGACCACGGCCGTCGCCTGCACGCCGCGGAAGCGGCGCTCGCGGCCGCAGATCGACTCCGCCGCGACTCTCCCCTGCCGGTTCGCAGGTCCGGCCAGCGGCACGATCACGTCCTGACCGGTCAGCACGTCTCGCACCTCGACGGCGTCGCCGACGGCCCAGATGCTCGGGTCCGCCGTACGCATCTGCGTGTCGACTGAGATGCCACCCCGTGCACCGAGCGTCAATCCGGCAGCCACGGCGAGATCGGTCTCCGGGCGCACCCCGATCGAGAGGATGACGAGATCCGCGGGCACTCGCGCGCCCGACTCGGTGAGCGCCACGAGCGCCGGTCCATCGGGCTCGAACCCCGCGAGACCGTCGCCGAGTCGAAGGGCAACGCCCTGCGCTCGGAGGTGCTCCACGACGGGAACGGCCATCTCGGGGTCGAAGGGCGGCATCACCTGCGGCAGCTTCTCGAGGACCGTCACGTGCAGACCACGGTGCGCGAGGTTCTCGGCCATCTCGAGTCCGATGAAGCCGCCGCCGACCACCAGCGCGCGGGCGGGTCTGCGCTCGTCGATCCAGCGCCGGATCTGCACGCTGTCGGGGATCGTCCGCACGGCGAAGATCCCCGGAAGGTCGATGCCGGGAAGCGAAGGGCGGATCGGCGCGGCGCCGGGCGAAAGGACGAGCGCGTCGTAGCGCTCCTCGCGCTCGGCCGGCCCCCCGGGCGCCTCGAGGTCGCGGACGCGCAGGACCTGCCTCGCCCGATCGATGCTCACGACCTCGTGGCGCGTGTGCACCTCGATCGCGAATCGCTGCCGGAACAGCTCGCGCGAGGCGACCAGAAGCCTTCCTTCGTCCGCAATCACGTTGCCCACGAAGTACGGAAGACCACAGTTCGCGAACGAGACGTGCGGGCCCCGGTCGAAGAGGAGGATCTCCAGGGTCTCGTCGAGTCGACGCAGGCGCGCCGCGCAGGACGCGCCACCGGCAACGCCGCCGACGATGAGGACTCTCCTGGGCATGGGTCACCTCCTCCGGCGGCGTAGCGCGGGACGCGGCCAACGTCGAGACGGATGCGACATTTCGTCGCCCTGCCCCGCGCGCGCGTCCGCCGTATCATGGCGCCCTGGCCCGCAGCCGGGCCGTTTCGGCGAGACCCCATGAGCTACACGCACTACGACCGTCTCTCGGCCCTCGACGCCACCTTCCTCGAGATCGAGAGCGCGAGCGTTCACATGCACGTCGGGTCGGTTCACCTGTTCGAGGGTGGATCTCTCCGCACGCCCGATGGCGGCCTCGACATCGAACGAATCCGAACGCTCGCCGAGCCGGCACTGCGTCGCAGCGCTCGCTTTCGCCAGCGGATCGAGCGCATCCCGCTCTTCGGCCATCCCGTGTGGGTCGACGACGAGCGGTTCAAGCTCGAATACCACCTGCGCCACACCGCGCTTCCGGAGCCCGGCGACGCGCGGCAGCTAAAGCGTCTCGCTGGCCGAATCTTCTCACAGAAGCTCGATCCCAACCGTCCGCTCTGGGAGATGTGGTTCGTCGAAGGGCTCGACGACGACCGCTTCGCGGTGATCCTCAAGGCGCATCACTGCATGATCGATGGTGTCTCCGGCGCCGACCTGCTCGCCGGCTTCATGCAGGGAGTCGCGGGGGAGACGGAGGAGGCGACCTCGCCGCGCTGGATGCAGCGCCCACCGCCGGGGGGTGCACGGCTCGTCGCAGACGAGCTGAAGCGCCGCGCGTCGCTCCCGATCAAGGCCGTGCGAGCGGGACTGGCCGCAGCGCGCAGCCCGATGCAGGCGCTCGACGGGGCGCGCGCCACCGCCGGTGCGGTCGCCGAGGCGCTCGGCGCCGGACTGGGCAGCGCGTCGGCCACGCCGCTCAACGACGACATCGGTCCGTATCGCCGCTTCGACTGGACGCGCTTCGAGCTCGCTGCGGTCAAGGAGGTGAAGAACCGCCTTGGCGGGACGGTGAACGACGTCGTCGTCGCCGTCGTCTCGGGCGCCGTGCGCCGGTTCCTGCAGCGGCGCACGGTCGACGTCGACGGCCTCGACTTCCGCGCGATGCTCCCGGTGAACGTCCGGCGCGAAGACCAGCACGGAAAGCTCGGCAACCGCGTCGCCTTCCTGATGGCGCGCCTTCCCGTCGACGAGAAGGACCCGGCGCGCCGCTTCGCCCGTGTGGTCGAGACCACGCGCACTCTCAAGGAGTCGAGCACCGTCGAGGGTGGCGAGCTCCTCGAGGAGCTCGCCGACTGGACCGCGACGGGGCTCTTCACGGGCGTGACGCGCCTCGCGGCACGGGCGCGGTCGTTCAACATGGTCGTCACCAACGTCCCCGGTCCCCAGTTCCCGGTCTCGATCCTCGGCGCGAAGATGCACGAGATCTACCCGCTCGTTCCGCTCTACTCGAACCAGGCGCTCGGAATCGCGCTCTTCAGCTACGACGGAAGCCTGTTCTGGGGCTTCAATGCCGACTGGGACGCAGTGCCCGACCTGCACGATCTCGTCGAGATGGTCCAGGACGAGTTCGAAACGCTGCGCAAGCTCTGACGGGGATCCGATGAGCGACTTCAACTACTCGCGTCTCACCGAGCTCGACCGATCGTTCTTGATCTACGAAGGACCGAGCTCGCCGATGCACGTCGGGGCGGTGACGATCCTCGAGGGAGCGCCGCTGCGCGAGCCGGGCCACGCCATCGATCTCGACCGGATTCTCGAGTACGTGGAGTCGCGCCTGCACCTCATCCCGCGCTACCGCCAGCACGTCGAGGCGGCGCCGATCGACGGACATCCGATCTGGGTCGACGATGCACGGTTCAACCTCCGCTATCACGTCCGCCATACGCGACTGCCGAAGCCAGGGAACGAGCGGATCTTGAAGCGCACCTGTGCGCGAATCCTCGAGCAGCGCCTCGATCTTCACAAGCCGCTCTGGGAGCTGTGGGTGGTCGAAGGGCTCGAGCAGGATCGCGTCGCGATCGTCAGCAAGACGCATCACTGCATGATCGACGGCATCTCCGGTGTCGACCTGCTGAGCGTCTTGATGACCCCGGAGCCGACCGAGAAGATCGAGCCGCCGCCGGTGTGGCTGCCACGGCGTGGACCGACGGCGATCGAGTATGCGACGGGCGAAGCCATGCGCAGGCTCGGCGAGCCCGTCGCCGCAGCGCGCGCGCTCGGTCGTGTCCTCATCGATCGGGATCACGCACGCGCGGAGATGCTCGAACGGCTGCGCGCGGTGGCGCACCTGACGACCTCGGCGCTCTCGGGGACGGCGCAGACACCGCTCAATCAGCCGATCGGCCCGCACCGGCGCCTCGACTGGGTGCCGATGAGCCTCGACGACATCGGCATCGTCCGCACCCGCCTCGGCGGCACGGTGAACGACGTCGTACTCGCCGTGGTCGCCGGAGCGATCCGGCGCTTCCTCAAGCACGTTCGGATGACGGACCCGGACGCGCTCGAGTTCAAGGTGATGGCGCCGGTGTCGGTTCGTGATCCGCGCGAGCGTGGGCGGCTCGGCAATCGGGTCGCGGCGTGGCTCGTTCCGCTGCCGATCGGCGAGCGCGATCCGCTCGTCCGCCTCGCGCGGGTGCGCGAGACGACGCAGGAGCTGAAGCGGCGGCACGAGGCGCTCGGTGCCGAGAGCCTGACGCACGCGCTCGAATGGCTCGGCGCGACGCCGATCTCGCTCGGCGCACGCGCGATGGAGACGGCGCCCCCGTTCAACATGGTGGTGACCAACGTTCCCGGGCCGCGCGGCCCGTTGTACCTGCTCGGCGCGCGCATGCTCGAAGCACACCCCATGGTGCCGCTGCTCGGCAGCCTCTCGGTTGGAATCGCGCTCTTCAGCTACGGCCGGACCATCTCGTGGGGCTTCACGGCCGATTGGGATCTGGTCCCGGACCTGCACGAGCTCGTTCTCTCGGTGCAGCACGCGTTCCAGCAGCTCCTCGACCGAGCCCGACACGCACCGGAGCCGGCGCCGCAGGCGGCGGCCGAGCCCGCGCGCGCACGGAGGCGCCGCCAGCAAGCAAGCCCCTGACGAGCTTCGTCTCGTTCAGCGGGTCGGCGACGCGTTCACAGGATCGAAGGATCGGAGGCAACGTTTCCGTGCTGAGCGAGCATCTTCCGATTCTCGATCGCCGCGGCGCGCCCGCACGAGCGGAGGCCGTGTATCGCGAGCGTGAGGTCACGGACGCGGTCGATCTGTGCGACGGGAATGGGCGACTCAATCCGGCGGCCGTCGGCTGGTCTCGCCGTCCCCTCGTACGTGCGAACCTCGCGGGGCACTGGCTGCGCAAGAAGCGCTGGAACTTCTGGAACTGGATCGGACCCGAGGGCGTGTTCTCGGTGACGCTCGCCGACATCGACTACGCGTCGTTTTGCGCCTTCGCAGTGACCGACTTCGCCACGGGTGAGACGGTGCGCGGCGGGTCCCATGGCCTGCCGGGTCGCATTGCGCTCCCGGAGCACGTCGAGCGCGACGTCTCGTTCGAGCGGGGCGGCCTCTCGTACCAGAATCGGATCGACGGCAACGACCTTCGCGTGCGCTTTTCCGGAACGGCGACGGGGAGCGTTTCCGTCCATGCAGACTTCGCGGTGCGAAGACCGGCCGATCACGAGAGCCTGAACGTGGTCGTTCCGTGGAGCCCCACCCGCTTCCAGCTCAACTCGAAGCACGCGGCGCTCCCGTGCGACGGCGAGGTGCGCGTCGGATCGCGGTCGTGGCGCGTCGACCCGCAGACCTGGTTCGCAGTGCAGGACTGGGGACGCGGTGTCTGGCCATATCGCTCGTTCTGGAACTGGGGCGTTGCGACGGGAATGCAGAACGGCCGGCTTCTCGGC
The DNA here is from genome assembly GCA_020849175.1 of Deltaproteobacteria bacterium. Lineage (GTDB taxonomy): Bacteria > Myxococcota_A > UBA9160 > UBA9160 > UBA9160 > MYXO. The sequence goes on from JADLGR010000249.1 coordinate 13,322, forward strand.
ATCAACTTCGGCGCAAGATGGACGACCGGAACGGGCTCCAACGAGAACGGGATCCTCGTCGACGGCCGTCTGCACAAAGTGATGGAAGACCTGCGCTGGGACTACGATCCGGCGAGCTGGATGCGGCCGTGGCGCGTTCGGGCCGAGCACTCGGGCGATCTCGATCTCGTACTCGAGCCCGTTGCCGTACAGCAGTCGAAGCTCGACATTGGAGTGATCGCGACCGGCGGTGCGTGCGCCTTCGGTCGCTGGCGCGGGCGCGTACGCGCCGGTGGCGAAGAGCTCGCGATCGACGGCCTCCTCGGCTGGGCGGAGGAGTTCTCTCACCGCTGGTAGCGGGCGTCTCGTCGCCGGGCTTCGCCCTGGAGTCGGACCGACGCGAACGAGAAGAGCGCGAGCGCAGCCCAGATCAGGCCGAACGTGACCGCCTGCCGCCCCGTGAACGGCTCGCCGAAGGACCACACCGCGATCCCCAGCGTGATGCTCGGTCCGATGTACTGGAAGAAGCCGAGCGTCGATAGCGATAGGCGTCGCGCCGCAGCGGCGAAGAGCAGGAGCGGCGTCGCCGTGATCGCGCCGCTCGAGAGCAGCAGCGCCATCGTACGCGGGTCGTCGGCCGGAAACGCACCGGACCCGCGCGCCGCGAGCCAGACGAGGTAGCCGAGGGCGACGGGCGAGAGAAGCAGCGTCTCGACCGCGAGCCCGGGAATCGGCGACACGGGCGCGAGCTTTCGCACGAGCCCGTAGAGCGCGAAGGTCGCGGCGAGGAAGAGAGCGACCCATGGCACCTGCGTGACTCCGGCGATGAGCTGGATCACCGCTGCGGCCGCGAGGGCGACGGCAGCGATCTGGAGCGGCGCCAGCCGCTCATTGAGGAGCGCGCGGCCGAGTGCGACGTTCGCGAGCGGGGTGAGGTAGTAGCCGAGGCTCGTCTCGAGGACGCGCGCATGATTGACGGCCCAGATGAAGACGAGCCAGTTGCCGCCGATGAGAATCGACGACGCCAGCAGCGGCACCAGCGTTGCGCGCCCGGACAGCACCGCACGGAGCTCGCGCCAGCGCCGGGCCACCGTCAAGAGCAGCGCGGAGAAGACGACCGACCATACGATCCGGTGCGCGAGGATCGTCGTCGCGGGAAGGGCCGAGAGCCACTTCCAGTAGACCGGGAGCACGCCCCAGATCGAGTAGCACCCGACCGCGTAGAGGCTGCCGGCCGCGCCGGGGTGAGGGGCGGTACGCCGCTGCATGGTCGAGCCTGCATAGGCGGGCCGGCCTGGAAGTTCAACATCGGGGTGAGCTCTGCCGTGCCCGGAGTCGCCCGTGGGCGATATCTGACACGTTCGCGGTCTGGCGCCCATTTCCCCTACGGGCGGTCGCTCACGCGGCCGCGGAGTTCGCCATGAAGAGTCGCCGATGAGGCCGTGGATTGCCGCTCTCTGTCTGCTCGTTCTGCCGGGTCTTGCGCACGCAGTGCCGGACTTCAGCTACTCCTACGGCGATCCCTACCTCGCCTCGAGTCAGACGTACATCGTCTCGACGAGCAACGCCGTCCTCTACAGCGAGGGCGTCGTCCACACCTGGAAGCCGAGCGTCGGAGGCACCACGTTCGGGAGCACGACTCCCGGAAGGATCACGTACCACTTCTCGCTCCCGAGCCCGGCGGCGGCGATCAGCCTCTGGATGAACATGCCGACGTTCCACTGGTCCTACAGCCAGGGACACAACTTCCTGTTCGGCTCGACCGACGGCACCAACTGGACGCAGCTCGCCGACGTTCTGCCGCCTGCCTTCGGCAGCGCTCGCGATCTCGGGACGGTGGCGATCCCCGGCAGCCTGCTCGGCGCGAACGACCTCTGGCTCCGGGCCGACCTCTACTCCTACGGCTCCTTCGCACCGTCGGGAGGCGTCTACACGAACACGGCGCAGCTCTCGCGCTGGGCCACGAACAACCCGACGGCGAAGTCGTTCCGGCTCGAGGTCACGTACGTTCCGGAGCCCGCGACGGCGCTGCTGGTGCTGTGCGGGCTCGGCACCCTCGCAGGCGTCGCGCGATGCGCACGCTGAGGCTCCGACGCTCGCCTCCCCGCCGAGCCCGACGCTTTCGAGGGTCTGCAACCACCTCCTCTACGAGCGACCGCTCGCGAAGCTGTGCTGCGCGGACAGGAATCCGGTGGGGTGAGACAAAGGGAGCTGCCATGACCGCGATTCGCCGATTCACGGGGATGCTGATCGCCTGCTGCACCATCTCGGCACCCGCCTCGGCTACTTTCACCGCCTTCAATGGAGCCCTGCCCGAGGAAGCGCTGTGGCAAGCCGCTGCAGCCCCGACGGCCCTCGAGGACTTCGAGTCGTACTCCGGCGGTACGCAGATCTCGTCTCTGAGCTCGCTCAATCTCACCTTCGACGAGCTCGCCGGCGGGGGTCACCCGCAGGCCTATGGATTCTCCGGAACGCCGTACGGCCCCATGCAGCTCGGGAACTTTCCGAATGGCGTCAACGAGACCAACCGGTGGAACGACATCGTCGCGCGTCCCGCCCCAGGATCGGTTCTTCAGGCGATGGGGTTCTGGAACGGCGATGGCCAGGCCGATACGCTCTTCGCCTTCGCATACGATGCCTCCGGAGCGCTGCTCGGGAGCGTGGGCGCCTTGCAAGGGACCTTCGCGGGATTCGTGTCCGATACGCCCGTCGCATGGGTGACGTTCGACGGAAACACGGGCGACGGCTGGAATCACCTCGACGGTCTGCAGGTGGGCGCAATTCCGGAGCCCGCGACGGCGCTGCTGGTGCTGTGCGGGCTCGGCACCCTCGCAGGCGTAGCGCGACGCACACGCTGAGGCTCCGCTGCGCCTCGTCCGTCGCGTGCCCGCCGTCGTGGCGGCTCGCAGGTGACGAGGGGCATCCCTTCTGACGTCATCCCCGGCTCGACCGTATGCTGGTCACCGGGCCTCGCTCGGGGGACCGGTCGCGCCTCCTCTGGCCCTGCGTCGCCTGCGTCGTGAGCCTCTCCGCACCTACTGTAATCTCGATCGAGCAGGGCGCGTGGAGGAAGGATGAAGATCTCGGTGTCTGTGGGGAGCGCGTACTACGACGGCTCCCACTGGAGTGACCTCGTCGCCTACGTGAAGGCGGCAGAACGCCTCGGGGCCGACACCGTGTGGTCGGCGG
>JADLGR010000250.1 GCA_020849175.1 Deltaproteobacteria bacterium
GCCACTCGCGCGGTCGTCGCTTCGTCACGCCCTCGAGGTCGGGACCGACCAGCGCTCCTCCGCCGACCGTGTGACAGACCGCGCACTTTGCCTTGAAGAGGGCCTCGCCGTCGGACGCGGTCGCCGCAGCGGCCTGCGCTCGCGCCGGTGCCGCCGGGACGAGGCCGGCCAGCAAAGCGGTCATCACCGACATTCCCAGCCCGCCGAGAAACACACGAAAGCCACGCGGTCGCCGCACCGGCGCCTCCTATCTCTTCGGGTGGGGAGCCCGCGCGGCGGGGCTCGCGCCACGAGCGTTGCGCAGCGGCAGGCGGCGGATGGCCTCGATCAGCGCCGTCCGGCGGGCGGGCACGGTGGAGGAGACGAGGAGGTGGATCCTGTCCTCCCGCAAGCCCACGCGGATCACCGGAACCTCCGGACAGAGCCCGAGGAGGCGACCTGCGAAGTGCGTGCTGGCCGAGGCTTCGCCGCCATCCTCGGCGATCAGCACGAGATCCGGCTGGAAGTGCCGGACGTGCTGTACGGCCTGCGCATCGAGCGCCAACGGACCCATGAGCTCGATGTCCTCCAGTCCGCCGAGAATCGCCCCCAGCCCGTCGCCCAGCAGGGGCTCCGCACACAACATCAGGACACGCTTTCTCGTGTCGCCACCCATTGTGTCTCTTCTCGGTGTAGCTATCCGCCCCGTCGTCGTGCGATACGAGTCGAGCCTAGGCGCGCACCGAAGCGCGCTCCATCGTTCGCGAGAGTGGTTTCGAGGATGAAATGAGGACGAGCCCTCGACCGGGGCTGCGAGGCGCGAGACCTAGTCCGCGAGAAGGAGGGTCAGCTCCGGCGCCCGACCGGCCGCGTACGGCGCGCGAAGCGTGCGGCATCGTGACGGCTGCTCACGTGGAGCTTGGCCAGGATGTTGCGCATGTGGCTCTTGACGGTGCTGAGGCTGAGGTGCAGGACGTCGGCGATCTCCTTGTCGGTCGCTCGCTCCGCCACGAGACTGAGCACCTCCTGCTCGCGGCGCGAGAGCGTCGCGGCGGGCTCGTCGGGCCGATCCGACCCCGCCTCGGCGAGGCGGCGAAACTCCTCCAGCATGCGACCCGCAAGACTCGGGTTGATGGCGGCATCGCCACGGACGGCGCCTCGCAGCAGGGCGATCATGTCGCTCGAGTGGACGTTCTTCAGCAAGTAGCCCTGCGCGCCGCTCTGGATGGCCTCGAACAGCGCCTCCTCGTCGTCGCGCACGGTCAGCATCACGATCGTGGTTGCCGGCCGCTCCAGCTTGATTCGCTGCGTGGCCTCGATGCCGTCGGCGCCGCGCATCTGGACATCCATCAGGATCAGATCCGGGGCCAGCTCGCGCGCCTTCACCAGCGCCTCGAGCCCGTCACTCGCCTCACCCACCACCTCGAAGTCCGGCTCTGCGGCGAGGATCCCGGCCAGACCTTCGCGGAAGAGCGCGTGATCGTCGACCAGGAGCACACGGATCCGGTCCATTCTCAGAGCAGCTCCGGCGTCGCCGATGAGACGTCCGTGGCGCATGAAGTTGGCCAGCGCAGGCAGATGCGCGTTCCTTTGGCCGGTGAAGAGATCACCTCGAGCCGGCCACCCAAACGCGCTGCGCGCGCACGCATGATGCTGAGCCCGAAGTGGCTCGCGCCGTCGGACCAGGGCGCCTTCGGATCGAAGCCGCGTCCATCGTCCTCCACCGTCACGCTCACCTCTGCCTCGCGTTGGTCCATGCACACGGTGATCTGCTCGGCCTGTGCGTGCCGGTGCGCGTTCAAGAGCGCCTCGCGGACCACTCGCAGCACCTGCTCGCTCGTCTCCGAGGGCAAGAGCAGTCGCGGCGGGAGCAGGATCGACGTGATGCGGACACCCGGATCCCCATGCTCCGCGCTCTCGCTCAGCAGCCGCTCGAGCTGCTCCTGAAGCGCCTGCGCGGCGCTCGGGGGCTGGTGCAGCGCCGCGATGGCCTGTCGCATCTCGCGAGAAGCACGGGCCAGAACGTCGCGCATGCGGCCGAGTCCGCGCGCGGCTTCGTCGCCACGGCCAGCGGCGGCCAGCGCCGAGATCTCGCTCGCGCGAAGCTCCAGGAAGCCGAGCGTCTGCGCAGCCCCGTCGTGCATCTCCGCGGCGATTCGCTGGCGCTCTTCGAGCATGGCCAACTTCTCGGCCTGCTCGTAGAGGCGCGCGTTCTCGATCGCGATCGCCACGGAATCGGCGAGCTTGGTGAGCAGGCTGGCTGCGTCCGCCGAGAAGGCCTCGCTGCGCTGGCTGCACACGCACAACGCACCGATCACGCGATCGCCCACCTGCAGCCTTGCCGCGAGATGGCTGGCCCGGAAGGACGCAGCGAGCATGCTGCACGGTCCGGCGCAGCGCGAATCGCCGCACTCGAGCGCGCGGTCCGCCGCGAGCACCCGATCGGCGGGCGAGTCCGCCACGGAGAGCCTCGCTCCGATGACGGCGCCTTGCGGACCGCTCGTCGATTGCAGGGTCAAGATCTGTCCCGTCGCATCCACGAGGCACAGCGCGGCGACGTCCGCACTGAGAAGCGCCCGGGCCTTCTCCGTGACCGAGTGCAGGATGTGATCGATCTCGAGTCGCGAAGAGATCTCGCGGCTCACTTCGTAGAGAGCCACCAGCTCCTGCGTACGCTGAGCAACCCGGTCCTCCAGCTCACCCGCCCACGCTCGTAGCGTTTGCTGCGATGCCTCGAGCTGGCCGCGCATCGTCTCGAGGCTGAGCGCGACGGTGGCAACCTCGCGCAGGCCTTGCGGGGGAACCGGAGAGCGAAGGTCGCCTCGGCCGATGCGGCTGGCCGCAAGCGAGAGATCTCGCAAGGGACGGAGCACGGAACGTCGCGTGGTCCAGATGCCTGCGGCGAGGAGCAGGAGCCCGCTTCCGAGGAAGGCCGCCTGGATCCCCTTCAGGCGAGCGATCTTGCGTGCGGATGCAGCCTCGTAGAGGCTCACCACCGCGTCTGCGTTCCGGACCAGCGCCGGCGCGATGCGCTCGAGCGCCTCCACCGCGTCGCGCGACTCGGAGCTTCCGGGCCGGGCTTCGACCACACGCATCACGTCGGCGTGGTAGGCCGTCCAGACCTCCTCCACTTGCTGCAGACCTTCGAGGATCCGTGCGTCGTGGGCTGCCGGCACCATGACGTCGCGGTCGGAGATCACGCGCGCGGGCCCGCCGTGGATCAGGGCCGCGAGATCCGTCGCGAAGGCGCGATCCGCCTCCAGGAGCAGGGCCGCCCCTGCCCCACCCTGACCCACGAGCAGCGCGTCCTTCGCGATCCGTTGCACCAGCATGCGCTGGCGGCCGGCCACGTTGACGAGCAGCGCATCGCTCGCCTGGGCGCGCACGGCGAGAATGGTCGCGACCGTGGAGCCCCCGACAAGGAGGAGGAAGCAGAGCAGGATGACACCGAGCTGGGCGTGCAAAGAGCGCATCGCCACCTCTTCGCTGGTAGAGGGAGGGCCGGCCTCGCTCCCGAGATAATGACCCATCGGCGCGCCAGCGAAAGAAGAGGCCCTTGCCCTGCCGGCCCCGAACTCCCTCACGCAAGACGTGCCCGCGACGTCATGGTGGGCGGAGTCGGCGGCGCGCGCGATACGGCCCATCGAGCGTGCCACGAGGCACCCGGCCCGTCGCATGGCGATGCTACACGAGGAGCAGGGTTCGGGGAGAGCCGCGTCTGGCGTGACACACGATCCGGATCAGACGTCCTGGACGGTCGGCCAATCCGGCGGGTAGATCTTCACGGGGCGCCCGTCGAGCGTCGTCGCAAGGTGTACGAGAAAGCTCGCGATGCCGGCGGCGCCCTGCATGTAGCCAGTCTGCGCCTGAAGGAAGTCGGGGCGGTAGCGGTGTTCGGCCTGGATCCATCGGCGCTGGTCACCGGCCAGCTCGCCGCGCGCGAGGATCGAGTCGCCGCAGCGGATCGCCAGGTCTCGATGAACGCCGCGTCCGAGCCTACGCCAGAGCAGCAGCGCGAACTCGCCGAGCCCCGCGTCGCCGCAGCACTGGCCATGGTTCTGCCAGAAACCGGGCGACCGCTGCTCGGGCGCACCGAGGTGTTCGACACCTGCGACGAGCTGGTCGAGCTGCTCCATCCAGGCGGTCTCGCCGGTCTGCGCGTGCAGCTCGGCCAGCAATCGACCCGTGCCCGCCGGGCCATGGCAGCAGCCGAGATAGTAGATGGGCGGCGTCACGTCTTCGTTGTGGCAGACGAGGCGGGCGCTGGCGCCCATGGGATGGGAGCGACTCATGACGTAGCGCGCTGCCGCCGCCGCGGCGTCGAGGAACCGGGTTTCGCCCGTTGCGCGATGGACCTCCAGCATCGCGTAGCCCACACCCGCTCCGCCGTGCGCGAAGTTCGGCGTGCTGGCCGGCCACGGCATGTCGGCCATCATCCGCCAGCGCAGGCCGTCCGGGTCGCTCTCGGCGACCTCGAGCAAACGCTCACCGGCAGCCTTGGCCCATGTGAGAGCGCTGTCGTGCAGGCCCTCGCGATGCGC
>JADLGR010000251.1 GCA_020849175.1 Deltaproteobacteria bacterium
CCGAAGTCCGCGTTCGGCGTGTAGATGCACCACGCGCTGGTCTCGCCGTCCGCGATCGCGCGCGCCGGCCCTCCGTTGCAGGCCTGCTCGAGCGTGAGGCCCGCCGTGTAGATCCCGTACTGGTTGATCCCGGAGAACTCGGCCGTCATCGTCGTCGCCGCGCCGGCCGCCACCTCCTCGACGAAGCCGCGCGACCAGTAGAGCCGGCCGAAGGCCTCGTAGAGCGAGCTCATCCACACCACGGCCGGCGCCCATGCGACGCCCGACGCTGCGAAGTAGTTCTCGGGATACGGGTTCGCCCACGAGCCGCCCGGCGGGTCGGTGAGGGTCCAGGCCGCGACAGCGCCCCAGTTGAACATGTCGAATCCGACGATGTGCGAGTATGCGTTCAGCATTCCCGACACGAGGGCATTCGGCGTGATGTTCTCGCCGAAGGGCACCCATCCGCTCGCTCCGCGCAGCGAGATCGTCACCTTCGCGTTTCGATCGATCTCGATCTCGAGCGGAAGGCTGAACAGGCAATCGGTGTTCTGCTCCGGGAGCAGCACGCGCTTGCCCGCCATCGCGAGGTCCTTGAAGTTCGACTTCCGGATGCGTCCCGGCGCTGCCTGCGTCCGCACGCGCGAGACCGCATAGCGCCGTCCGTCCTCGATGTACTCGCGGGCGACGTCCTCGTAGAAGTCGACACCGTACTTCTCGATCAGCGCGAGCACCCGCTCGCGGATCGTGAGGCAGCCCGCGAGACGGCCGCGCGCGTCTCCCATCGTCCAGTCGGGAACGCGCGTTCGCGAGCGCATTCGCTTCTCGTACCAGGGATAGAAGCGGTCGTTCTCGCCGATGCGTTCCGCGACCACCGGCACGCCGTCCGAGAAGCAGTCGGGGTTCATGAAGCCGATCGAGCCCGGGAGCACGAAGCCAGCGTCCATCACGTGCGTGACGGACCCCGCCCAGGCGATGAGCTTGCCCTCGTGGAAGATCGGAATCGTCGTCTGGAAGTCGGCGGAGTGGATGCCGCCGAAGTGAGGGTCGTTGTTCTCGTAGATGTCGCCCGGTCGGATTCCCGGATCCTCCTCGTATCCAGACTCGATGTACGAGCGAAGGAGCAGCGAGAGAAGCCCCGGGTGCGAGACGATGCCACGCGAGGTGCACACGGCCTCACCCGTCGGCAGGTGAAGGCTCCAGAGCGCGTCGCCGCCCTCGGCGGCAATCGGCGAGCTCGAGACGCGACAGCCCACGACGTGCGCGGTGTTGCAGATGTTGAGCAGGATCTGCCAGACCGCCTCGTAAGTGCCGGGGTCGGCCTCCTTGCGCTTCATCTTCTCGAGCCCGAACAGGTGCCCGGTCTCGCGCAGCAGCCGATCGTTGCGTGAGAGCTGCTCGAGCAGGCTCGGCGCAGTCGCTTTCGCCGCCGCACGTGTGCGTCCGGCTCCGCGCCCCTTCGCCCCGCTCTTCGCGCTGCGTGCGGTGGTCTTCGGTTTCGGGCTCATCGCTTCCGCCCTCCGGACGCGCGCTTCGCCGGCCGCCGGGTGGCAGCGGTCCGTCCCTTGCCCGGACGCCGCGCGCCGGTGCGCGTCAGCCAGTAGATGAGGTGCTCGTCGATCCGAAGATGCCAGTCGTGGGGAACGAAGAGCGTCGTGTTCGGCGCCTCGATCACTGCGAGGCCGCTCACCTCGTTTCCCGGGCGAAGCTCTTCCATCTCGAAGATCTGCGCCGTGTGCCAGCGGCCCTTCTGGAACACGCGGCGCGTCCCCTTCGACGCGCTGCGCGGCGGCTTCTTCCCTTCGAGCGCCTGCCGCGCGAGCTTCGGCTTCACGGTATCCACGCGCGCCACGACGCTCACCTCGGCGACGTGGTACGTCGGCTGCGGCGGGCGCCCTGCGAGCGTGAACATCTTCGTGAAGACCTCCTCGAAGCGGCCGACCAGCCGTTCGACGTCGCCCTCGTCGTGCAGCCTGGGCACCGGGGAGGAGACCTCGACGTCCCGGAGCTGTCCGAAGTAGCGCATGTAGGCGATCTGCTCGAGGACGACCTGATCGCGCGAGAAGCCCTCCTTCAGCAGCTCCTCGAGCAGCTCCGTCTCGAGCTCCTGCCACGCGGCCGTCACGCTCCGCGCCGCAGCAGCCCAGCCCTCGCGCGCCGCGAAGACGGCGGACACGCTCTTGTGCCGGCGATGCGCGTAGTCCATGCAGGCGCCGCCCCAGGCGCTGAACGCTCCCGCGTGCGGCACCGTGATGACGGACTTCCACGGCGCGTCGCCCGCGTAGCCGAGCAGGTGGAGCGGCCCTCCGCCGCCGTAGCCGAGCAGGACGTAGTCGCGAAGGTCGTGCCCGACCATGAGGCTCCGAACCAGATGCTCGCGCATCACGACGTTCACGAGGTCGACGCACTGCTCGGCCGCGATGTACGGATCGAGGCCGAGCGGATCGGCGATCTTCTCTCGGAAGACCCGAAGCGACTTGTCCGGGTTGACCTTGACGCGACCCCCCAGGTAGTAGTGCTCGTTGAGGATCCCGAGCAGCAGGTTGCAGTCGTTGACCGTCGGAACGTCGTCGTTTCCGCTCTCCTGGAAGACGGGCCCCGGCGTACCCCCGGCGCTGTCCGGGCCGAGCTTGATCCGTTTCGTCTCCGGGTCGAGGCGAATGTACGTACCCGTGCCTGCGCCGATCGAGCGAATGTCGAGCATCGGGACGTTCACGTACATCTGCTGGAAGGGCGGCTCGCGGTCGATCGGAACGATGCCCGCCGTGATCGCGCCGGCGTCGAAGCTGGTGCCGCCGACATCGGAGCAGACGACGTTCTGCTCGCCGATCACCTTCGCGACGTACGCGCCGCCCATCATCCCGCCGACCGGACCGGACATCACCGTCTCGAACAGGCGCGGGTAGCGGATGCTCGTGACGCCGCCGTAGCACAGCACCGTCTTGAGCGAATGCGCATAGCCGGCGGCCACGAGCTTGTCTTCGACCTGTACGAGCTGCTTTCGCGCCGGCTCGGACGCGTAGGCCTGGATCACGGTGGCGTTGGCGCGAGAGATCTCGCGTAGCGTCGGTGCGACCTCGCACGACACGACGACCGGGACGTTTCGGCCGGCCTCGTCGATCACGCGGCGTGCGATCTGCGCGGCGCGCTGCTCGTGCGCCCCGTTGGTGAACGATTGGAGGAAGACGATCGCGAGGGCCTCGATCCCCTCGCCGAGCAGCTCGCGTACCCCGCGCTCGACCTCGTGCTCGTAGAGCGGGATCACGACCTGGCCGAACAGATCGATCCGCTCGGTCACTCCCCTCGTGAGACGCCGCGGGACGAGCGGCACGCGGTGCTTGCGATACTGCATGTGCGTGATCTCGGACCACTGGCAGTCGATGAAGCTCTGCGAGCCGCGTCCCTGCGCGATCATGTCCTCGAAGCCGCGCGTGACGAGAAGGCCCGTCGTGAGGCCGTCGAGGTTGATGAGGGCGTTGAGCATCGACGTGCCGGTGTAGATGGCGGTTTCGATGCTCCGGAAGAAGACCGGACGGTCCTTCGCACCGATGCGTAGATAGGAGAGCGCTTCGTCGAGCGACTCCATGTAGCCCACGCTCTCGTCGTAGCGCGTGGTGGGTGCCTTTCCGATCACGAATCGGCCGCGCTCGTCGACCACGATGACGTCGGTCATCGTTCCGCCGGCGTCGCAGGCAACGAGATAGCGGGCCATCAGCGGTCGCCTCCCTGAGAGCGTGTATCGATCCTCGCGTGTTCCGGGTCGGGCCGCCCGAAGATCCGACGCAGCAGGCGCATGATCGCCGCGCCGATCGTTCCGAGCAGGAGTGGGAGCAGGCGGATGGCGTCGTCGCGCTTCGCCACCGGCGCGGCGGGAGCCGACGAGACACCATCGCTCACGACGGCCTCGCCGGCCTCGACTTCCGCGCGCACGCGTGCGACGAATTCCTTGAAGAGCTGCGCCGAGACGGCCTGGATCATGCCGCGGCCGACCTGAACGACCTTGCCGGTCAGATCGATGCTGGCCTCGGCGACCACCTCCGTGGCGCCCTCCGAGAGCGCCGTCACACGGCTCGTGAGCGTGCCGCGCGCCGTGCCCCCGCCGGTCTCGCGCCCCTCGGCGACGGCCCGGACCGTGCGCGAGGCCTCATCGACCTCTTCGAATCGAACCCGGCCCTTGTAGCTCGCGGAGATCGCACCGAGACGCACGCGAACGCTGCCCGCAAAGGTCCTCTCGTCGACGACTTCGTCGAGCGTGGCGCCCGGCATGCAGCTCGCGACCCGCGCGGGATCCATGAGGAGGGCCCAGACCCGGACCGCGGGAGCATCGACACGGAACGTCTCGCGGATCTCGATCGCCATGGCGGCCGCCCCGGTCTCGTCCGCACGCCCGGGCTGGCGGCGGGCCGTTCGCCCGCGCCGAGGCGCCGGTCGTCGCTGGACCTATTTCTAGACGCGACGTATCGTATATCATCCCGTACGGAAGGCCAAGGTGCCCACGCGCGAGATCTACTGGAACATCGTCGGCGGCGCCCTCATCTA
>JADLGR010000252.1 GCA_020849175.1 Deltaproteobacteria bacterium
GCGCTCGACGCTGCCGAAGACGCGCAGGCGGTAGCCCGCGAACCCGCTCGCGACCGCGGCGTCGAAGGCCGGCCCTTCCGGCATCCGGCCGTTGTGCCAGAAGTAGGGCGAGATGTCCTGCTCTCCATGCTCAAGCTTCGGGTCCCACCACTCCATGAGCACCCCGATCCAGCCGACGAGGGCTTGGCCCACGCGCCGCACGAGCTCCGGGCGGCGGAGCGTGAGCGGCGTCGCGACGGCCCAGACGAGCGCCACCACACCGAGCCCCACCATGCCGGCCGCGAAGCCCGACCAGTCGCTCGCGTCGGTTCCCATCACGATGTGATTGAAGTTTCGCCGGAAGTCGGTCGCGAACACCATCGTGACGTGGCTCACGACGAAGAAGCCGAAGTAGCAGAGCACGAGGAAATGCAGCGAGCGTGCCGACTGGCGGTGGAGCGCCGCCGAGACGACGCGCAGGCGGTTGCCGATCGCGGGCGCCTGTGCGAGGCCCGTCACGATCGCGAGCGGCGCCGCGATGAAGATCACCGAGAAGTACGCGAGCTGCTGCAGCGCGTTGTATCGGATCCAGCCGTTCTCGTGCGGCATCGCGAGCGCGCCGTACTGGACGGCCACCGACGCCGCGTGCGCGAAGACGTCCCAGCCGGTCGGGACGAGCCGCCGCCACTGCTCGGTCCAGAACAGCAGGACGACGAAGACGACGCCGTTCGCGACCCAGAGCAGATCGATCGAGAAGTGCCACCAGCGCGCGAGGCCGATCGAGTGCCGCAGGCCCGGGAGCCCCAGCCAGCCGGGGAGCGTCACCGCGTCGTCGCGGGCCGTCCAGTCGCGATCGGCCGGCACCGGAATCTGGAAGCGCAGCCACTCGCTCCCGGGGGTGCAGTGCCGGTTCCAGTAGAGCCGCGGGTGATCGGCCAGAATCTGGATCCCGGCGCGTACGATCAGGGACAGGAACATGAGGTTGAGGAAGTGCTGCCAGCGCAGCCACGCGGGGAACCCCTGCACGCCGGGAAGTGGAGTCGCGCTCCCGGGGTAGCGCTCGATGAACGCATGGCCTGCCGGCGTCTCGATCCACCAGACCGAGAAGACGTGCAGGGCGAGGAGCCCGACCGCGGCCACGACCACGAGCCACGCCACGCTCCACCAGCGCCCGAAGACGCGGATCTCCGGGAAGACGGGGCGCTGCGCGGGATACGCCCAGCGTCCGGCGCTGATGCTGCCGTGCACCTCGGTGCTCAGGCGCCGGTCGAAGTCGGCGGGCGGAGTCACTGTGAAACGCCGCTGGGGGGAAGCTCGAACGACGGCGCCACCGCGGCGAGGTGCTGCCGCACGAGCGCGTCCTGCACGCGCAGGCCGTGGACGCGCGGCACGCGCCGGTGTGATCCGTCCGGCAGAACCTCACGCGCCTTCACGTCGTCGCGCAGGTACAGGTCGAGGATCCCGTCGAGGCGCTCGCGCAGCACCGACGCGCGAACGCGACACATCACCTCGACGCGACGGTCGAGGTTTCTCGGCATCCAGTCCGCGCTCCCGATCCAGTACTCCGGATCGCCCCCGTTCTCGAAGCGCAGGATGCGGCTGTGCTCGAGAAAGCGATCGACGATCGATCGCACCCGGATGTTCTCCGACACGCCCGTGATGCCGGGGCGCAGGCAGCAGATCCCGCGAACGACGAGATCGATCGAGACGCCGGCCTGCGAGGCGCGGTAGAGCGCACGAATGATCTCTTCGTCCTGAAGCGCGTTCATCTTGGCGACGATCGATGCCCTGCGACCGGCCCGCGCGTGCAGAATCTCGCGCTCGATCCGCTCGAGGACGCCGCTTCGCACGGTGAACGGCGCCACCAGCAGGTTCTCGAACTCTCCCGGCGCCGAGAGGCTCGTCAGCATGTTGAAGACGGCCGCGACCTCGGCCGTCACGTCGGGGTCGGCCGTCAGCAGGGCGAGGTCGGTGTAGATGCGTGCCGTCGCGTGGTTGTAGTTGCCGGTGCCGATGTGCGCGTAGCGGCGGATTCCGCCCTCTTCGCGCCGCACGACGAGCAGGAGCTTGCAGTGCGTCTTCAGGCCGACGAGGCCGTACACGATCTGCACGCCCGCCTCCTCCATGCGGCGCGCCCAGCGGATGTTGGCCTCCTCGTCGAAGCGGGCCATCAGCTCGACGACCACCGTCACCTGCTTGCCCTTCTCGGCGGCTGCGAGCAGCGAGCGCGCGATCGGCGAATCTTCGCTCGTTCGGTAGAGCGTCTGCTTGATCGCGAGCACCTGCGGATCGCGTGCGGCGATGTCGACGAAGTCGGACACGCTCGAGAACGAATCGAAGGGGTGGTGGAGCAGCAGGTCGCTGCGCCGAATCGCCCGCAGGAAAGTCTCCGGGTCGCGCAGCGCGACGTGGACCGGCGCGACGAACGCCTGCGCCTTCGGCCGCTCGCGCTCCTCGAGCGCGACGAGCTCGTGCAGGCGCGAGAGATTCACCGGTCCGTGACACTCGAACAGGTCGGAGCGCTCGAGCTCGAAGACGCCGAGGAGCGCGTGCTCGATCTGCGGTCCCGCCGGCTCGCGCACCTCGAGACGGACGGCCTCGCCGCGGCGGCGCCGGCGCAGCTCCTGCTCGACCGCAGTGAGCAGGTTCTCGATCTCCTCCTCGTCGACGTACAGGTTGCTGTTGCGCGTCACGCGGAACGCGGTGTGATCGAGGATCGGGACACCGGGGAAGAGCCTGGGGAGCTGCCAGCGCAGCACGTCGGGCAAGAAGACGTACACGCGGTGACCCGGCCGGTCGGGCAGCCGGATGATGCGCGACAGGACACGCGGCGCCTGCACCACCCCGAGGCGATACGGCTCCTGCGCGTCCTCGGTGCCGAGCAGCGCGGCGATCGAGATGCTCTTGCTCTGGATGTGCGGGAAGGGGTGCGCCGGATCGACCGCGATCGGCGTCAGCACCGGAAAGATCTCGGTCTCGAAGTGCTCCTCGAGCCAGGTCGCGTCCTTCTTCGAGAGCGCGTCCGGGCGCTGGATCCGGCAGCCCTCCTTCTCGAGCGCGGGAAGGATCTCGTCACTCCAACACGCGTACTGCGCCGCCACCATCGCGCGGACCGCGCGGTCGATCGCGGCGAGCTGCTCCTCCGGCGTGAGGCCATCGGGGTTGCGCTCGGAGACGCCGGCCTCGGCCTGCTGCCGCAGACCGGCTACCCGCACCTCGTAGAACTCGGCGAGGTTCGAGTCCACGATCGCGAGGAACTTGACGCGCTCGAGGATCGGATTCGACGGATCCTGCGCTTCCTCGAGCACGCGGCGATTGAACTCGAGCCAGGAGAGCTCGCGGTTCGTGAACCACTCCGGGTGGGTCCCGGGATCGATCGCGACCACCGGCTCCATGTGGGGAAAGACCTCCTCTGGCTCGCGCGAGCCGAGCTCTCACTTTCTATCACGGCTCATCGGACGCTTCGATGAAGTACCTGCGGCGCGCCTGCACCTTCCAGAAGCCCTCGTCCGGGATCTGGAAGGGATCGGCACGCCGGAGATCCGGCAACCATGCAGTGAGGTACCCCGTACGCCCGCGGCCGTGGTGCACACAGCCGGTGTCGAGCCCGCGAAGCCCCGGAGCCACGTGCAGCCCCTGCATCGCCCAGTGCCCGTAGACGACGCCGTAGCGGTGACCGCGCCGCGTCCAGACTGCGTGCCAGGCCTCATCGGGCCGTGACGGCTCCTCGCGCGACCACCGCCCGGCCCCGGGAATGCTGCGGCAGTGAACGAGGCGCTCGAGCAGGTCGCGCTCGGGATCCTCACGCGGGTCGGCCGCGAGAAAGTGCAGCGCGAGGTCGAGGCTCGGGGCCGCGAGCCGCGCCTCGACACCGCGGGCGCGCGCGACCAGCTCGGGAAGACTCCAGTCGGGATGGGCGGCCGCGTGCACCATCACGTAGGGTCGCTCGCCGAGGATGCCCTCGGCCACGAGCGGGCGGCGCCGCAGCCACTCCATCCAGAACGAGGCGTCCGGCGAGTCGAGGATCTCGACGGCGGTGTCGATCGAGCGCAGCGGCCGCAGCCCGAGCCCGGCAAGCAGCAGGCCCAGCTCGTGGTTGCCGAGGACGTAGCGGGCGCGCCCCTTCTCGACGAGGTCGAAGGCGAGCTCGAGGGCACGCAGGCTCTCGGGCCCTCGGTTCACGAGGTCGCCGACGAAGAGCGCCTCGAAGCGCTCGCCGAATCGGGCGCGGGCGCGGCCGAGGATCTCCTCCAGCTCTTCCGCGCAGCCCTGGACGTCCCCCACGAAGATCGGCTGCACGCGAGGAAGGTAACCGCCGCCGCGGCGGGGTTACAATGCGCGGCGCCCGGGTTCGGGCAGGAGCACCGATGTCTCACGAAGTCCTCATGCAGCTCTACGTCTTCGTGCTGGCGGGGTTCGTCGGCTACCAGGTGATCTCGCGCGTGCCGGCGCTCCTCCACACGCCGCTCATGTCCGCGACCAACGCCATCTCCGGCATCTCGCTCGTCGGAAGCCTCGTGGCGGCGGGCGCGGACTACGGCCCGGTCTCGACCGTGCTCGGCGTCGTGGCCGTGACCGCCGCGACGATCAACGTCGTCGGCGGCTTCATGATCACCGACCGGATGCTCAAGATGTTCAAGCTCGACCGGAAGGACCGGCCGTGAATCTCGGCGTCGAGCTCACCTATCTCCTTTCGTCGGTTCTGTTCATCCTCGGCCTGCGCGGGCTCTCGTCCGCGGCGACCGCGCGGCGCGGAATGAACCTGGCCGCGGTGGGCATGCTGCTCGCGGTGATCGGAACGCTCCTCAATCAGCAGATCATCACCTTCACCTGGATCATCATCGGCGGCATCGTCGGCTCTGTGATCGGCGCGGCGATGGCGATCTTCATGCCGATGACCGCCATGCCGCAGCGGATCGCGCTCTCGCACGCCTTCGGCGCCCTCGCCGCGACACTCGTCGGCGTCGAGAAGTACTACAGGCTCGGCGCAGAGATCGGGGCGGCGAAGATGGCGGCCGTCGGATTCGAGGTGATGTTCGGATCGCTCACCGTGACCGGCTCGCTGATGGCGTTCGGCAAGCTCCAAGAGCTCGTGAAGGGGGCGCCGATCACGTACCCGCTGCAGAACCACACGAACATCGCGCTCTTCGTCGCGACGTTCGCCATGTTCGTCTACCTGATCGTCGATCCCTCGAACGCGACCGTCTTCTACGTGATGATCGCCTCCGGACTCGCGATCGGCGTACTGATGGTTCTCCCGATCGGCGGCGCCGACATGCCGGTGGTGGTCTCGCTCCTCAACTCGTACGCGGGCCTCGCAGCGTCGGCAACGGGCTTCGCGCTCGAGAACAACGTGCTGATCATCGCGGGCGCACTCGACGGCGCGTCGGGCTTCCTGCTCTCGATCCTGATGAGCCGCGCGATGAATCGCTCCTTCACCAACGTGATCTTCGGCGCCTTCGGCGGCGGTGCGGAAGCCGCGATCGCCGGGAAGGACGCGACGGGCCTGACCGTTCGCCAGATCACGCTCGAGGACGCCGCCGTGCAGCTCTCGTACGCGCGCAGCGTCGTCGTGGTGCCGGGCTACGGCATGGCCGTCGCACAGGCGCAGCACCAGGTGCGCGAGCTCGCCGAGGAGATCCAGAAGCGCGGGGGCGACGTGACCTACGCGATCCACCCCGTCGCGGGGCGAATGCCGGGCCACATGAACGTGCTCCTCGCCGAGGCGAACATCCCCTACGACCACCTGCTCGACATGGAGGACGTGAATCCGCGCTTCACGGAGACCGACGTCGTTCTCGTGATCGGCGCGAACGACGTCGTGAACCCGGCCGCGCGCAACGACAAGTCGAGTCCGATCTACGGGATGCCGATCCTCGACGTCGATCGTGCGAAGAGCGTCATCGTCTTCAAGCGCAGCATGAACCCGGGCTTCGCCGGCATCGAGAACCTGCTGTTCTACGAGCCCAAGACATCGATGCTCTTCGGCGACGCCAAGAGCTCGCTCACGAAGCTCGTGGCGGAGATGAAGAACGCCGCCTGAGAGCCGGCGCGAGCGGCAAGAAGCGCCGCGCGGTCCGTCCGGACCGGGCGCCGGCGTCCCCGCGGCGGCGGCGAACGATCGCGAGCTCACGCTTCGCGCCCTCGTCGTGGGGAGCCTGCTCGGCATCGCGTTCGCCGCCTCGTCGGTCTACCTCGGCCTCAAGGTCGGCCTGACCGTCTCGGCGTCGATCCCGATCGCCGTCCTCTCGGTGACGCTGTTCCGCGCCTTTGGCCGAGCGTCGATCCGCGAGAACAACATCGTGCAGACGACGGGATCGGCCGGCGAGTCGATCGCGGCGGGCGTTGCCTTCACGCTTCCCGCGCTGCTGCTGATGGGGTTCGACCTCGATCTCGCGCGCGTGACGCTCGTTGCGCTGCTCGGTGGCGCGCTCGGTGCCCTGCTCATGATCCCGCTGCGGCGGGGCCTCATCGTCGCCGAGCACGAGCGGCTTCCCTACCCGGAAGGAACCGCCTGCGCGCAGGTGCTGCTCGCGGGCGACCGCGGCGGAAGCGGCGCGCGAACGGTCTTCGCCGGCTTCGGAGTCGGCGCTCTCTTCTCGCTGCTCGGCAGCGTAGGCCGCTTCTTCGGCGAGACCGCGTCGTGGTCTCTCGCGCGGATCCTTCCCGGTGGGTCGTTCTCCGTAGAGACGAACCCGGCCCTGCTCGGTGTCGGCTATGTCATCGGCACGCGCATTGCCGCCGTGATGCTCGCGGGCGGGCTGCTCTCGTTCCTCGTCCTCATCCCCGCGATCGCGATCTTCGGTCCCGAGCTCACCTCACCGCTCGTGGGCGGCGGCACCCTCCCGGTGCGCGAGATGAGCCCTGGGCAGATCCGCAACGCGTTCGTGCTCTACGTCGGAGCCGGCGCGGTGGCGACGGGCGGAATCGTCGCACTGCTGCGCTCGCTGCCGTCGATCTGGGACGCGTTCCGTCATGGACTCGCGAGCCTCGACGCACGCCGCGGCGCCGGCCGCTCGCCCACCGACGACGACCTCCCGATGACGCTCGTGCTGGGCGGCGCACTCGCGATCGGCGCAGGTATCGCCGTCGCCCCCGTTCTCGAGATGAACGCGCTCAGTGCCGCGCTCATCGTCTTGCTCGGCTTCTTCTTCGTGACCGTCTCGAGTCGCATCACCGGCGAGATCGGCTCGTCGTCGAACCCGATCTCCGGGATGACGGTGGCGACGCTCCTGGTGACCTGCCTGCTCTTCCTCGCCGTGGGCTGGACCGGCATCCCCTACAAGCGGATGGCGCTCTCGATGGCTGCGATCGTGTGCGTCGCGGCCGCGAATGGCGGCACGACGAGCCAGGACCTGAAGACGGGCTTTCTCGTCGGCGCCGCGCCACGTGCACAGCAGATCGCGATCCTCGTCGGTGTCGTGACCAGCGCGCTCGCGATCGGCTGGACGCTGCTGTACTTGAACCGCGCCGCCACCACCTACGTTCCGCGCGACTTCCCCGGCTTCGTGGCGACGCCCGCCGCACTGGCGGCCGCGCCGGAGCGCCTGGTCGTGAGCGGCGACAGCGTGCGCCTGCGTGGCGCCGACCATCGCGTGCTCGAGGTGCGGGAGAAGACGGGCGGCGTCCCGCGCGGCCGCTACCTGCTCGGCGAGGACGACCGCATCGCATTTCTCGTCGACCCTGGCGTGTGCGGAATCGAGCCCGAGCAGCGCGGACCGGACGGGAGCGTCGAGAAGATCGTCTCGAAGTTCGACGCACCGAAGGCCCAGCTCTTCCGCCTCATCATCGACGGCGTGCTGGGTCGCGATCTGCCCTGGGGCCTCGTGCTGCTCGGCGTCGTCCTCGCGCTGGTGATGGAGCTGTGCGGCGTCCCATCGCTGCCCTTTGCGGTAGGGGCCTATCTACCGCTCTCGACCTCCACGGCGATCGCACTCGGCGGCCTCGTGCGGCGGCTCGCCGACGCCCGCGTGCGGCGACGCCCGCAGGACGCCGAGACGTCGCCGGGAACGCTCCTCGCGTCGGGCCTCATTGCCGGCGGCGCGATCGCGGGCCTCGCCGCCGCTGCGCTGGCGGGGATCGACGTCGACGTCGCCAATCCCTCCGGCGTCGTGCGGCCCGTGCCGCTCGCAGAGCACTTCGGCCTCGCGCTCGCACCGCGACTTCTCGGCGCGGACCTCGCCTCCACGCTCCAGCACAGCGCAGCGTGGTCGGCCGCCGTCTTTCTCGCCCTCGCC
>JADLGR010000253.1 GCA_020849175.1 Deltaproteobacteria bacterium
CGGAGAGTGAGCGATTTCTGGAGCGGCTCCAGCAGGTCGTTCGCGGTACGGATCTGTGCGCTGCCGACGGCGACGGTCGCTTCCGGCTCCTGCTCCCCGAGACCGACGCGCTCGGCGCCGCCGTTCTAGAGCGCCGCGTCCGAGAGGTCGCCTGCGCGCACTACCCGGGGCGCTTCGATGCGCGTCTCGCTGCGCCGATCCGGCTCGCAGCGGTCACGTTTCCCGCGGACGGCGCTCGCCCACAGGACCTGTCGCGGCGGCTCGCAGAGCGTCTCGAAGCGGCCCGACACGGCCTCGCTCGCGAGCTCGCGCGATCGTGTCGCAGCTTCGCGGAGTGCCGGCAGCGCCTGCAGCGCGAGGCGCTCGCGGTGCCGCCTCGACTTCCGGAGCAGGCGCTGCGCTTCGCGCTCGAAGAGCTGCGGCGAAGCGCGGGAGAGCGCGCGCTCGTCTGGCTGTCTGCCGGCGCGGAGCTGCACGAGGCAGCGCTCGAGGAGCTGGTGCGGATGCGCGGTCACGCCGTCCGCGCCGAGATCGTCTTGATTGCCGAGGAAGACCCCGGCGCGCTCGCGGGACTTCCCATCACGTGGATCTCGACGAGCCGGGCGAGAGTTCGCCCGGGCTTCCTGATCTGCCTCGGCGAGACACTGGCCTACGCCTGGCTTCGCGAGCGCGACGGCGAGGGTGGGCGGCTCTTCCATTCGAGCGACCGCTCGCTCGTGGCGCACCTCGCCTTCGAGCTGCAGCGCGATCTCGGAAGGACCGCGGCATGACGGGCGGAGTGCCCATGACACTGATGGGTGTCGCCCTGGTTGCAGATGGCGACCCCGACCGCGGCAAGGCGATTGCCGAGGCGTGCGCCGTACGCGGCCTCGCGACCCGCTTCGCAGCGCACGGCGCCGAGGCGCTCGAGGCAGCGCTCGCCGAGCCGCCCGATGTCGTGATCGCCGCCTTCGATCTGCCGCTCATCGCGGCCGCGCAGCTCGCCGGAATCCTTCGCGCCAATCCCCGTACGCATTGCGTTCGTTTCCTCGTGGTCGGTGGCCCGCCGGGCCGGACGTTCGGGACGCCCGCGATCGATTCGGCCGTGGACGCTCCGGTCGATCCCGAGGTGGTGCTGCGCCGGGTCGAGTCGCTGCTCGCGCGAGAGGGCACCGGGGGCGAGGCGCCGCCTGCGGACGACGCCCGAAACGACCTGGAGGGCAACCTCGCGCAGCTCGCGCTCGCCGACCTGTTGCAGCTCTTTCACATGAACCGCAAGACGGGGTGCGCCGAGCTGGTGCGACAGGGGCCCGACGGCGCCGAGGAGCGAGGGGTCGTCTTCGTCAGCGATGGCAACGTCGTCGATGCGCGGTGCGGCGCCGCCGGCGCCGAGAAGGCGCTCCTGCGTCTTCTGGCGTGGAGAAACGGGAGCTTCGCCTTTCGGCGCATGCGGCCGGGCGCCTCGGCGCGCATCCACACGCCGACGCGGGCGCTGCTGCTCGAGGGGATGCGACAGGTCGATGAGATGGCGCGGCTTCGGGCCGAGCTGCCGCCGCTCGACGCGGAGATCGTCTTGCTCCGCTCGCCTGCTGCTGGACCCTCTGCGCCGTCGCTCACGCGCGAGGTCCTCTCCTTGCTGCGCTCGGGTCTTTGCGTCGGCGACCTGCTCGACCGCTCGGTGCATCCCGACTATCAGGTCTTGCGAACGCTCCACGCGCTCAGCGAGCGCGGAACGATTGCTCTGCGGGCGACGGCATCCTCCACGACCGACGCCACCGGCCAATCGCTGTTCTCCGGCGCCCAGCTCGGTCGGCTACGCGCGTGGGCGCACCGGCGCGACCCGGCGGGAGCGCCGGCATCCGACGGGCGGGCGCTCCTTGTGTCGTCCGACCCGCAGACCACCCGAGCATTTCTCGCGCTCCTGGCGAAGCTCCCCGAAGTCTCGCTCGACCGGGCCTTTCGTGAGGGCCGCTTCTCGGGATCCACCCTGCGCCGGGTGGGTCGCCTCGGGCCTCCCGCCTCGGCCGGGATCGAGATCCTCCACCTCCCGGCGCTTCCGAGCTGCGAGCCGCTGTGGACGCTCGCGTCGGCGTCGGCGCTCGGCCTCATTGCCCTCGTCGGTTCGGTGCGAGGAGAGGGAGTCCGCGCAGTCCAGACACTGCAGCGCGCGATCGATCGGGACGGCCGGCTGCGGAGCTGCTGGGTCCTCGTGGAACGAACGGCGCAGCCTCGGTCGTCCCGGGCGCTCGCGTCTGCGCTCGGCCTTCGCCCCGACACGGCGCTGCTGCGCTTGAGTGCGGCCGGCGAGCGCAGTGACGATCGCTCAGCGCTCGTGCGGCTGGTGTCGAGCCTCGTTCCGTGACCGACGTCGATCTCGCGAAGTTCTCCTGCTTCGCGGATCTCTCCGACGAGCAGCGGGAGTGCTTTGCCGCCGAGATCCGTGCGCTCGACCTCGAACCCGAAGAGGCGGCGCTTCGCGAAGGCGACGAGGCCGACGGAATGATCCTGCTGGCGAGTGGTCGCCTTCGCCTCGAACGCTCGTCGCCGCCTCTGCGCGCCGAGGTCGGCCCCGGGACGACGCTGGGCGGTCTGTCGCTGCTCGTTCCCGGCCGCCGAGAGATGAGCGCCTTCGCGGCCACACCGTGCAGGCTTCTGTGGCTCCCGCGCGCGGGCTACCGGCGCCTCGCGGACGATGCGCCGCACGCCGCCTGTCGCTTCGTCGAGCACCTGATCACCGATCTCGTCGCCATCGTGCGACCGGAGATTCCGCGGCTGCTGTCGGCTTCGGTTGACCCGCTCGCCGGCGAGGAGTAACCTCCCGCGCCAACCGATCGCACCTGAGCGTCACGACTGTCGGGAGGACCTCGCCCGCCATGACCGAGATCCACATCCGCGACGGCCTGACGTTCGACGATGTGCTGCTGCAGCCGGGCGCCTCGTCGGTTCTTCCGAAGGACGTCGATCTGCGAACCGCGCTCACGCGCGAGATCTCGCTCAACGCCCCGCTCGTCTCCGCCGCGATGGACACCGTGACCGAACACGGGACCGCGATCTGTATGGCCCAGAACGGCGGCATCGGCATCGTCCACCGCAACATGCCGCCGCCGGCGCAGGCGGCCGAGGTCGACAAGGTCAAGCGCTCCGAGTCGGGAATGATCGTCGATCCGATCACGATGCAGCCCGAGCAGCGGATCCACGAGGCGCTGGCGGTGATGGCGCGCTACCGGATCTCCGGCGTGCCGGTGACGCGCGATGGCAAGGCCGTCGGCATCCTCACGAACCGCGACCTTCGCTTCGTCCGCGACACCGACCAGCCGATCTCGAGCGTGATGACGAAGGAGCGGCTCGTGACGGTGCCGCCCGGCACCACGATGGAGCGCGCGAAGGAGCTGCTCCACGAGCACCGCATCGAGAAGCTGCTCGTGGTCGACGATCTGGGTCGTCTGCGGGGCCTGATCACGATCAAGGACATCGAGAAGACCGAGCGCCACCCGAACGCCGCCAAGGACGGCCTCGGGCGGCTGCGCTGCGGCGCCGCCGTCGGTGTCTCGGCCGACACGCTCGAGCGAACGCACGCACTCGTGGCTGCCGGCGTCGACGTGGTCGTGATCGACACCGCGCACGGTCACTCGAGCGGCGTGATCGAGACCGTCGAGCGCGTCCGGCGCACGTTCCCGGATCTGCCGCTGATCGGCGGCAACGTCGCGACGGGCGAGGGGGCGGAGGCGCTCATCAAGGCGGGTGTCTCGGCCGTGAAGGTCGGCGTCGGCCCGGGGTCGATCTGCACGACGCGTGTCGTGACGGGGGTCGGCGTGCCGCAGCTCACGGCGATCGCCGACGCGGTCAGCGTCGCCAATCGCCACGGCATTCCGGTCGTCGCCGACGGCGGGATCAAATACTCGGGCGACGTCGTGAAGGCGCTCGCCGCTGGCGCAGGCAGCATCATGATCGGATCGCTCTTCGCGGGAACGGACGAGAGCCCCGGCGAAGTCGTTCTCTATCAGGGCCGGTCGTACAAGATCTATCGCGGAATGGGATCGATCGGCGCGATGAGCGCGGGCTCTCGCGACCGCTACTTCCAGGGCGACGTCGAGGAGGCCGCCAAGCTCGTGCCCGAGGGCATCGAGGGACGGGTTCCGTACCGCGGCAGCCTGTCGAGCAGCGTCCACCAGCTCATGGGCGGCCTGCGTTCCGGCATGGGATACGTCGGCGCGGCAAACCTCGCCGAGCTGCGTGCGAAGGCACGTTTCGTCCGCATCTCGGCGGCGGGACTCCACGAGAGCCACGTGCACGACGTCATCATCACCAAGGAGGCTCCGAACTACTGGATCGAGTAGGATTCGAACGCCCCCTCTCCAGATCTCCGGCCCCCCTCCGGGTCGGCGCACGCGCCCGAAGGTGCCGGCATGTCGGCCGATAGCCACGCTGATCGTATCCTGATCCTCGACTTCGGATCGCAGTACACACAGCTCATCGCGCGCCGGATTCGCGAGAGCGGGGTCTACTGCGAGATCCATCCATTCCGCATGTCGGCGGAAGCGGTGGCTGCCTGGAGGCCCGCAGGGATCGTGCTCTCGGGCGGGCCGTCGAGCGTGCTCGACACGGACTCTCCCCGGCTCGATCCGCGCATCCTCGACCTCGGCATCCCGGTGCTCGGGATCTGCTACGGCCTCCAGCTCCTCGCGCAGATGCTGGGCGGCCTGGTCGAGAGAGCCGAGGCACGCGAGTACGGCCGCGCGCTCGTGAAGCTCGAACGCGAGGATCCGCTGCTCGCCGACCTCCCGGGCGGAGTCGAGCGCGTGGTCTGGATGAGCCATGGAGACCGCGTGCTGCGTTTACCGCCGGGCTTCGTCGTGCTCGGCACGAGCGAGAGCTCACCCTTCGCAGCAGTGCGCCATGCCGATCGCTCGATCTGGGGCCTCCAGTTCCATCCGGAGGTCGTGCATACCGAGGGCGGGAGCCGCCTGCTCGAGAACTTCGTCCACGGCGTGTGTCGGTGCGAGCGCTCGTGGAGCATGGAGACGTTCATCGCGGAGAGCGTCGCCCGGGTGCAGGCCCAGGTCGGACCGGGACGCGTGATCTGCGGAATCTCGGGCGGAGTCGACTCGTCGGTCGCTGCGGCGCTCGTGCACCGCGCTGTCGGCGACCAGCTCACGTGCCTCTTCGTCGACCACGGCCTGCTGCGTCAAGGCGAACGCGAGGACGTCGAGCGCATGCTCGCGGAGGGTCTCGGAATCCGCCTCGTCACGATCGACGCACGGGAGCGCTTCCTCGACGCGCTGCACGGCGTCGTCGATCCCG
Source organism: Deltaproteobacteria bacterium (assembly GCA_020849175.1). Classification (GTDB taxonomy): domain Bacteria; phylum Myxococcota_A; class UBA9160; order UBA9160; family UBA9160; genus MYXO. The sequence goes on from JADLGR010000253.1 coordinate 5,281, forward strand.
AACGCAAGCGGCGGATCATCGGCCGCCTGTTCATCGAGGTCTTCGAGGCCGAGGCCGCGCGCCTCGGCGGCGCGGACTTCCTCGTCCAGGGGACGCTGTATCCGGACGTGATCGAGAGTGTCTCGGTCCGCGGGCCCTCGGCGACGATCAAGACGCATCACAACGTCGGTGGCCTTCCGGAGGAGATGCGGCTGCAGCTCGTCGAACCGCTTCGCGAGCTGTTCAAGGACGAGGTGCGGGAGGTGGGCCGGCGGCTCGGCCTCTCGGAGCGCATGGTCGGACGCCATCCGTTCCCCGGCCCCGGCCTCGCGATTCGCGTCATCGGAGAGGTGACGGAAGAGCGGCTCACGAAGCTCCGGCGCGCCGACGCGATCCTGATCGAGGAGATCCGTCGAGAGGGCCTGTACGATCACATCTGGCAGGCGTTCGCCGTCTATCTGCCGATTGCGAGCGTCGGCGTGATGGGCGACGAGCGAACGTACGAGCACGCGATCGCGCTGCGCTGCGTGACGTCGACCGACGCCATGACGGCCGACTGGGCGAGGCTTCCGCACGCGCTGCTCGCGACGGTGTCGAGTCGAATCACGAACGAGGTCAAAGGCGTCAATCGCGTGGTCTACGACGTGTCCTCGAAGCCGCCCGCGACGATCGAGTGGGAGTAGCCTTGACGCACTCGCCGTTCGTCCACCTCCACCTTCACACGCAGTACTCGCTCCTCGACGGCGCCATTCAGCACGACCGGCTGTTCGGACACTGCAAGGCGCTCGGCATGCCTGCGGTGGCGATGACCGACCATGGCAATCTCTTCGGCGCGGTCGAGTTCTACGAGAAGGCGAGCAAGGCGGGCATCAAGCCCATCCTCGGCTGCGAAGTCTACGTCGCGGCGGGCTCGCGCTTCGAGAAGGAGAAGCGCGAGAAGGACGCGAGCGGCTTCGACGCCATCAGCCACCTGCTGCTGCTCGCGATGAACGAGACGGGCTATCGCAACCTCGTCCATCTCGTCTCGAAGGGCTACCTGGAAGGGTTCTACTACAAGCCCCGGATCGACCTCGAGCTGCTGCGCGCGCGAAGCGAGGGGCTGATCGCGACGTCGGGGTGTCTGTCGTCGATGGTGTCGCGCGCGATTCTCGCGGGCGACGTGAAGTCCGCGTGGTCGCTGGTCGAGGAGTTCTCGCGGATCTTCGATGGGCGCTACTACCTCGAGCTCCAGCGCCACGGCATCGCCGCGCAGGAGCAGGTGAATGCCGAGCTGGTGCGGATGGCGACCGACCTGCGGCTGCCGCTCGTCGCCACGAACGACGCGCACTATCTCGGCTGCGACGATCACGAGCCGCACGAGGCGCTGCTGTGCATCGGCACGGCGACGACGCTGAGCGACCCGAAGCGCTTCCGCTTCGACGGCAAGGGATTCTTCGTGAAGTCGGGCGCAGAGATGCTCGAGGTGTTCCACGATCGCCCCGACGCCGTGGCCCGGACGATCGAGATCGCCGAGCGCTGCAACTTCGACCTCCCGATGGGGACGTACCATCTGCCGGAGTTCCAGGTTCCCGCCGGAACGACGCGCGAGGCGGTACTCGAGCGCGAGGCGTGGCTGGGCCTGCGCCGCCGGCTCGGGCTCGCTCCCGACGAGCCGCTGCGTGCGGCGCACGCCGAGTACGAGAAGCGGATGCGTCACGAGCTCTCGGTGATCGCGTCGATGGGCTTTGCCGGCTACTTCCTCATCGTCGGTGACTTCATCTCGCACGCGCGCAGCCACGGCGTACCCGTCGGGCCGGGCCGCGGCTCGTCGGCCGGGAGCCTCGTCGCCTACGGCCTCGGGATCACCGGTGTCGATCCGATCGAGTACGACATCATCTTCGAACGCTTCCTCAACCCCGAACGCATCTCGATGCCGGACATCGACGTCGACTTCTGCATCCGGGGCCGTGACCGCGTGATCGATTACGTGGCCAGGAAGTACGACGAGCCGGGAGACGACGGGCGTCGCGTCGCGCAGATCATCACCTTCGGCAAGCTGCAGGCGCGCGCTGCGATTCGCGACGTGGGACGTGTGCTGGGTATGCCGTACGGCGACGTCGATCGCATCGCGAAGCTCGTTCCCGAGACGCTCGGCATCACGCTCGACGACGCGCTCGTGCAGTCGCCGGAGCTGCGAGCACGCGGCGAGGCCGACGGGCAGGTCGCGAAGCTCCTGCAGGTTGCGCGGCGGCTCGAAGGTCTGACGCGGCATGCGTCGACCCATGCCGCGGGCGTGGTGATCGGCAGCCGGCCGCTGATCGAGATGGTTCCTCTGTACCGCGATCCGAAGTCCGGCGCCGTCGTGACGCAGTACGACTGGAAGTGCATCGAGAAGGTCGGCCTCATAAAGTTCGACTTCCTCGGGCTCAAGACGCTGACGGTGATCCACGACGCCGAGCGGTTGATCCGCGCCGGCGGCCGCCCGGATTTCTCGGCCGAGACGGTCCCGCTCGACGACGCCGCGACCTACGAGCTGCTCGCGCGCGGCGACACGGACGGCGTATTCCAGGTCGAGTCGCCCGGCATGACCGACCTCGTGGTCAAGCTCAAGCCCCGTGCCTTCAAGGAGCTGATCCCGCTCGTCGCACTCTACCGGCCGGGCCCGCTCGGGTCGGGGATGGTCGACGACTTCGTGAGCCGGCGGCACGGACTGACGAAGGTCGAGTATCCGGTCCCCGAGCTGGAGGATCTGCTCGCGGAGACGCTCGGCGTGATCGTGTACCAGGATCAGGTGCTCCAGATCGCGAACCGTCTCGCGGGCTTCAGTCTCGGCGAGGCCGACCTGCTGCGACGCGCGATGGGCAAGAAGAACCCGCTCGAGATGGAGAAGCAGCGCGAGCACTTCGTGTCGGGGTGCCGCGAGCGACGGATTCCGGAGAAGAAGGCCGAGGAGATCTTCCGCCTGATGGCGGAGTTCGCGGGCTATGGCTTTCCCAAGGCGCACGCGACGGCGTACGCACTCATCACCTACCAGACGGCGTACCTGAAGGCGAACCATCCGCGCGAGTTCCTCGCAGCACTCATGTCGGCGGACACGGGCAACCACGACAAGCTCGCCCGGTACACGATGCACGCGCGCGAGCAGAAGATCGACGTGTTGCCGCCCGACGTGAACGAGTCGGCGCGCGACTTCACGGTGGTTCCCGGTGGAATCCGCTTTGGACTCGCGGGCGTCAAGAACGTGGGTGAGGCTGCAATCGAGGCGATCGTCGAGGTGCGCGGCGACGCGCCGTTCCGAAGCCTGTTCGATTTCGCGCTGCGGATCGATTCGAAGCGTGTGAACCGCCGTGTGGTGGAGAGCCTCGTCAAGTGTGGCGCGTTCGATTCGCTCCACCCGAGCCGCGCGGCGGTCTGGGCGGCGCTCGACCGAGCGCTCGACGCCGGGGTCTGCGCGCAGCGCGACCGCGAGCTGGGGCAGGGGAGCCTGTTCGACGCTGGCGCACTGCCCGCAGCAACGGATCCCGGGCTTCCCGACGTCGCCGCGTGGACCGACCGAGAGCGACTCGGCCACGAGCGCGAGGTGCTCGGCTTCTACGTGACCGGCCACCCGCTCGGCACGTATGCTGCGCAGCTCCAGCGCTACGTCGACACGACCGGCGGCGCGACCGAAGGCAAGGTGGGGCGTGAGGTGCGCGTCGGAGGCCTCGTGACGGCGCTGCGAGAGCTGCGAACGCGCAAGGGAGGACTCATGGCCTTCGGGACGCTCGAAGACCTCGAAGGCGCGTTCGACCTGACGGTCTTTCCCGAGCCGTTCGCGCGCCTTGGCGCGACGCTGAAGACGTGCATCGCCGACGCCGAAGCGGGGCGCCCGACGCCGATCATCGTGACGGGGACGCTCGAGGGAGGCGACACGCCGAAGCTCATCGTCCGCGACGTGATCCGGCTCGCCGAGGCCGAGGAGAAGCTCGCGTCGAAGCTGCGCCTGCGCTTTCTCGCCGCGGAGGCGACGCCGGATCGGTTGACGGCGCTGCGTCGCGTGCTGAAGACTCACCCCGGCGAGTGCAGCGTGACGGTGCATCTGACGATCCCGGGCGAGAGCGAGACGGTGCTGGCGCTCGGCGACTGCGGGGGGGTTCGGCCGGTGCCGGACCTGCTGCGCGACGTCGACGCCCTGTTCGGCCGGCCTGTGGCGGAGCTCAGCCTGTGAGGCGATCGTGGTGCGCTGCCGTCTTCGCCGTGTCGATGCTCGTGGCGGGCGGGGCGGCCTCGGCGGAGCAGCGATGGGTCGAGGCCGCGGGCGTGGCGCGCGCGGAGCCGGGCGAGGGCAGAGGCGGCCCCGGACGACAGGCGGCCCTGCGGGCCGCGCTCGCGGAAGCCGTCCAGCAGGTGGCGGTCGAGCTGCTCGTCGCGTCGGAGACGGCCGCCGGCAAGCCTCCGGCCGACCCTGCAGCGCTCGCCGAGCGTGCAGCGCGCACCCTCGGAGGGGATCCGACGATCTACGTCGCGCGGTATCAGATCCGCGAGGATCGCGGCGTGCAGCCGCGTCTGCTCCTCGCGGACGCCGACGCGAAGGCGGAGTACCAGCTCGTCGTCATGGCGCAGGTGGACGTGGCGAAGGTTCGCCAGAAGGTGGGAGCGCGCGCGGCTCCGGCGGCCGAGGAGGCCGCGGCGGCGCCGAAGCCGCCTGCCGACGAGGCAGCGCCGGATCCCGAGAAGCCCGCGACGGGAGAGATCTCGCGCGTGCGGCTCGAGATCGAGCAGGTGGCGTCTTACGGCGAGTACGCCGCCGTACGGGGAGCGCTCCTCGGTAAGCTCGGCGCACGCAGCGCGATGCCGATCGAGCTGAGCCGCGGGCGCGCCGTCCTCGACGTCGAATCTCCGGTGGCGGCGGCCGAGCTCGCGGGCGCGCTCCGCCGTGCACTGGCGGGCGGGCCGGTGGGAATCGAGGCGCTGCCTCCGGCTGCGGGGGCCCCGCCGGAGCAGATCCGCGTCCGCATCCGAAGCGCCACGCAGGCGATCCCGCCGTCCGACCGATTGACACGCTAGAGCAAAAACGATATTGACTGCGCGACGTTAGCCAGCACAGGCACGTAGCTCAGTGGGAGAGCACCACCTTGACACGGTGGGGGTCGGCGGTTCAATCCCGCCCGTGCCTACCATTCTTGCCTCGGGCCGCGCTGCACACCGGCCGCGAGAAAAGGCGCCCTTACTCTTCATGCCGCCCGCCCGTTCATGAGCGAGATCGAGGTTCGACTGCCCGACGGCAGGACGCTTGCGCTTCCGCCGGGCGCGAGCGTCCTCGCGGCGGCGGAGCGGATCGGCGCGGGGCTTGCGCGCGCGGCGCTCGCGGGACGCGTCGACGGCAGGCTCGTCGACCTGCGTGCGCCGCTGGCGAACGGCAGCGCGCTCGAGATCGTGACGGCGAAGGATCCGGCCGGCAGCGAAGTCATCCGGCATTCGGCCGAGCACGTGATGGCCGATGCCGTGAAGCGCCTCTTCCCCGGCGCGCAGATCGACGTCGGCCGCAGCGATCACTCGGAGAAGTTCCAGTACGACTTCCTCGTCGAGCGCCCCTTCACCCCCGAGGACCTGGCGCGGATCGAGGAAGAGATGGCGCGCATCGTGGCCGAGAAGGCGCCGTTCACGCGTGAGATCGTCGGCCGCGACGAGGCGCGTTCCGTCTTTGCCGGGCTCGGTGAGACGCTCAAGGTCTCGCGCCTCGACGACATCCCGGCAGGCGAACCGATCACGTTGTTCCGCCACGGCCGCTTCGTCGACCTGTGTCGTGGGCCGCACGTCCAGCGCACCGATCAGATCGGCGCGTTCAAGCTGATCGAGGTCGCGGGCGCGTACTGGCGCGGCGACGAACGCAATCCGATGCTGCAGCGAATCTACGGCATCGCGTTCGCGACGAAGAAGGATCTCGACGAGCACCTCGAGCGACTCGAGGAGGCGAGGCGCCGTGATCACCGCCGCCTCGGCGCCGAGCTCGATCTGTTCCACCTCGACCCCATCTCGCCGGGCTCGCCCTTCTACCATCCGAAGGGCATGGTCCTGTACAACGGGCTCGTCTCGTACATCCGTTCGCTGTACCCGAAGTACGGCTATCAGGAGGTGATGACGCCACAGCTCTTCCGCAGCGAGCTGTTCAAGACGTCGGGCCACTACGATCTCTTCCACGACGACATGTTCCTCGTGCAGGGCGACGAAGACGAAGAGCTCGGCGTCAAGCCCATGAACTGTCCGGGGCACTGTCACTTGTTCGCGTCACGCAAACGCTCGTACCGCGAGCTTCCGCTGCGTCTGGCCGAGTTCTCGCGCCTGCATCGCAACGAGCGCAGCGGCGCCCTCACCGGACTCTCACGCGTGCGCTCGATGGCGCAGGACGACGGGCACATCTACTGCGAGCCCGAGCAGGTCGGGGACGAGGTGAACCGCTTCTTCGAGATGATGAACGAGGTCTACCGCGACCTCGGCATCGAGGGCGTGCAGATCTCGGTCTCGACGCGGCCGGACGACTTCTTCGGCGACCCGGCCGACTGGGATCGTGCGGAGGAGACGCTCGTCCAGGCCGTGCGTGCGGCAGGGCACGCGTGCGGAATCAAGCCGAAGGAGGGCGCGTTCTACGCACCGAAGGTCGAGTGCGACTTCTTCGACGTCCTCGGCCGCCGCTGGACGCTCGCCACCGTGCAGCTCGACATGGCGATGCCCGGCCGCTTCGGCCTGCGTTACGTCGGTCGCGATGGCACCGAGAAGCAGCCCGCGATGCTGCACCGTGCGGTCCTCGGATCGCTCGAACGCTTCATCGCGATCTACCTCGAGCACACGGCGGGCGACTTCCCGCTCTGGCTCGCCCCGGTTCAGGCCACGGTGCTCCCAATCACCGACCGAACGCTCGGCTACGCGCGCAAGGTCGAGGAGCGGCTGCAGACAGCGGGCGTTCGCGCCGTGCTCGACGGCAGAGGCGAGAAGCTCGGCTTCAAGATCCGCGAGGCGGAGATGCAGAAGATTCCGCTGATGGTGGTGGTCGGCGATCAGGAGGAGGCGAACGGGACCGTCACTCCACGCCGCCGTTTCGGGCCGAAGGAGGCGCCGGCGGCCGTGCCGCTCGACGTCTTCGTGGCCGGACTCGCCGAGGAGATTGCCTCCCGGCGCAGCGTGCCGCGCAGTCCCGCAGTAGGAGAACAGCATCGCTGAGCTGAAGAAGGACACCACCCGGGTCAACGAGAGGATCCGGGCCCGCGAGATCCGCGTGATCGGTGCCGACGGCGAGCAGCTCGGGGTGATGACCCCGGACGTCGCGTGGCAGCGCGCGGTCGAAGAAGGGCTCGACCTGGTGGAGGTGGCGCCGAACGCCAGCCCACCCGTGTGCCGGATCATGGATTACGGGCGGTACAAGTACGAGCTCAAGAAGAAGTCCGGAAAGAGCAAGGGGCACTCGGCCGCACTGAAGGAGGTGAAGCTTCGGCCGCGGACCGACGACCACGACCTCAACTTCAAGCTGAAGAACGCCCGCCGGTTCTTGATCGACGGCGACAAGGTCAAGGTCACGGTCATGTTTCGCGGTCGCGAGATCGTGCACACGGCCCTGGGACGCCAGCAGCTCGACCGGGTGAAGGAGATGATCGGTGCGCTCGCCAGCGTCGAGAGTCCGCCGCGGATGGAAGGGCGATTCCTCTCGATGATCATGGTTCCGAACCGCGAGGCGGTGGCCGAGGCGCGCAAGGCCGAGGAGGCGGCTGCGAAGGCGGAGCTCGCCGAGAAGGAACAGGAAGCGGCGAAGGACGAAGCGACCGCCGCGAAGGAGTGACGATGCCGAAGATGAAGTCGCACCGCGGCGCCGCGAAGCGATTCAAGAAGACGGGGACGGGGAAAGTCGTCCGCATGAAGAGCGGAAAGTCCCACATCCTCACCAAGAAGAGCCGCAAGCGGAAGCGCCGCTTGCGCAAGGACGCGATCGCTTCGAGCGCGGACTCGAAGCGCCTGCAGCTCATGCTGCCGTGATGCCTCGCGAGAGACGGAACACCGGAAAGGGAAGACGATGGCACGGGTGAAGCGCGGCGCCGCCGCGCACAAGCGAAAGAAGCGAATTCTCGGCGCCGCGAAGGGCTACTACAGCGGCCGCGGCAACCTGCTCAAGACGGCGCGCGAGGCCGTGGAGAAGGGCCTCAAGTACGCGTACCGCGATCGCAAGCAGCGCAAGCGTCAGTTCCGCGGACTCTGGATCGCGCGGATCAACGCAGCCGCACGCGAGAACGGGCTCTCGTACAGCCGCCTGATGGCGGGACTCAAGGCCGCCGAGATCGAGATCGATCGCAAGATCCTCGCCGAGCTCGCGGTCAGCGACCCCGCCGCCTTCGCGAAGCTCGCACAGCTCGCCGCCGCGAAGGCCGCCTGAGAGCGCGTGGCGGGTACGCCCCAGAGCGTCGAGAGCATCGAAGCCGAGGCGCGCGCCGCACTCGCAGCGGCGGACGACCTGCCGGCGCTCGTCGAGGCGCGTGCGCGCTTCCTCGGTCGCAAGGGCTCGCTCTCGGCGATCCTGCGGACGCTCGGCTCGCTCGAGCCGCAGGCACGGGTGACGCTCGGCGAGGCCGTGAACGGCGCGCGTGATCGGATCGAGGCTCTCGCTGCAGAGCGCCGAATCTCGCTCGAAGCGCGCCGCGTCGAGGCCGATCTCGCACGCGGCCGGCTCGACGTGACGCTACCGGGCGCTCCGTCGCTGCGAGGGCGCCTCCACCCCGTGACGCGCGCCGAGCGCGACATCGAGGCCTTCTTCTCGACGCTCGGCTTCTCGGTCGAGGAAGGTCCGGAGGTCGAGCTCGAGCGCTACAACTTCGACGCGCTCGAGATCCCGGCGGACCACCCGGCGCGGGACGCGCACGACACGTTCTACGTGCGACCCGGTGTCGTGCTCCGCACCCACACGTCGCCGGTGCAGATCCGGACGATGAGCGGACGCCAGCCGCCGCTGCGCTTCATCGCGCCCGGACGTGTCTATCGCCACGACGCGAGTCCACGCCACAGCCCGATGTTCTCGCAGGTCGAGGGCTTCCTCGTCGACGAGGGCGCGAGCTTCGCCGACCTGAAGGGCGTTCTCTACGCGTTCGCACGCCACGTGATGGGCAGCGACGTGAAGCTGCGTTTCCGCGCGAGCTTCTTTCCGTTCACGGAGCCATCGGCCGAGCTCGACTTCTCGTGCGTGCTGTGCGAGCAGCGAGGCTGTGCGACGTGCTCGCGGACGGGTTGGATCGAGTGGGGCGGCTGCGGGATGATCCATCCCCGCGTGCTCGAGAACTGCGGGATCGATCCCGAGCGCTGGCAGGGATTCGCGTTCGGGATGGGCATGGAGCGTGCGGCGATGATGCGCCACAACATCCCGCAGATTCGTCTTCTCTACGAGCCCGACGTTCGCTTCCTGGAGCAGGTCTGATGCGCGTCTCGCTGCGCTGGCTCGGCGAGTGGATCGCGCTGCCGGCGCCGGCCGAAGAGTTGGCGGAGCGGCTGACCGGTGGCGGGCTCGAGGTCGATGCGATCGAGCGGGTCGGCCCCGATCTGTCCGGCCTTCGAGTCGGTTTCGTAGTGGAGCGCGAGCGGCATCCGAACGCCGACCGGCTCTCCGTGTGCCGCGTGGACGTCGGCGGCGGCGAGGTCGTCGAGGTCGTTTGCGGCGCGCCGAACGTCGCCGCCGGGCAGAAGATCGCGATTGCGC
>JADLGR010000254.1 GCA_020849175.1 Deltaproteobacteria bacterium
ACATCACGAAGTTCCTCGACGACGAGACGCCGTTCCCCCGACGCCAGGAGCTCGAGGAAAGCTACACGCTCACGCCCGAGTACCGCCGGCTCTTCGACAAGGTGCTCGCCTACGCGCGCGAGACTGTCCAGAACACGGAGGGCGGCGCGCACCGGCAGCGGATCCGATGGTGGTCGGCCATTGCACTCCTGCGCTCGATGGCGTCGAGCCCCGTTGCCGCCGCCGTGACGCTGCGCAACCGCGCTGCCTCCGCCGAGACCGATACCGTCGAGGAAGCCGACGAGGTCGGACGCCGCGCCGTGCTCGACCTCGGCGACGACGACGCGACCGACGTCGTCGACGTCGCCCCGGGCAGCGAGAACGCCACGACGGATACCGAGTCGAAAAACGAGAGACGCCACCTTCGCGAGTTCGCCCGCGAAGCCGACGCGCTCGCCGGCAAGAAGGACGCAAAGCTCCAGCGCGCGATCGAGCTCGTCAATCAGATGGTCGGCGACGGCTTCAACCCGATCGTCTTCTGCCGCTTCATTCCCACGGCCGAGTACGTCGCCCGCGAGTTGACCTCCGCACTCAAGGGCGTCACGGTCGACGCCGTCACCGGGAACCTGCCCCACGACGAACGCGAGACCCGCGTGGCGGCGCTCGGCACCGCACCGAAGCGCGTCCTCGTCGCGACCGACTGCCTTAGCGAGGGCATCAACCTGCAGGATCACTTCAACGCGGTCGTACACTACGACCTGTCGTGGAACCCGACGCGTCACGAACAGCGCGAGGGCCGCGTCGACCGTTACGGCCAGGCCGAGTCAACGATCCGCGTGCTCAGCTACTACGGCAAGGACAACCGCATCGACGGCATCGTCCTCGACGTGCTGCTCCGGAAGCACAAGGTCATCCGCAGCTCGCTCGGCATCGCCGTTCCCGTGCCGGGTAACTCGAACGACGTCGTCGAGGCCATCCTCGACGGCCTGCTCACGCGCGGCGACACGGGCGCGGCCGAACAGCTCGCGCTTGGCGACATCCTCGAACCGGCACAGCGCAGCCTGCACGCCGAATGGGACGCCGCCGCCGATCGCGAGAAGACCTCCCGAACGATGTTCGCGCAGGAATCCCTGAAGCCCGAGGAAGTGCGCGCCGAGCTCGAAGCCGTCCGCGCCGCGATCGGCTCGCGTGTCGACGTCGAACGGTTCGTCCGCACGGCGCTTGGGGCGCACGGCGCCGTCGTCTCCGCGAGCCTGCCGGCGAAGGTCGACGTCACCACGATCGAAGCCCGGCACCGCGGGCTTCGCGATGCGATCGATCGAGCGTCGGGCGGCCTCGACCGGTTCGCGGCCGCGTTCGAGCTTCCGGTCCGTGACGGCGTGCTCCACCTGGGCCGCACCCATCCGGTCGTCGAAGCGCTCGCCGCCCACGTGATGGACGCCGCGCTCGACCCGATTGCCGACGCCGTCGCGCGCCGGTGCGGCGTGATCCGCACGTCGGGCGTCGCGAAGCGCACGACCGCCCTGCTCGTCCGGTTCCGCTTCCACATCGTCGAGCTGTCGGGCGAGACCGAGCGGCCGCTCCTGGCCGAAGACAGCCGGCTGATGGCCTTCCGCGGCGCACCGGCCAGTGCCGAGTGGCTCGAGAACGACGCGGCCGAAGATCTGCTTGCACTCGAACCCACGGCGAACATCGCCGCCGACCAGGCGCGCGAGGCGCTGCGGCGCGTCCTCGACGGGTTCGACGTGTTGCGGCCTGCGCTCGACGACGCCGCCCGGAGGCGAGGCGACGAACTGCTCGAGGCGCACCGGCGCGTCCGCACGGCAGCGAGGCGCACCGGCGTGCGGTACCGTGGCGAGCCGCAGTTGCCGCCCGACGTCCTCGGCGTCTACCTCTTCCTGCCGGCGGGAGGCGACTGACCGTGCGAGCCCGACGCCAGCAACACTTCGCGACGATCGTGACCGAGGGCGCGATCCTGCCTGCGGACCTGCTCGCGCGCGTTGCGGCGGGCGACGGCAAGTCGATCGGCGGACTGACGCCCGACGCCTACCACCTGCCGGGACGCGAGCGGATCGCGGAGGCGACGAACCGGTCGTGGAACCGCATGGTCGGTGCGTGGGCGAGCTTTTCGACATTACGCGAAGCGCTTCCGGCTACCGATGCCGGCACGACGCTGACCCGTGACAAGTGGCTGCTGCCGCTGTTCCAGGAGCTCGGCTACGGCCGTCTGCGCACGACGCACGCCGTCGAGATCGAGGGCCGTTCCTACCCGATCTCGCACGGCTGGCAGAAGACGCCGATCCACCTCGTCAGTTTCCGAGTCGACATCGACCGGCGCATGCCGGGCGCGAAGGGCGCGTCGACTGCGAGCCCGCACGCGCTCGTGCAGGAACTGCTCAACTGCTCTCCGGACTCACTTTGGGCGTTCGTCTCGAACGGTCTGCGGCTGCGGGTGTTGCGCGACAACGTCAGCCTGACACGGCAGGCGTTCGTCGAGTTCGACCTCGAGGCGATGATGGACGGCGATGTCTACTCGGACTTTGCCGTGCTGTGGATGCTGTGCCACCAGTCGCGCGTCGAAGTGCCGGAAGGGTCGGACCGGCCCGAAGCGTGCTGGCTCGAGCGCTGGTCGCAGGCGGCCGAGCAGCAGGGCACGCGCGTGCGCGAGCAGTTGCGATCAGGCGTCGAGGCGGCGATCGAGACGCTCGGCACCGGGTTCCTGCGCCACCCGGCGAACGAGGAGCTTCGCGCGCAGCTCTCGACTGGCGAGCTGTCGCGCGACGACTACTACCGGCAGCTCCTGCGGGTCGTCTACCGGCTGCTGTTCCTGTTCGTGGCGGAAGATCGGGGGCTGCTGCTCGCACCCGGCGCGACGGACGACGTCGCGGCGGCGCGGGCTCGCTACGCACGCTTCTACTCGACGGCACGCTTGCGGCGGATGGCGGAGTCGATCCGCGGCACGCGCCACGGCGACGTCTGGCGGGCGTTCGCGACGGTCGTGGCGCAGCTCGGGTCCGACGAAGGGTGCGCGGGGTTGGCGTTGCCGGCGCTCGGCAGCTTCCTGTTCTCGGCGGCGGCGACCGGCGGGCTCGACGCGTGCGAGCTCGAGAACTCGGACATGCTCGACGCGGTGCGCGCGCTTGCGTTCACGGAGGAGAACC
>JADLGR010000255.1 GCA_020849175.1 Deltaproteobacteria bacterium
AACCCGGGGAGGAGATCGATTCGAGGGGACGACGTATCGCCACCTGCGTCGAGAGCGAAGCGATCGAGGCCGAGCTGCCGGCGCAGTTCGGCGCGATTCCCCTCCGTCTCTATGTTCACGCGTGGCGCAATCTGCGACGCGGCTGGGCCGCCGGCTTCGATGCCGGTGACGACGACCGAGCGCTCGTCGGCGACGAAGCGCGCGCTCGCTTCGGTCGGCTCGGCCGGCTGCTCCTGCTGACCGGCGAGCGGAACTCGCTGTGGCATCGGCGCAGCATCGATCGGATGTACGACTGGGTCGTGCGGGGTCCGGGAGGTCGCGCGCTGCCGGTCACGCGGCGCGTGCTGCGCGGCTACGGGCATCAGGACCTGCTGTGGGGCCGCCGTGCCGCCGAGGAGGTCTTTCCGTCGATCGAAAGGGCGCTGCGTGCCTGATCGCGCGCCCGCGGCGGGCGCGGGCCGGACGCGTCAGCCGAGCTCCGCGAGCAGCACGCGTGCCTCTCGCAGATCCGGCAGCTCGAGCCCCTCGTCGAACGACCCGTAGATCGGCGCGAGCGCGGCACGAGCGTCCTCTCGGCGACCGTCCTCACCGAGCAGTCGTGCGAGGCTCGTCGCCGCACGCAGCTCGAGTGCGCGCGCCTTCTGCGTTCGAGCGATCTCGATCGCGTCGCGGAAGCGCCGTTCTGCTTCCGGGCGCGCGCCGGCACTTCGTCCGAGCGCGACCTCGCCGAGGATCCGCTCGAGATCCGCGTTCCAGAACGGCTGCTCGGTCCGCTGCGCGGCTGCTGCGGCAGCCATTGCCACGGCGTTCGCCTCGTCGAGACGACCGACACGCAGAAACGTGTCGGCGAGCAGTCCGAGGATCTTGGGCTTCGTCACCTCGATGCCCGTGCTGGAGATCTCGCCGATTGCGCGCTGGAACTCCTGCACGGCGGCGTCGACGACGGACACGGGCTGCCGCGGCTCGACGAGCGCCATGGCGCGGATCGCGCGTCCGGCGCCGGCATGAAAGGTGAAGCCCTGATCGAGGCCGATCTCCATGGCCGCACTCGCGAGGTCGTGGGCCTGCTTCGGCTCGCGCCGGAGCAGCCGCAGCACGGCCGCCCAGAGGAGTGCGTAGGCGCGACTGAACGGATGCCGGATCGCGTTCGCGATCGCGATCGCCTCCGTGCTCCGCTCGAGCGCACGGTCGGGATGGCCGGCGAGCCACAGCGCCCAGTGCATCCAGATCCGCGTCAGGACGCCGAGATCCTCGCCGTGCACGTGCAGGAGCTCGGCGTGTCGCGCGGGGTCGTGGAGAGCGACGGCCCGCTCGTAGTGTGCGAGCGCTTCGGCCGGACGCCCGAGATAGTAGAGTACGATCGCCTCCTGCTGGTGTGCGAGGAGCAGGAGCGAGGAGTCCTGCTCGTGGCTCGCAATCGCATGGAGCCGGGGACACAGCGCACTCGCCGCACGTAGCTCGGCCCGCGACACGTGGAAGGTGATCACGCGTCGGGTGAGCAGGAAGCGCTGAACATCGTCCGCCGAAGCTTCGCCGAGCGCGAGCGCGCGTGCGTAGGCTTGCTCGGCCTCGGCACTCCCCCAGCCCGTCGTCGCCACCAGCGGCGCCGCGAGCGCGGCTTGCAGGCGTAGCTCGCGCTGGTTGCGGTCCTTCCCTTCCGGGAGTCGCTCCAGCACGTCGATCGCGCGTCTAAAGTGTGCGATCGCCTCGAGGTTGGCCGATCGCTCCGCGGCGCGATCCGCAGCGCGCTCGTAGTAGGAGGTCGCTTCCTCGACGAGATCTCCCTCGTCGCAGTGACGCGCAACCGCTTCGGGCTCCGACCGCACCAGCTCGGGGAAGCGCTGCTCGAGGGTGCGAGCGATGCGTGCGTGCCACGCTCGCCGCGTCTGGCGAAGGAGCGATTGGTACGCGGCCTCTTGAATCAGTGCATGCCGGAACGAATACGTGATTTCGGGAGCCGCGCCCGCTCGTACGAGGAAGCCGCCGTCCTCGAGCCGCGCGAGGGCTCGCCGCAGCCCGGCCGGGTCGAGCGGTGAAACCTCCTCGAGGTGCGCGGACGCGAAGTCGCGCCCGAGAAGGGCTGCGAGCTGGATGATCTCCTGCGCGGGGCCGAGGCGGTGAAGGCGTGAGATCAGCGAATCGTGGAGGGTTGGCGGGATCCGGGAGTCGGAGTCCGTGCTCGGAGTCTCGCCATCCGGCGACGAGCTCGCTTCGAGCACACTCCGTGTGAGCTCCTCCACGTACAGCGGAACGCCGTCGGTTCGCTCCACGACCCGGCGCAAGACGTCGCCGGCAAGTCCGCTTCCCCGGGCGACGGCCTCTGCCATCGCGACGCAGTCGTCGCGTCCGAGCGGGCCGAGCGTGGCGATCGTGAGTCGGTCGCTCGCGGCCCGGCGAGGTACGAAGCTCGGGCGGTGCGTGGCGAGGATGAGCAGCGCGGCGTTCGAACTCTGGTCGATCACCCGGTCGAGGAGCTCGAGCGTCGACGGGTCGGCCCAGTGCAGGTCCTCGACGGCGAACACGGTGGGCCGGCTCCGGGCGGTCGCGAGGATCCAGCGCACGAGCAGGTCGAGGGTCTTGCGCCGGCGAACCTCGGGACTGATCGGCGCGGGTGCCGTTCGTGTGGGTAGGTCGATCGACAGGAACGCGGCCATCAGCGGGAGCGCCTCGGTGCGGTCGATCCCTGCCCGGTCGAGCGCCTCCTCGACCCGGACGAGGCGCTGCGCGGACGTGTCGCCGGGAGCGAATCCGAGGATCCGGCGCAGGCCCTCGGTCACGGGATGGAACGCGCTGTTCATGTGGTGGGGAGATCCGGCGATCTCGATCCACGCATGCGGCGCCGCCGCGAGACGCCGGCGCAGGGCGAGCATCAGTCGTGACTTCCCGATTCCGGGATCACCGCCGAGATAGACGACCTGGCCCGTTCCGCGTGCGGCACGATCGAAACGTTCTGCGAGTGCAGCGAGATCGCCCCCGCGGCCGACCATGGGCGTCAGACCGCGCGCGATCGCCGCGTCGAGTCGGCCACGGGCCGGGGTCACGTCGAGCACCTGCTGCACTTCGATCGGCTCGACGATCCCGCGCAGGACGTGCTCGCCGAGACTGCGCGTCACGAACAGACCCTCGACGAGGCGAAGCGTGTCTCGTGTGATGACGACGCTATCCGGTGTCGCGATGCCCGCGAGCCGCGCCGCGACGTTCACGGCGCGTCCGAGCGCCAGTGTCTCACGCTGGTGGCGCGAGCGGTCGAGAACGACCGGGCCGGTGTGGATCGCGACCTTCGCGGCGAGCCGGATGCCGTACGCACGTTCGAGGCGAGGGTTGGTCTCGCGGAGGCCGGCGAGGATCTCGAGTCCTGCGCGAACGGCTCGCTCGGGGTCGTCCTCGTGGGCGGCGGGAAACGAGAAATAGGCGAGGATGCCGTCGCCGAGGTACTGCGCGACGTGTCCGCCGAAGCGGTCGACTGCGTCGGCACAGCACGCCCGGTACGCCTCGATCACCTCGCACAGATCCTCGGCGTCGAGCCGCTCGCTGAGCACCGTCGAGTCGACGAGGTCGCAGAACATCACGGTGAGCTGACGGCGCTCTCCGCGCATGCTGGCCACGGGCGAAGCGTCCGGTCCGGCCTGGTCGGACAGCCTTCCGCCGCAGCCCCCGCAGAATCGGGAGGCCGTCGGATTCTCGCGCTGGCAAGCAGGGCACCACACGACCAGGAGCAGACCTCGATTGTGCCGACCCGTGTAGGGTAGAGGGATTTCGGAGTCAGGTCCGCGGTCTGCACGCGCCGGCACCGCCGGGGCCTTCCGCCGGTGCATCGCGGCACGCCTGCCCCCAGGCGGCGCGAGGTCCTCGTTCGAGTGGGGTCGGATCCCACCTGGAAGCGGCTTCATGCTAATAGATGAGGTTCGCGAAGGAGGGTCTATGCGGCGGGGCGCCCCGCTTCTCGTGCTGCTGCTGCTGTGGGCCGGATCCGCGGCGGGTGTCATCGTCTCGACGGGCGACGGGACGGGCAATACCTCCGCCCCGGCCGACGACTTTGGGTTCCTCAGCGCCGGCGCTCAGGCCGGAGCAACGGCCATGCACCTTGGCGGAGGCTGGGTCATCACGGCGAGCCACGTCGGAAGCGGAAATCCAACGTTCGCCGGCGCTGCCTACACGGTCGTCTCCGGCTCGGCCGTGCAGCTCCACAACGGCGATGGGAGCCTCGCAGACCTCCGCATCTTCCGTGTGAACCCGATCCCTCCGCTTCCCGCGCTCCCGATCTATCCCTCGGCACCGGCGCGAAATGCCGAGGTCGTCCTGATCGGGCGAGGTCGCGATCGCGGTGCGGCGACGAGCTGGAGCGGATACACGGGATGGCTCTACGCGGCGACCCAGTCGATGCGCTGGGGCACCAATCGCGTCTCGGCGAACGATCTCGACACCCTCGGAACGAGGGCCTTCGAGACGAGCTTCTCGGCGACGAATGCGACCGCGTGGGAGGCGCAGGCCGCGACCGGCGACTCGGGCGGAGGCGTCTTCATCAAGTCCGGCGGCGTGTGGTATCTCGCCGGCATCCTGTTCGCCGTCGGTCCTCACACCGGACAGCCAAGCGGGACCGCGCTCTTCGGCAACCTCACCTACGCCGCCCAGCTCTCGGCGTACGCCGCCGAGATCGGTAGCTACGTCTCGAAGACCGTCTGCAACGATGGGCTCGACAACGACGCCGACGGCTTCACGGACCTCTCCGATCCCTCGTGTCTGGACGCGGGCTACGGCAGCGAGAACTCGGCGTGCAACGACGGGCTCGACAACGACGGTGACGGTCTCGTCGATCTTGCCGATTCCGTCTGCGCTCCGGGGCCGTGGTATACGACCGAGTCCGCGACGCCGTCCTGCGGCCTCGGATTCGAGATCGCGCTCCTGCTGCCACCTCTTGCATGGCTTCGCGGGCGCCGCTTCGTGACGGGTCGGGTCCGCAGAGGGCCCGCCGCGCGGTAGTCGCGCGACGATCCCCGGTCAGTCTTTCGCGGCCTGCGCCCGTTCGAAGGCTGCGCGGACGCTCGCGCGCAGCGAGTCGTCGCAGAAGAAGTCGAGCGCCGTCATCGCCAGTGCCTTCGCTCCGTCGAGGGCGGCGCGGTCGCCCATCTCGGACGCAGCCCACTTCGCGAACTCCGGATGATGGATCGTGCAGTGCGGCGGCGCGGCGGCGATCATCGGATGGATCGACGGAACACGCTGGCTCACGTTGCCCATGTCGGTGCTGCCGGCGACGCTCTGCGGGAGACGCTCGAGGGGAAAGAAGCGCCGGCCGAGCGCTTCGGCATTCGCCTGGTAGGCCTGCGCGAGCGGCCAGCTCGGCCGCAGCTCGAGGTAGTCCGGCTCACACCAGCGAACGTCGAGGCGCGCACCCGTTGCCCGCGCGCCCGCGTCGAAGCAGCCGGCGACGCGTTGCTTGAGCGTCGCGAGCTGGGCCGCGTTGCGTGCGCGGACGTAGAAGCGTCCGGCTGCCCGTTCGGGCACGATGTTCGGTGCGTCGCCGCCGTGCGTGATGATGCCGTGGATGCGCTCGGTGCTGCGGATGTGCTGTCGCAGTGCTCCGATCGACTGGTACGCGATCACGAGCGCGTCGAGGGCGTTGATTCCACGCTCCGGCATCGCCGATGCGTGCGCCGACTCCCCGTGATAGCTCACCTCGACGTCGGCCACGGCGATACACGGCATGCTCGTCAGGTCGACACCGGCCGGATGCACCATGAGCGCGGCGCCGACGCCGTCGAAGGCCCCCGCCCGCGCCATGATCTCCTTGCCCGCGCCGCGCTCCTCCGCGGGAGTTCCCAGCAGGCGGACGCGTCCGGGAAGGCGCGTTCCGAGAGCGGCGAGGGCGAGACCCGCGCCGAGGGCAGCCGTCGCGATCAGGTTGTGCCCGCAGGCGTGCCCGATCCCCGGTAGCGCGTCGTATTCGGCGAGCAGCGCGACGCAGGGCCCGCCAGGACACCCGAACTCGCTCTCGAAGGCCGTCTCGAGGCCGTACGCCGGGCGCTTGACCGTGAGGCCAGCCGCCGAGATCGCCTCGCAGAGCAGCGCCGATGCGCGGCGCTCCTCGAACGCGAGCTCGGGGTGCGCGTGGATCTCGTGCGAGACGCGCAGCAGATGCGGCCGGAGCGCGTCGACCGAGGCGCAAGCGAGCCGTGCGAGCTCGCGTCGCTCTTCGTCGAGGGCCGCCGCCTTGCCGGAACCGGGACCCGGCTTCGTGTCCTGCGTAGCGTCCATGCGAGGGCTCTCCCGGTGCCGTCAGCCCCCGCATCCTACCATCGGCAGCGCCCCGGATCGCCGCCCGATCCGGGTCTCGATCGAGCGGAAAGTTGGGATGGGCCCGTCGGCTACGCTCGCGCCGTGGCTGCTCTCTACACGCGGAGCTTCGTCTCGCTGCTGCTGGCACAGGCTGCGTTCGGCTACGCGTTCTCGACCTTCTTCCTGCTCCCGAAGTTCATCACGACCCAGCTTCGAGCCGGACCCGACGAGATCGGCCTCGTCATGGCTGCCTTCGGAGCCACGTCGGTCTTCTGCATTCCGCTGGTGGGAACGCTCGTCGATCGTCTCGGCCGGCGGCGCTTCATGACGGCGGGTGCATTGGTGATGGCCGCGACGGCGCTCGCCTTTCTGCGCGTCACCGACGTCGGTCCTCTGCTCTTCACGCTGCGCGCGCTCCAGGGAGTCGCCTTCAGCATGACGTTCATCGCGTCGGCGACGCTCGCCAGCGACCTTGCGCCGCCGGAGCGCCTCGGGCAGGCGCTCGGCGTCTTCGGCGTCTCGATGCTGTCGATGCACGCGATCGCGCCGGCGGCAGCCGAGACGCTCGTCGCGGTCGCGGGATGGAGGGCGGTCTTCCTGGTGGCCACCGTGTTCGCGCTCGTGTGCGCGGCCGGTACGGCGTTCGTCAGCGAACCAGGCCCGAAGCTGCGCGATCTCGACGAGGTGCCGTCGCTGCTGCACGTGGCGCGCCGACCTCGGTCCGTTCGAATCATGGTCGTGACGGCGCTCTCCGGCGCAGCGTTCGGCATCATGATCACCTATTCGCAGCCGTTCGCGCTCTCGCTCGGCCGGGAGAACGTCCGCGGGTTCTTCATCGCGTATGCGATTGCGGCAGCGAGTGTCCGTCTGGGATTCGGCAGCGTTGCCGACCGGATCGGTCGTGACCGGGTCTCGGCGGCCTCGCTTGTGGCGTACGGCTTCGTCGTGCTCTCGATGGCGATGCTCCGTCCCGCGTGGCTGGAGCCGGTCGGCGCCTGCTTCGGGCTCGCCCATGGCTTGTTCTATCCCGCATTCAACGCTCTCGCGCTCGATGCGGCCGGTCCGCACGAGCGGGGAAAGGTGATGGCCCTGTTCAACGGAGCGTTCAACGCCGGAAACTCCGCCGCCACGCTCGCACTCGGATTTCTCGCGGCGCGGGCAGGCTACCCGGCGGTCTTCGTCGTGGCGGCGGCGGGTGTATTCGCCGGTGTCGCGCTCTTCGCACTCTCGCCGGAGGGGCGGGGCTGGCGGCATGCGGCGAAACGGCCGGCGTCGTCGGTCGCCCCGTTGCCCGCGCCGGACTGACCCTGCGGCGCCCGTCAGTGCGAGGGGAAGACGTTGCGCGTTTCGTGGAGGTCGAAGGTCGCGAAGACTCCGTCCGTCACGTAGGGATCCCGCTCGGCGTGGGCCGTCGCCGCAGCGAGGTCGTCCGCTTCGAAGACGAGCACGCTTCCGCACGGCGATCCCCCGGTGTCGAGCAGCGGTCCGCCGAAGCGGACGCGCCCACGCTGGTCGAGGGGCTGCCAGTGGGCGAGGTGCGCGGGGCGTACGGCAGGCCGCCGCTCGCGCGCCGCCGGGCCGTCGGTTCCGATGAGGATGAAGAGCGGCATGCGCGCGACGATAGCCGAGGCGCGTGGCCGCTGGCGTGCGGTTATCCTGCGCCGCGCCCCGAGCCCGCCGCACGAGGGGACGATACGACGCCGGATTCACGAGGCGAAGCCATGGATGTCCGGGCAGCGAGGGCGCACCTCGGGCTTCGGAGAGCCTGAGAGAGGGAGGCGAATGACCGACGGAAGCAGGCGCGCGATCGTAGCGGCGCTGCTCGCCAATCTCGGGATCGCTCTGGCGAAGCTGGTTGCGTTCCTCGTGACCGGCGCGGCGTCGATGCTCGCGGAGGCGGTGCACAGTGTCGCCGACACCGGAAACCAGGCGCTGCTGCTCCTCGGGGGCGCCCGGGCGAAGCGCTCTGCGACGGCCGAGCATCCCTTCGGCTACGGACGCGAGCGCTACTTCTGGGCCTTCGTCGTGGCTCTCGTCCTCTTCACGCTCGGCTCACTCTTTGCGATCGGCGAGGGCGTGCAGAAGCTGCGCGATCCGCACGAGATCGTCGCACCCGGCTGGGCGCTCGGCGTCCTCGCCGTCGCAATCGTTCTCGAGAGCTTCTCTCTGCGAACGGCCGTACACGAGGCACGGCGAGCGAAGGGCGCGGAGAGCTGGTGGAGCTTCGTTCGACACTCGAAGAGTCCGGAGCTCCCCGTCGTCCTGCTCGAAGACCTTGGCGCTCTGCTCGGTCTCGTGCTCGCGGCGCTCGGCGTCGGCCTCGCGATGCTGCTCGGAGATCCGCGCTTCGATGCGCTCGGAAGCGTGGCGATCGGTGTCCTGCTCGGCGCGATCGCCGTCGTCCTCGCGGTCGAGATGAAGAGTCTGCTGATCGGCGAGGGAGCGTCGCCCGCCGACCTCGCCGCGATTGCGGACGCCTTTGCCTCGGCTCCCGGGGTTCGGCGCGTCATTCACCTGCGGACGCTGCACCTCGGCCCGGACGAACTCCTGGTTGCAGCGAAGGTCGAGATCGATCCGGGTCAGACGGGCCCGGTCCTCGCCGGGACGATCGACGCCGCGGAGAGCCACGTTCGGGCGCGCGTTCCGTCGGCGCGGGTCATCTACGTCGAGCCGGACGTCTTTCGCAGCTGATCGAGACCGCGCGTCGATGGATCGGGCTCCGAGCCGGGCTCGCCGCTCCCTCTCCGGGCGCGTGGACGCTAGGGTAGAGCGCTCGGGCTGGCCTGTTCTCCGAAGTCCGGAGGGACGATCGCAGGCGAGCGTGTGCGCCGGGCTGCACGGGAGCGAGGAGGCGGGCCACCGGATGCGGCCGACGATCGTGCTCGTGATGGCGCCGGCCTTGACCGTCGACCTGTTCGACGATTCGTTGCTGGATCGCCTTCGAGGCGTGGGTGAGCTGCCCGACGCCGTGCCGCTCGCGCGCTTCGACGATCCACGAGCAGACGATCTGCTGGCGCGAGCCGACGTGCTCCTCACCTCGTGGGGCTGCCCGCTGCTCGACGATGCGGCGCTCTCTCTCGCGCCGAGGCTTCGGCTGGTGGCGCACGCCGCCGGCACCGTCAAGCAGCACGTGACACCGGCTTGCTTCGCGCGTGGCCTGCTCGTCACGTCGGCGGCCGCCGCGAATGCTCTGCCGGTGGCCGAGTACACGGTCGCGGCGATTCTGTTCGCGAACAAGAAGCTCTTTCGGCTGCGCGAGCGCTATCGCGAGGTGCGTGGCTTCCGATACTGGCCGAACGAGACGCCCGGTCTCGGGAACTACGGCAAGGTGGTGGGGATCGTCGGGGCATCGCACATCGGTCGTCGCGTGCTCGAGCTGCTGCGCCCGTTCGACCTCCAAAGGCTCCTCTACGACCCCTTCGTCGATGCGACCAGCGCTCGAACGCTCGGCGCCGAGAAGGTCGAGCTCGACGTCCTGCTCGCGCGCAGCGACGTGGTGAGCTTGCACGCTCCCTCGCTCCCCGAGACGCGACACATGATCGACGGCCGCCGGCTCGCGCTCCTGCGAGACGGGGCCACGCTCGTGAACACGGCCCGCGGCGCGCTGATCGATGCAGTGGCGCTCGAACGAGAGCTCGTCTCCGGGCGTCTCGACGCCGTGATCGACACCACGGAGCCCGAGATCCTTCCGGCGAACTCGCCCCTCTATGACCTCCCGAACGTCTTCCTGACGCCACACGTCGCCGGCTCCCTCGGTAGCGAGACGCGGCGCATGGCCGAGATGGCCGTTGCCGAGATCGAACGCTTCGCCCGCGGTGAGCCGCTCCGCCACGCCGTCGCTGCGATCGATCTCGCGCGAGTGGCCTGATGGAGGAGACGTTGCGTGAGTCCCGCATGCTGGCCTTCTGCTCGATTTCGGCGCTCGACCGGTCCGTTGCCGAAGCAGCCGCGCTCGCACGGCGCACCGGATGTGACGGCCTCGAGGTGACGGCGCGCGCGCCACACCTCGATCCCGCGGCCGGGCCCGGCGCCGCGCGTGACGCCGGACGCGCCGTGCGCGGCGAAGGCCTGTCGGTGGTGGCCTACGGCTCGTATCTCGGGCGCTTCGGACAGGCGTCGCCGGAGATCGCGCGCCGCGAGGTTGCGCTCGCGGCTGCGCTCGGCGCCCCACTGCTTCGCGTCTGGGCGGAGCCGCTCGAAGGGCCGGAGGGAGGGTTCGACACGGTGGTGACGCTTCTGCGAGCGGCCGCGGAGGCCGCAGCGGGGGAGGGGATCACCGTCGTGGTCGAGCGACACGTTGGCTCGCACGCGGACACGCCACCGCGCATCCGGCACCTGTTCGATGCGATCGATCGACCGAACGTCGCGCTCAACTACCAGGTCCTCGACTTCCTGCCGCCCGACGAGATCGCACTACAGCCGGCGGACGCGCAGCACCTCGCTTCGCTCGCACGCTACTTCCATCTGAAGAACTATCGGCCGAATCCCGAGCCAGGCGGCCGGCTTCTTCCCGGGGCCTCGCTCGCCGACGGTGCGCTCGACTATCGGGCCATCCTCTCCGCAGCGCTTGCCGCCGGCTACGCGGGGCCGCTCACGATCGAGTTCCTCGCGATGGACCCGCGACCGGTCGAGGAGAAGCTCGCGGCGGACGTGGCCTTCGTTCGGGGTCTGCTCGCGGAAGCGGGCGCAGCGTGAGTACCCGCTTTCCGCGCATCGCGTCGCTGGCCGGACCCGCCGCACTGCGAGAACGACTCGACGCCCTCGGGTGGACACTTCCCTGTGACGACGAAGCGCTGGCAGCCCCCGGCTCACCGCTCGGGGAGCCGCTGACGCTCGCAGCGCCGCCTGGCGCATCGCCTCGCGTGGCTGCCAACCGCTTCGCGATCCAGCCCATGGAAGGCTGGGACGCAGAGGAAGACGGTACGCCGTCGGAGCTCACGCTCCGGCGCTGGCGCGGCTTCGGACGGTCGGGTGCCGGGCTGGTCTGGGGTGGAGAGGCCGTGGCCGTGCAGCGCGCTGCACGCGCGAATCCGCGACAGCTCGTGATCGATGAGGCCACTGCGCCGGCGCTCGGCCGCCTGCGGCGCGCTCTGCTCGCGGAGGCCCCCGGTCCGCCGCCCGTCATCGGCCTCCAGCTCACGCACAGTGGGCGGTGGTCGCGACCCGACGCGGGCGGGCCCCGGCCGAGGACGGCGTTTCATCACCCTGTCCTCGACCCGCGGGCCGGTGCGACGGCGCAGACCGCGGTGGTGACGGATACCGAGGTCGAGACGCTGATCGGCGACTTCGCGCGCGCGGCGCGGCTCGCGGCCGCCGAGGGCTTCGACTTCGTCGACGTGAAGCACTGCCACGGCTATTTGCTCCACGAGTTCCTGGCGGCGCGTGCGCGCTCAGGCGAGTTCGGCGGCCCATCGCTCGAAGCGCGAACGCGCCTGCTGCGCGAGGTCGTCGCGGCCGTTCGCACGGCGGCGCCGGGCCTTCGCGTCGGGGTTCGGCTCTCGATCTTCGACCGGGTTCCGTTTCGGCCGTCGCCGGATGGTGTCGTCGGCGGAAGGCTCGGCCCCGGCGAGCCCGAGCCCTGCGCGCTCCCGTACGACGCGGGCTTCGGTGTCGATCGCGAACGGCCGTGTGAGACCGACTGGAGCGAGCCTCTGGCGCTGGTCCGGGCGCTGCCCGCGCTCGGTGTGACGCTTCTCAATGTCACCGCCGGGAGCCCGTACTACGTGCCGCACGTTCAGCGTCCCGCAGCGTTCCCGCCGAGCGACGGCTACGCGCCGCCGGAGGATCCGCTCGTCGGTGTCGCCCGACTTCTCGACGCGGCGCGGCGCGCGAAAGCCGAGGCGCCGCAGCTCGCGGTGGTGGCGTCGGGCCTGTCCTACCTGCAGGAGTTCACCGCGCACGTGGCGCAGGCCTGTGTACGTGCGGGCTGGTTCGATTTCGCCGGTCTGGGTCGCATGGCGCTCTCGTATCCCGAGCTGCCGGCGGACGTGCTCGCCGGTCGCCCGCTCGCGCGTGAGCGCATCTGCCGCACGTTCAGCGACTGCACGTCGGCGCCGCGCGCCGGCCTCGTCTCAGGCTGCTATCCGCTCGATTCCTTCTATCGCGAGCGTCCCGAGCGTGAGCTGCTCGCGCGCCGCAAGAATGCCGGACGGGAGGCACGATGAGCGCGGGAGCGCGCTCGCTGGCTGGCGCGTTCGCCCGCCTCCGGCCGGGCCGGAGCGTCCACGCGATCTCGGCCGTGCTGCTTCCCTACGACGAATCCGGTCGGATCGACTGGGAGGCCTTCGAGCGGCACCTGCTCCGGACGCGCGCCGCGGGGCTCGACGTGGCCGTCAACATGGACACGGGCTTCGGTGATCTGCTCACGGACGGCGAGCGGACGGCCGTTCTCGGCGTGACGCGCCGGGCACTCGGGGCTGGAGCTCCATTCTACGCCGCCGCCTTCGCAGGGCCGGCCGGCGATCCCGTCGCGGGATACCACGCGGCGATCGCGACGATCGAGGCGCACGATGCGATTCCCGTTCTCGTGCAGTGCTCTGCGATGCACCGTCTCGCTCCGGCGGAGAAGGCCTCGTTCTATTCGCGGATCCTCGCCCGCGCCGATCGCGCGCTCGGCTTCGAGCTCTCCAGCGTCTTCGCGCCGCACGGCGAGATCTGGGACGAGGAGAGCTTCGAGCGAATCATCGCGCTGCCGAAGCTCCTCGGCGCGAAGCACTCGTCGCTCGATCGCGCCACCGAGCTCTCACGGCTCTCGGCGAAGGAGCGCCTGCGCCCCGAATTTCGCATCTACACGGGCAACGATCTCGCGATCGATCTCGTGGCCTTCGGCAGCGACTACCTGCTCGGACTCTCCACCTTCGCACCCGAGCGGTTCGCCGAGCGCGACCACGCGCTCGGCGAAGGCGAGGTCGGGTTCCTGTCACGGAACGACGCGCTCCAGCATCTCGGCAACGTCGGCTTTCGCGCACCGGTCCCGGCCTACAAGCACGCGGCGGCGCAGTTCCTGCACATCACCGGCGGACTCGGTGGAGATGGCGTTCATCCCCGGGCTCCCCGACGTCCTGCGTCGGACCGCGCGATGCTCTTCGACTGTGCGCTTCGCCTCCGGATGCTGATCGATCCGGAGCGCACATGGCGAGAGCGCGTCGCTCCGTGGCTCGGCAGCGGGGTCCCTACGGCGTCTTGAGCGGCCAGCGCTGGCCGCAGCGGCGGCAGCGCTGCCAGCGCTGAAGGAAGGGCAGGGGAAGGCCGAGGAGCAGCCAGACGACGAACGACCGGGCGGGGCCGAGCGGCTCGCGCTGGAGGCGCAGCGATCCGCAGGAGCCGCAGCGTGGCGCGTCGAGGTCGGCCGTCAGCCATTCGGCCGAGGTCGCCGGCCGCGCGGACGTCTCTTCGAGGATCCGCAGCGCGCGCTCGCGATCGCGCTCGCGAACCTGCAGCTTGACGCCCCCCACGGCCGAGCTGGCTCCCCCGTAGACGCCGACGATGTGCTCGTCGGCGAGCTTGCACGCGACGCCCTCGCACTCGAGGCGGGTGCGCGCGAGATGCGCCTCGATCGGCTCTCGGAATGCCGCGATCGTGACGAGGCGCTCCGGGCTCCGCTCTCGCGGCTCGGGGTTCTGAGGGGACATGCGCCCCCAGCATAACAGGGCTTCGCTCGCGAACGGGCCCGGGTCGCGACGCTGCGGGCGGGCCTCGAAGGTCTGGACGTTCCGCCGGGGAAAGCCTAGGTTCTGCCGCCATTTCGGGGGCCCTGGCAGGCTGCGGACGGCGCTCGTCGCTCGATTCCCGCTCGCCAGCGAGCCCGCGCATCTCGGGAGAAACGCCAAATGTCCTTCGCATTGATCGCCGCCTTCCTCGCGGCAGGCCTCGCCCTCTTCGCCGGCTTCCGCTTGTACCGGACGGTGCTCGCTGCACCGGCGAACTCGCCCCGCGCGCTCGAGATCTCGGGCGCGATTCGCTCGGGCGCCGAGGCGTTTCTCGGGCGGCAATACCGCACTGTCGCGATGGTCGGCGTGCCGATCGGCCTCGTTCTGCTGATCGCGAACGGCTTCTGGACGACGTTCGGCTTCGTCCTCGGCGCCCTCGCGAGCGCGGCTGCGGGCTTCATCGGCATGAACGTCTCGGTCCGCGCGAACGTGCGCGTGGCGGAGGCCGCGAAGTCGGGCTTCGGGCGCGCCTTCTCGCTTGCGTTCGAAGGCGGAGCCGTGACGGGCCTCATGGTCGTCGGCCTCGGACTGCTCGCGATCGCCACGCTCACGGCGCTCGCCGGCGCGGAGCGAACGGGTGCGCTCGTCGGGCTCGCCTTCGGCGGCTCGCTGATCTCGGTCTTCGCGCGACTTGGCGGCGGCATCTTCACCAAGGGCGCGGACGTCGGCGCCGACCTCGTCGGCAAGGTCGAGGCGAACATTCCCGAAGACGATCCGCGAAACCCCGCGGTGATCGCCGACAACGTCGGCGACAACGTCGGCGACTGCGCCGGCATGGCCGCGGACCTCTTCGAGACCTTCGGCGTCACGGCCGCGGCAGCGATGCTGCTCGCGCACATCCTCTATCCGGGAAGCCTCGCGGTCTTCGGGTACCCGCTGCTCGTCGGCGCGGTCGGGATCGTCGGATCGGTGATCGCGATCCCGACGGTTCGAGTCTCGTCGGCCCCCGGCGGCGGGACGCCCAACATCATGGGCGCGATGTACAAGGGGCTCGCGATCGCGACCGCGATCTCGATCGTCGGCATCGCGATCGTGACCAGCTTCCTCACGCTGCCGGAAGCCTCGGGCGCTGCGGCGCTCACCAAGACCGGTCTCGTCCTGTGCTGCGCGATCGGCGGTCTCGTGACCGGCGCGATGATGTGGATCACCGACTTCTACACCGGCAGCACGGCGAAGTCGGTCATCAAGATCGCCGACGCGTCGCGCGGTGGGCATGCGACGAACATCATCAGCGGTCTCGCGGTCGGAATGCAGTCGACCGTGCCGCCCGTCATCGTGATCGTCATCGCCATGCTGCTGTGTCACGCGCTCGCGGGCCTCTTTGGCGTTGCGATCGCGGCGATGTCGATGCTCTCGCTCGCAGGGATCGTCGTGGCGATCGACGCCTACGGACCGATCACGGACAACGCGGGCGGCATCGCCGAGATGGCCGAGATGGGCGAGGAGGTGCGCGCCGTGACCGATCCGCTCGATGCCGTCGGCAACACGACGAAGGCCGTCACCAAGGGCTATGCGATCGCGTCGGCAGGCCTCGCCGCGGTCGTCCTGTTCGCGACCTTCATCAGCGACCTGCGCACACTCGGCGGCGAGACCTTCAAGGACATCAGCTTCGATCTGAGCAACACGACGGTGCTGGCCGGACTCTTCATCGGCGCCATGATCCCCTTCGTCTTCGCATCGCTGGCGATGGAGGCGGTGGGACGTGCCGGCGGAAAGGTCGTCGAGGAGGTGCGGCGCCAGTTCCGCGAGATCGCCGGCCTCATGGAGGGGAAGGCCTCCGCCGACTACAAGACCTGCGTCGACATCGTGACGGCCGAGGCGCTGCGTCAGATGATCGCGCCCGCGCTCATCCCGGCGCTCATTCCGGTGATCGTCGGTCTGGCCCTCGGCGCGCAGGCGCTCGGTGGCCTGCTGATCGGCTCGATCGTCTCCGGGATCTGTGTCGCCATCTCGATGACGACCGGCGGTGCGGCGTGGGACAACGCCAAGAAGTACATCGAGACGGGAGCGCACGGTGGCAAGGGCTCGGACCCGCACAAGGCCGCCGTCACCGGTGACACGGTCGGCGACCCGTACAAGGACACCGCTGGGCCGGCGATCAACCCGATGCTCAAGCTGATCAACATCGTCGCGCTGCTGCTGATTCCTTTCCTCCACGGCTGATCGAGCCAAGGACGGCGGGGCGCGCGCATGACGGACGCAGACCCCGACCGACATCCGGGCGACCGCCTCGTACGCCAGCTCGGCCTCACGGATGCGACGCTACTGTGCGTCGCATCCGTCATCGGGTCGGGCATCTTCCTCACGCCCGGGAGCATCGCCGAGCGGATCCCCGACCCGTCGTGGATCCTCGCCGCGTGGGCCGTCGGGGGTCTGCTCTCGCTCGCCGGTGCGCTCGCGAACGCCGAGCTCGGCGCGATGTATCCGCACGCAGGCGGCGACTACGTCTACCTGCGCGAGGCCTTCCATCCCGGGGCCGGCTTCGTCATGGGGTGGCTCTCGTTCCTGGCGATCTTCACCGGCACCGTCGCGACGCTCGCGGCCGGCTTCGCGGATGCGCTCGCGGCGCTCGTTCCGATGAGCGCGGGCGCTCGGCTCGGCGTCGCTCTCGGAGTGACGGTCGCGGTCTCGTGGCTCAACTACGTCGGTGTGCGTGCGAGCGCTCGCTTCAACAACGTGACGACCGGTCTCAAGGTCGCCGCGCTCGCCGCGTTCGTCGTGCTGGCGCCGGTCTTCGGAGCGGGAAGCTTCGAGAACTTCGTGGCGCCTTCGGCCGGTGGGCCGGCGCTGCCTCTGGTCGGGTTCGGTCTCGCGCTCTCCCCGGTGCTGTTCAGCTATCTCGGCTGGAACTCGACGGTCTACGTCGCGAGCGAGATCCGTGATCCGCGACGCAACGTTCCCCGCTCGCTCTTCCTCGGCCTCGTACTGTGCATCGTGGTCTACCTCGCGGTGAACGTCGCGTATCTCTACGCGCTCCCGGTGGCGGCGATGCGTGGTGTCGAGAACGTCGGCGAGGCCGCAGCGCGTGCACTCTTCGGAGCGGGAACCGGAACGATCCTCGCGCTCTTCGTCGTCGCGTCGATCCTCGGCACGCTCAATGCAACGGTGCTGGTCGGACCGCGGATCGCATATGCGATGGCGATCGACGGCCGCTTCTTCGGCGGTGTCGACCGCGTCCACGAGGTCTACCGGACGCCTCACATTGCGATTCTCGTCCAGTGCGCGGCGGCGATCGTGCTGCTGGTCGTGCTCCAGAGCTTTCCGAGAATCCTGGACTTCACCACGTTCGGTATCGTTCTGGCGACGATGGCCGACACGGTGGCGCTCTACGCACTGCGGCGCCGCGAGCCACACAGACTGCGGCCCTACCGCGCGTGGGGGTATCCCTGGGTTCCCGCGCTCTATCTCGTCGCGAATGCGGCGATCGCGGCCGTGATGCTCGCCGGAAATCCGCGCGAGAGTGGAATCTGTCTCGCCGTCATCGCGAGCGGCATTCCTGCGTACGTGCTGTTCAGCCGTCGCGCAGGGCGGTCAGCCTGACGCTGATCGCTCCGAGGTCGTCCCGAACCCAGGTCGAGCGGATCCCGGCTGGCGAGGCGGCGCCTGCGTCGAGCCGGGTGTCGCAACCCTGTCAGCCTCGCTTGCGGAACGCGAGTCCTTCGAACCGACCGCAGTCGCGCCACCCCTCGATGTAGGAGAAGTAGGCGACGGGTCCGGCCGGATATCCGCTCGCGTTGAGACGCTCGCGCCGTCCGATCGGTCGGCCCTCGTTGTTGTAGTAGCCGGGTGTGCAGTCGGGATTGCCGAGGAAGGCCGTCGGGCTGCTCTCCAGCAACTTCACCCACTCCTCCTCCGCGACCCTGGTGGCCTCGACCTCGTCGGCGCCCGTCGCGAGCGCGTGTCCGATCACGGCTGCGATCGTACTGCCCGCCTCCGTCAGGTTGTGCGTGATGTTGGAGATCAGGTTCGCACCTTGCGCGAGGCTGACGATGAAGAGGTTCGGGAAGCCGTGGGCATGGATCCCGTGCAGCGTTCGCATGCCTTCGGCCCAGTGCTGCGAGAGCGTCTCGCCGCCACGGCCGATCGTCTGGAACCCCGATCGCCGCGCCGTATCGGTGCCCACCTCGAAGCCGGACGCGAAGACCAGACAGTCGACCGCGTGGTGCTTTCCTCCGACCCAGACACCCGTCGCGTCGATTCGCTCCACGCCCTTTCCGTCGGTGTCGACGAGGTGCACGCTTGTCCGGTTGTAGGTCTGCAGGTACTCGTCGTGGAAGCAGGGTCGCTTGCAGAGCTGGCGATACCAGGGCTTGAGCGCCTCGGCGGTGGCGCGGTCCTCGACGATCGTGTCCACGCGCGCGCGGATCTCGTCCATCTTCTCGTCGTCGCTGTCCTCGTACGCGCGCTGGACCAGCTCCATCCCGAACCGGGCTCCCGGCTCCTGCATCGCCTTGACGACACGATCGCGGATGCGCTGCGCGATGTCGGTCCAGCCGTCCTTCACCAGGTCTTCGTCGGCGAAGCCTCCCGTCTGCAAGGTCGCGAAGTTGAGCAGCCACCGCTTCTGCCAGCCCGGCGCGAGCGTCGCGAACCAGTCGGAATCGATCTCGTGATTGTTGCGCACGTCGATCGACGAGGGCGTGCGCTGGAAGACGAAGAGCTCGCGAGCGTCGCGTCCGAGCGGGGGGATGCACTGCACGGCCGTCGCGCCGGTGCCGATGATGCCGACGCGCTTGTCCGCGAGCTTCGTCATCGGCGCGCCGGCGGAGTCCCCGCCGGTGTAAGCCCAGTCCCAGCGGCTCGTGTGGAAGGCGTGCCCTGCGAAGCTCTCGATGCCGGGAATGCCCGGCAGCTTGGGCCGGTGGAGCGGTCCGGTTCCCGTGCACACGAAGCGCGCGCGGATCTCGTCGCCACGGTCCGTGCGAAGGATCCAGCGCGCGGCAGCGTCGTCCCAGACGAGCGACGTCACCGCGGTCGAGAAGAGGGTCTTCTCGTAGAGGCCGAACTGGCGGGCGATTCGCTGAGCGTGCTCGAAGATCTCGGTCGCGAACGTGTACTTCTTGCTCGGGCGGTGACCGGTCTCCTCGAGTAGCGGCAGATAGACCATCGCCGCCGTGTCGCACATCGAGCCGGGGTAGCGGTTCCAGTACCAGGCTCCGCCGACGTCACCGCCGCCCTCGACGAGGCGCAGGTCGTCGATCCCGCGCTGCACGAGTCGCGCGCCGACGCAGAGGCCGGAGAAGCCGCTTCCGATCAGGGCGACTGTCACCTCTTCATGGAGCGGTGCGCGTTCGACGCGCGGGGTGTACGGGTCGTCGAGCAGATGGTCGAAGCGGCCTTTCGGCTCGAGGTACTGGTCGTTACCGTCCGGTCGCAGGCGCTTGTCACGCTCCGCCCGGTACCTCTCACGAAGGGCGTCCCGATCGGGCGTGGGCGACATGCTCTCTCCTCACTGGTACGCGCAGACGCTGCGTGGAGTATCCTCGGCCTTCGAAGGGGACGCACGCTCCGGGTCCCGCCTCCGGCGGCTCGATCTACCGGCCGACGCCGCGCCTCGATTCGAGATCTGAGCGAATGCGCCGCTCGCTCTTGCTCGGGGCGGATTTCTCCAATAATCTCGCACGATTGGCTTCTTCCCACCCCCCGAGTGAGCCGCACGCCCATGTCCGGTCCCATTCGCCACGACTTCAACAAGCTGAACCGCCTGCCGCCGTACATCTTTGCGCAGGTGACGTCGCTGATGGCCGCCGCGAGAAAGGCCGGCGAGGACATCATCGACCTCGGCATGGGAAACCCGGATCTGGCGACGCCGCCGCACGTCATCGAGAAGATCTGCGAGGCGGCGCGCAATCCGCGCAACCATCGCTACTCGACGTCGCGAGGTCTGCCGAACCTGCGCGCGGCGATCACCGAGTGGTATCGGCGGCGCCACGGCGTCGAGCTCGATCCCGAGAGCGAGGCGATCGCCGTGATCGGCGCGAAGGAGGGCCTCTCGCACTTCGTGCTGATGGCGGTCGGGCCGGGCGACGTCGTGCTGTGTCCCGACCCCGCGTACCCGATCCACCAGTACTCGGTCATCATCGCGGGGGGCGACCTGCGCAAGGTCCCGCTCACGGCAGACTCGGACTTCTTCGCGAGCCTCGAGACCGCGGTCCAGCGGACGTGGCCGAAGCCGAAGCTGCTCATGCTCTCGTTCCCGGCGAACCCGACCACACAGGTGGTCGACCGCGCGTTCTTCGAGCGGGTCGTCGACTTCGCGAAGGAGAACGACCTCATGGTCGTTCACGACTTCGCGTACGCCGAGATCTGCTTCGACGGCTATCGCGCACCGAGCATTCTCGAGGTGCCGGGCGCCCGCGACGTCGCGATCGAGTTCGGCTCGCTCTCGAAGAGCCACTCGATGGCCGGCTGGCGCGTCGGCTTCGCGGCGGGCAACCGCGACATGGTGCAGGCTCTGACGCGCATCAAGAGCTACCTCGACTACGGGATGCCGCAGCCGATTCAGATCGGTGCGATCGTCGCCCTGCGCGGCCCGCAGGACTGCGTCCAGGAAGCCTGCGACGAGTACCGTCTGCGACGTGACGTGCTGATCGACGGCCTCGCGCAGCCGGGCGAAGGACAGTGGAAGATCGAGAAGCCGCTGGCGACGATGTTCGTCTGGGCCCCGCTTCCCGAAGCGCTGCGCGCGATGGGATCGCTCGAGTTCTCGAAGCGCCTGCTCAAGCAGGCGCAGGTGGCGGTGTCGCCGGGAATCGGCTTCGGAGAGGTCGGAGAGGGCTTCGTGCGCTTCGCGCTCGTCGAGAACCGGCACCGCATCCGGCAGGCCGTTCGCGGGATCCGCCGCTTCCTGCGCGAGTCCGCGCCGTGAGCGGGCCCGCTTCGAGCCCTGCACCGGTCGGTGTCGGGCTCGTCGGTCTCGGAACGATCGGGACCGGCGTCGTCAAGCTCATGCAGCGCAACTTCGACGTGATGCGCGAGCGGCTCGGCTTCCCGCTGCGCATGGTGCGCGTGGCCGACCTCGACACGACGCGCGACCGCGGCGTCGACCTCTCGGGGATCCGGTTCGACGCCGACGCCGCGGGGCTCGTCGACGACCCCGCCGTCGACATCGTCGTCGAGCTGATCGGAGGATACGACGCGGCGCGCCGCTTCATCCATCGGGCGATCGAGAGCGGTAAGCACGTGGTCACGGCGAACAAGGCCCTGCTCGCGCTGCACGGCAAGGAGATCTTCGACGCCGCAGCGCGAAAGGGCGTCGACGTCGCGTTCGAGGCGAGCGTCGGCGGCGGAATCCCGATCCTGCGCGTGCTGCGCGAGGGTCTCGCAGCGAATCGGATTCTCTCGCTGCACGGCATCATCAATGGCACGACGAACTACATCCTCACCGAGATGGAGCAGAGCGGCGCGGCGTTCGAGACGGTGCTCAAGCGCGCGCAGGACCTCGGCTACGCAGAGGTCGATCCGACGTTCGACGTCGACGGAATCGATGCCGCGCACAAGCTGACGCTGCTGGCGTCGATGGCCTTCGGCGCCGAGCTGAGCTTCAAGGAGGTCCCGACCGAGGGGATCCGGGGCATCACACCGCTCGAGTTCGAGTCGGCCGCCGAGTTCGGCTACCGCATCAAGCTGCTCGGAATCGCGAAGGCGAGCCCCGAAGCGGACGGCGTCGAGCGCATCGAGGCGCGCGTGCATCCGACGATGATCCCGTCCGAGAGCCTGCTCGCGAAGGTCGATGGCGCGATGAATGCGATCGCGGTGCACGGAGACGCCGTCGGACCGACGCTCTTCTACGGCGCGGGCGCCGGCGAGATGCCGACCGCGAGCGCGGTGGTGGCCGACCTCATGGAGATCGCCCGCGAGATCCGCCGCGGACGCGCGGGACGGGTGGCGCCGCTTTCCTACCTTCCCGAATCGCTGCGTCCCCGGCCCGTCGTTCCGCTCGGCGAGATCGAGGCACGCTGCTACCTGCGTTTCACGGCGCTCGATCGCCCGGGGGTGCTGGCGCGCATCACGGGCGTCCTCGGCGATCACGGCATCGGCATCGAGTCCGTGATCCAGAAGGGGCGAGGTCGGGCCGGAGAATCGGTTCCGGTGGTGATGTTGACCGACGTCGCACGCGAGGAGGCCGTTCGCCGCTCGCTCGCGCTGATCGACGCGCTCCCCGAGCTGACCGCACCGACCTGTCTGGTCCGCATCGAGGAGGAGCTCTGATGACGGGCGCCGACAAGCCGAGCTATCGGGCATGGTTCCAGAGCCTGCACGACCCCTCGGAGCGCTACCCGCTCGACGAGGTCGTCTACACCGCGCGCGATGGCGGGCTCTTGCAAGTCGTTCACGACATGGACGAGCTTCGCAAGACTCCCGCCGAGGAGTGGAAGGCGCGGTTCGAAGCGCGCGGACACCGCAACACGTGGCCCTACGGCTCGGGGGTTTGGGGCAAGAAGGAGTGGGTGCTTCCGGAGATCGACAACGAGAACGTCGTGTCGATGTACGAAGGGCATTCGAACCTGTTCTGGGCCGAGCGCTACGGCCGGGAGATCGGCGTCGCCGACCTGTGGCTAAAGCTCTGCGGGAACTCGCACACGGGATCGTTCAAGGATCTCGGGATGACCGTGCTCGTCTCGCAGGTCAAGGAGATGATCGCGCGCGGCAAGCAGATCCGGGCCGTCGCGTGCGCCTCGACGGGCGATACGTCCGCCGCGCTCTCGGCGTATGCGGCGGCTGCGCAGATTCCGGCCGTGATCTTCTTGCCACGCGGCAAGGTCTCGATCGCACAGCTCATCCAGCCGGTCGCAAA
The DNA here is from genome assembly GCA_020849175.1 of Deltaproteobacteria bacterium. GTDB lineage: Bacteria > Myxococcota_A > UBA9160 > UBA9160 > UBA9160 > MYXO. The sequence goes on from JADLGR010000255.1 coordinate 22,780, forward strand.
CGGGGCGATCGTCTTCACGCTCGATACCGACTTCGACGGCTGCATGGAGATCGTCAAGCAGGTGGCGTCGCGCGACGGCCTGTATCTCGCGAACTCGATGAACAGTCTGCGGATCGAAGGTCAGAAGACCGTCGGCATCGAGATCGTGCAGCAGTTCGACTGGGAGGTGCCCGACTGGATCGTGATTCCGGGTGGGAACCTCGGCAACGTCTCTGCGCTCGCGAAGGGCCTCGACATGATGGTCGAGCTCGGCCTCGTCTCGCGCCGGCCGCGCATCGTGTGCGCGCAGGCGCAGGCGGCGAACCCGCTGTATCTCTCGTACAAGACGGGCTTCGAGGTCTTCGAGCCGATCGCGGCGCGCCCGACGCTGGCCTCGGCGATCCAGATCGGGAATCCGGTCTCGATCGAGAAGGCGATCGACGCGCTCCGGCGCTACGACGGCATCGTCGAGCAGGCGAGCGAGTCCGAGATCGCCGAGGCGTGCGCGCACGCGGACCGCACGGGCCTGTTCAACTGCCCGCACACCGGCGTGGCGCTCGCCGCGACCCGCAAGCTCGTCGGCGCCGGAACGATCCGCAAGGGCGACCGGGTCGTCGTGATCTCGACTGCTCACGGGCTGAAGTTCGTCGACTTCAAGGTGAAGTATCACTCGACGACGCTCGAAGGCCTCGTTCCCGAGGTGCCGAACCCGCCGATCGAGCTGCCCGCGCGCTACGAAGCGGTACGCGACGCGATGCTGCGCGAGATCGACGCGCGGTTCCCGCGCTAGCGAGGGGCGCCGGGCGATGTTCACCGGCATCGTCGAGAGCCTCGGGACGGTCGCGCGCGTCGAGCGGCGCGCAGACTGCTGCGATCTCGTGATCGAAGCCGGCGCAGCGGCGCAGGGTGCAAAGGCCGGCGACTCCGTTGCCGTGAACGGCGCCTGCCTCACCGTCACCTGCGTTTCCGGCGAAGCGCTCACGTTCCAGGCGGTGGCCGAGACCCTGCAGCGGACCAACCTCGGCGATCTCGCTCCCGGGTCGGCGGTGAACCTCGAGCGCGCCGTGCGCGCCGACCAACGGCTCGACGGCCACGTCGTGCAGGGCCACGTCGACGCGACCGGGCGCATCCGGTCGCTCGAGCGCCGTGGCGACGACGTCCGCCTCGCCGTCGCGTGCGAGCCCGCGTTCGCCGACCTGCTCGTCGACAAGGGCTCGGTCACGATCGACGGCGTCTCGCTCACCGTGGTGAGCGCCGAGGACGAGGGCTTCGACGTGGCGCTCATCCCGCACACGCTCGCGGTGACGACGCTCGGCCGCCGTCGACCCGGCGACCGTGTGAACCTCGAGGCGGACGTGCTCGGCAAGTACGTGAAGAAGTACGTCGACCGCGTCCTCGGCAAGGCGGACGGCCGGTAGCTCGCGGTCCGGTGGGGCAGGGGCCGAGCCTGGCGCGCGGCGCACGCGCGATCCGACACGGTGCGCGGTAGGCTACGCGCCGTGAACCGGGCACGTGTCGCGCTCTGGCTGGGGCTCGTGCTCGGGGGCGTCGTGCTCACCGTGCCGGCTCCGGCCGATCTGCCGCCCGCGGCCCAGCGGCTCGCGGCGGTGACGCTGCTCGTTGCGTGCTGGTGGATCGGCGAGGCGCTCCCGATCGCCGCCACCTCGCTCGTGCCGCTCGTGCTGCTC
>JADLGR010000256.1 GCA_020849175.1 Deltaproteobacteria bacterium
CCGCATCGTCCGCCCGGGACACAGCGGAAGTCAGGCCAGCCAGTTCTCGCGAGCGACCTGAAGACGCTCGAAGGCTCGGTCGGCCGTGACCAGGGTGAGGCCGTACGCCAGCGCGTGCACCGCGATGGCCAGGTCGAAGTCGCTCATCCGTCGCCCCGCCTTCTCGAGCCGGGCCTTTCGCTCGCCGAAGCGCCGGCTGACCTCGTCGCTCCAGGGGAGACGGACGAGCTCCGACCCGATCGCGGACCACTGCGCCTCGAGCGCCCTGCGGCGCTTGGAGGCTGGCAGATAGCGGAGGCCGAACTCGATCTCCGCAGCGGTGACCTGGCAGATCGCGACGTCCTCGCGCGGCGTCCCCATCACCCGCCTCGCCACACTCGGCGCGCCGCGCATCAGGGCGGACACCGTGTTGGTGTCGAGCAGGTACCTCAAAGCTCGCGCGCTTCGCTGCGAGATCGGTGCTCCCGGATGGCTTCCACCATCTCGTCCACGGCTTCTGCCAGCTCGGGACGCGGCGTCCCGATCGCCTTCAGGAATCCCGGCGACCAAGCGGAGCGCTCCTCGAGCGCCTGCTCGACCGCCTCGATGATGAGCTGGCTCCGCGTAACGCCGAGCGCAGCGGCGCGCTCGTCCAGGGCTTCGATGAGATCGCCCGGCAGACGGATGCTGGTGGTGCTTCGCGGCATGCCCGGTAACGTACTACGGTCGTATTGCGGTCGCCAGCGTGAGCGGCGTCCGCCCCACGGCCCGATACGGCCCCTCGATCGACCCGCGCGAGGCCGTCCGCTCGATCGCCTCGAAGCTCGGCGGCTCGGCAGAGACGCTGCGCAGCTGGGCGAAGACCAACGACCATGACGGACCCGATGGACACGTGCCTCAGGGCCGGATCATCACCTTCAGCGCCTCGCGCTCGTTCATCGCGCGATAGCCGTCGGGAACGCCGTCGAGGTCGACGGTGCGGTCGAAGACGCGGCCAGGTTCGATGCGGCCTTCCATGACGTCGGGTAGCAGCTCGGCGACATAGGCGCGGACCGGCGCCGGGCCACCGGCGACGCTCACGTTGTGGTAGAACATCGGCTGGGCGTCCGGGACCGCGTCGTAGTGCGGGACTCCCACGCGCCCGACCGCACCACCCGGGCGAACCATGCTCATCGCCGTCTCGATCGCCTGCTTCGTACCGACGCACTCGAGGACGGACTGCACGCCGAGCCCCTTGGTCAACTCCCGGACTCGCTCGGCCGCTTCGTCGCCGCGTTCCGTCACGGCGTCCGTCGCTCCGAACCGCCATTGAGGGGGCAGGCCCTCCCCCGTGGAACTTGTCACATTGGGCGTTATCGGACCTAACCCGCAGAGCGCCCGCTTCCATTTCCCAGGCGGCACGGGTTGTGGTCGATGGTGCCGCGATGGAAGCGCCACACCGGCGCGAAGCACGCTTCGGGAATGTCGCTGCCGGCGCGCGTCTCGATGCGGACACCGGCCTCTTCGACGGCGCGCAGCTCGCGCTTCACTTCCTTCCTGCGTTTGTGTCGCAGGCTCGCGAGGTCGGCGTCGAAGGTCGTCGAGGCGCGATTGCTCCAGTGATACTGGAGGCCGAGGCGCGGCGTGCGGCGTCGGCCCAGTCGTGATCGAAGACGAACTCGCCTTCGCTGTTGCACTTCACGTAGACCGGACACGCAGCGACGAGCCGGCCGCCCTCGTGTGTGACGAGCGGCTGCGCGATCCAGCCGTTCTCCGCCGACACCGCGCCGGACTCCCCGAGCGAGGCCAGCCACTCCCATTCGAGGAACCGCGAGGCGTCGCCGCCCAGCGCGTTCCTGCCGTCGCGCGGGAGCGAACGGACGCCGTCGGCGATCGCGATCTCGGCCGCGTCGCGAGTCTGGCCGGGCCGCTCGCCTCTCCCGCTATCGTCCCGCCGCGGATCCTGCGCATTCGGAGAGGAGCGACGATGAGCGAGCGAGCGGCGATCGTGGTGGGCGTCGGCGCCGAGGCCGGACTCGGCGCGCGCCTGTGCGAACGTTTCGGACGGGAGGGCCTGCATGTGTTCGTCGCGGGGCGCACCACAGAGCGCATCGAACGCGTCGCGGGCGGGATTCGCAAGGCCGGCGGGCAGGCGACCGCGGTGCCCACGGACACGACCAGCGAGGCGGACGTCGTGCGCCTCTTCGAGCGCGTCGATGCAATCGGACCTGGCGCACTCGACGTGGTGATCTTCAACGCCGGCAACAACCAGATGCAGCCCTTCGTCGAGATGGAAGCGGCGTTCTTCGAGGACACCTGGCGCGTCGCCTGCTTCGGCGGCTTCCTGGTCGGGCGCGAGGCCGCGCGGCGCATGGCGCCGCAGGCGCGCGGCACGGTGCTCTTCACGGGAGCGAGCGCCTCGCTGCGGGGCAAGCCTCCGTTCGCGGCCTTCGCCTCCGCCAAGGCGGGGCTGCGTGCGATTGCGCAGTCGATGGCGCGCGAGTTCGGGCCGCGCGGCGTGCACGTTGCGCACGTGATCGTGGACGGCGGCATCGCGGGCGAGCGGCTCGCGCGCTTCACCGAGTTCGTGAAGGCCAAGGGCGAGGACGGCCTGCTCGACCTCGACGCGATTGCGGACACCTATTGGATGCTCCACGGCCAGCACCGGACCGCGTGGACTCACGAGCTGGATCTGCGGCCGTTCAAGGAGCCCTTCTAGGCGCGCGCGGCGCCCCGATCGGCCATCTGGTCGGCCGTGTCGGCTGCCTCACCTACGGCTGCTGCTTCGAGCGGCGCACGCACGGCTCGCTCTCGATCATCGACTCCCACCCCGAATCGAAGGCCGTTCGCGTCGCCGGCCTGGACGGAGTTCCGCTTCGCCCTGCTGCGTTCTACGAGGCCGCTCTCGACGGCGTGCTGTTCGTGACCCTGAACGCGGTCGCGATCGCCGGAGCACCGCAGGGAGTCCCGGCCGCGCTGTGCCTCACGGACTACGGCATCGGCCGGTTCGGCATCGAGTTCCTGCGCGACAACGAGGTCCGCCTTCTCGCGACCGGCCTCGCCGTCAACCAGGTCGTTTCGCTCGCTCTCGCCGCGATCGGCGCGCTCGCGCTGCTCCCGCTCCATCTCTTCGCCCCGGCGACACCTCTCCTTGCCTGGGGGGCCGTTCTCCACTCGGCTCCGACCGTCCTGCTGGCGCTCGTCCCTTGCGCGGCCCTCGTCGGGCTCGGCTTCTCGCTGCATCGGGGACGCTTGGGGTCGTGGTAGGAGAACGCTGCGGTGCATGCCGCGGATCGGATCGAGGCGCTCACTGCGCAGGGCGCTCGACGCCGCATCGTCGGGGCGAGTCGACGGCCGTGATGGTTCGGACGCCCGTGAGCAGCAGGCGCACCAGATCGAGCTGCGAGTGCGTGGCCGTGCGCGCGAGGACGTGCTTCACGTAGCCGCGGATCGTCAGCGGCCGCAGGTGCCGAAGTGCCGACTGCGCGAATAGCGAGCCGCCCAGACAGATGGCGGCCGCCGTCCGCGCCTCGGCGGGCGTGAAGCCGAAGCGTTCACGGAGAGACTGCTCGTCGATCGAAACGCCCGCATCGGGGTCGCGGACGTAGACCGCAAGACGCGGGGGTGCGCTGCGCACTCCGGCCCTGGGCCGCGGCGCGAGCCGGCGGATCGTCACCTCGTACGAACGCCGGCCCGATGTCCGGCACAGGTGGAACGCCGAGCGGGACGACTCGCGGTCCCCGAGATCGCCACGCAGCGCCCGTACGAGGCGGCGCGTCAGATCCGTATCGGTCTGCTCGCGTAGCACGCCCCCGACGAGCGCGAGGCCGTCGTTCGCCTCGAGCAGGGCAGCCGCCGCCGGGTTGGAGAAGAGTACTCGCAGCGCGTCGTCGAGCACGAAGACGGCGATCGGCAGCGCGTGGAGCGCACCGGCGACGATCTCGGAGACGAGGGATTCGCGCCGCGGGGCGCTTCCGTGGCCCGGCGCAAGGTGCTGCGAGACGCTCGTCCCTTCGATTCGCGCGTACATGTCGTCGGTTCCTCGGTGACCAGAATCCTCGTAGCCCGAACTCGCTCCGTGTTCGACGGCCTCACACCGATCACGATCTTCTGCTTCATCGTCATCCTACTTGGAGACGAAGGTGCCGAGATCTTCTCAACTCCTTACCCTTCGCTCGTCCCGAGGTCCGAAATCGGCCGCGGACGCGCGGCAGCGATGGCGAGACGCGAGAGATCGGAAGGCAGCTCGCGGCTCACCTCTTCGTGTGGACGAGCCGACACGGAGAGCTCGCCAACGAGCGAGGGTCGCTGGCGCTCGCACCACGGAGGCGTGGACCGCCGAGCCTCACCGCATCGCTCCCGCGCGCAAACGGCCGGCCGGGCGTGGCGTTCGCGCTAGCCGACGAGCTCGCCGAGCGGCCGCTCCGCTCGCTCCCGGACGAGCGGCAGGTCGAATCGTTCAGCGCGCGCATTCGAAGCGATCGCAGCTTCCAGGTGCGACATTGCGCGCGGGTGGTCGCCGAAGGTGTTCGCGAGGAGACCCAGGAAATACGACGCAGATCCGA
>JADLGR010000257.1 GCA_020849175.1 Deltaproteobacteria bacterium
CACACGGCGAGGGCGCCACGTCTCATCTGCGGTCGTGCTCGCGGGTGCGCTCGGGGTGCGGCCACAGAATCACGAGAGCGCCGAGGACGAAGGTGTAGCCGCCGATCCAGATCCAGTTGACGAGCGGGTTGCGATGGACCTTCACGGTGGCCGAGCCGTCGGGCTCGATGGCGGTGAGCGTCACGTAGAGGTCTTCTCCGAGCGTCGAGTGGATGCTCGGGATCGAGGCCGGCTGCTCCTCCAGCCAGTACATCCGCTTCTCGGGCGTCATCACGCCGAGCGGCGTCTCGCCCCGGAAGAGCGCGATGCGCGCTACCGCGCCGCCGTAGTGCTGCTTCGGAAGCGGCTTCGCCGTCAGATACTCGAGCCGGTAGTCGGCGATCTCGACCGCGGCTCCGGGCCGCACGTTCTCGAGAAGCTCCTGATTGAACGCGGTGCCCGCGACGCCGATGAGAAGGAACACGACGCCCAGGTGGACGATGTAGCCGCCGTAGCGACGCTGGTTGCGCTGGAGCAGCGTCGCGAGCGCGCGCAGCGCGCCGTCACCGTGGCGCATTCGCGCGCGGATCGCGCGCCAGTACTCTTGCACGATCGTCCCGGTGACGAACGCGCCGAGGCTCCAGGTGGCGAGCGCGAAGAACGAGAGGCCGACCCCGAACACGCCGAGCAGCGCGGCCGCCGTCGTGAGCCCGAACGCTGCGGGCCAGAGGAACTGCCGCCGCACGCTCGCGAGCGACGCTCTTCGCCACGCGATCAGCGGACCGACTCCCGTGAGCAGCAGCAGCGCGAGCGCGAGCGGTCCCGTCATGGTGTTGAAGAACGCCGGGCCGATCACGATCCGGGTCCCGGTGATCGACTCCGAGATCACGGGGAAGAGCGTTCCCCAGACCACGACCGCGAGGATGCCCAGAAAGATCCAGTTGTTGATCAGGAAGCTCGCCTCGCGCGAGACCACGGACTCGAGCCGGTGGGGGCTGCGCAGGGCCGACCGCCTCACGACCAGCAGGCCGAAGAAGATCGCGGCGATCACCAGGACGTAGCCGAGGAAGATGAAGCCGAACCAGCCGCCCGAGGTGAACGAGTGAACCGACTGAACGACGCCGCTGCGCGTCAGAAACGTCCCGAACAGACACAGGCAGTAGGTGAGCCCGATCAGCGTCAGATTCCAGATCTTCAGCATGTCGCGCTTTTCCTGGATCATGACGGAGTGCAGATAGGCGGTTGCGGCGAGCCACGGCATGAACGACGCGTTCTCGACCGGGTCCCACGCCCAGTAGCCTCCCCAGCCGAGCACCTCGTACGCCCAGCGGCCGCCGAGCAGGATGCCGATCGAGAGGAAGAACCACGGCACGAGCGTCCAGCGTCGCGTGCTGCGCAGCCAGGCGGTCCCGAGCTCGCCCGTCGCGAGGGCGGCGAATCCGTACGAGAACGGCACCGCGAAGCCGACGAAGCCGAGATAGAGCATCACGGGATGCGCCAGCATCGCCGGATGGTGGAGCAGGGGATTGAGACCGTTGCCGTCACTCGGCACCTCGGAGGGCGGCAGGCGGTCGAAGGGGTTCGTGACGAAGTTCGTGAGCACGAGGAAGAACAGTGCATTCGCGAGCAGCGAGGCGTAGACCCACGGCGCGAGTCGCCGGCTCGTGCCGCGGCTCGTTCGCACACACGCCGCCGAATAGGCGCAGAGCAGGAACAGCCACAGCAGCAGCGAGCCGGCCTGCCCTCCCCAGAGCGCGGCGAGTCGGTAGGGGAGCGTCATGCCGCGGGCCGAGTGCTCGGCGACGTAGCGGATCTGGAACTCGCAGCCCGCGAAGGCCACCCACAGACCGACGATCGAGACGGCGACGCAGGCGCCCGTCAGCAGGACTGCACGCCGCGCGACCTCCGTCCACTCGTCACGCCTGGACACGCCGGCGAAGATGGCGGCGCCGAGCCCGAGCAGGTTGACGACGAAGGCGAGACGCAGGGCGAAGAAGCCGAGATCCGACAAGGAAACTCCAATCGCGCAGCGGGCCGCCCGGCGCCGCCTCGCTCAGGAAGCCGCGGGCGGCTGTGCCTGGAACTTCGACGGGCACTTCGCGAGAACATTCGTCGCGCGGAACACGGGCACCGGCCCGCTCGTGTCGAGGCGCCCCTCGACGACGACCTCGGCGCCGTCTTTGAACATGTCCGACACCTCGAGGCTCCCGTACGCGACGGACAGGGGCGATGCCTCGGTTCCGGCCTCGTGAGGCGGCCGGCTCTGCACGGCGAAGTGGATCTGGCGGCCCGCGACGTCGCGCGAGATCGAGCCCTGCGCGACGAAGCCGTGGACGCGCACGTGCCCCGGCACTTCGCCGGCCGCACGTAGCTCGCCGAGCGTCTGGAAGTACCGGTACGCCCCCTCGCCTTCGAGGCTGCGCGACGCATACCAGCCGAGCAGCACGGCGATGACGCTCGCTCCGAGGGCGATCTGCACGCCCTTCGACATCGATCCCTCCGGCGAATCGGGCGACGCTACCACCCGCATCCGCGTGCGTCAAAGTGAGGGTGCCGGAAACGGCCGTGATTTCAGCCACTTGCATGTGCCGATCCTTGACGGGTCGCGCGCCTGCCGGTAGCAACCTGCGATGCCGCTGCGGCTCGCCGGGCGCGTGTCGACCGTTGCCCCCTTTCTTGCGATGGAGGTCCTCGAGCGCGCGATCGTCCTCGAGGCCGAGGGCGCGCACGTGGTGCACCTCGAGATCGGCGAGCCCGATCTCGCTCCGCCGCCCGAGGCGGTCGAGGCGTGCGCGCGGGCACTCGCCGCGGGCGAGACCCGCTACACCGACAGCCGCGGTCTGCTCACGCTGCGCGAGGCAATCGCACAGGACGCCGCGTGCCGGACGGGCGCGCGCGTCGATCCCGGACAGGTGCTCGTCACGAGCGGCACGAGCGCGGCGATGCTGCTCGTCTTCTCACTCCTCGTCTCGCCGGGAGACGAGGTCATCGTCCCGACGCCGCATTACCCTTGCTATCCGAACTTCGTTCGCGTGTGCGGGGGCGTGCCCGTCTTCGTTCCGGCCCGCGCGGAGCAGAGCTGGCGCGTCGACCCCGCGGCGGTTCGTGCGGCCCTGACGCCCCGCACGCGCGCGATCGTGCTGGGATCGCCCGCGAATCCGACGGGCGCCGTGCAGGACCGCGGCACGATCGAGGCCCTCGCGGATCTCGGCGTGCCGCTCGTCTCGGACGAGATCTACGGCGGCCTCGTCTACGACGGCGAGACTTCGGCGTCGGCCCTCTCGCTCGGCCGCGACGACGTCTTCGTCCTCGATGGCGTCTCGAAGCGCTACGCGATGACGGGCTTCCGGCTGGGCTGGGTCGTCGCGCCGGCCGAAGCGGCGCGGCCGCTGCAGGTGCTCCAGCAGAACCTGTTCATCTCGGCCAATCGCTTCGTACAGCACGCGGCAGTGGCGGCGCTGCGCGAGGGCGCGAACACCACCGAGACGATGCGTGCGGCGTACGCGTCGCGGCGCGAGCGGCTCGTTGCCGGCCTGCGCCAGCTCGGCTTCGGTGTGACGGCGCTCCCTGCCGGTGCGTTCTACGTCTTCGCCGACGCACGCGCCTTCGACGCCGACTCGCGCCGCCTCGCCTTCGATCTGCTCGAACGCGCCCACGTCGCCGTGACGCCGGGGATCGACTTCGGCGAGGCGGGGGAGGGGTTTCTGCGGTTCTGCTACGCCGCGTCGGAGAGCGATCTCGCGCTCGCGCTCGAACGCATGAGAGGCGCGCTCCGTGCAGCCTGAGTCGTCGAAGCCGCGGGCTCGTGCCGTACAGGCGGACATCATCGCAACGGCGGCCGGGCCTGCGCAGTTTCCGCCTGCCGAGCTTCCCGAGATCGCGTTCGCAGGCCGCTCGAACGTCGGCAAGTCGAGTCTGCTGAGCCGGCTCGCCGGACGGCGTGGCCTTGCGCGCACGAGCGCCGACCCTGGCAAGACGCGACTGCTCCACTTCTACCGTGTGGAGTGCGCCGTGGGGGACGAGCGTCGCGCAATCGTGCTCGTCGATCTTCCGGGCTACGGCTACGCGAAGGTCTCGAAGCAGGAGCGCCAGCGCTGGCGCGCGCTGGTCGAGGGATATCTCGGCGGTCGTTCCGCCCTGCGCGGCGTCGTCGTTCTGCACGACGTTCGGCGCGAGCTCGCCGACGCCGAGCGAGAGCTGCTGCTCTGGCTCGCCGAGCGCGGATCGCCGGCCCTTCTCGTCCTGACGAAGATCGACAAGCTCGCGCCCATGCAGCGGATGCTGCGAATTCGCGCTCTCACGCTGGCCGCCGAGCTCCCCGAAGGTCACGTGCTCGCGACGTCTGCGAGCACGGGCGAGGGCATCGACACGCTGTGGGACGCGCTGCTCGAGCGGGTCTAAAGCGGGATCGCGAAGACACCGCCGAAGTGGCCGCGTCGCAGTCGGGGTGTGCGAAGGCCGTCGCCGGCGAGCGGAGGGAGCCGACGCGGGCAGGAGGCGAGCGCTGTCCGTCAGCGGAACAGGTCGCTCTCGCGGCGGCGTAGCAGCGCACGCGCGTCGCCGTCGCCCCGTGGCGCGACGCCTTCGATCCAGACGGCCGGTGTTCCCGAGTCCTTCACCATGAGCAGGCCTGCGGCGGCGGCGAGCTGGTCGGCGCTCGCCATTGCGGTCACCGAGAGCGTGCGGCCCACGAGGTCCTTCTCGCCGCGCAGGTCGTCGATCGGAGCGATGCCCGCACAGCCGAGCGCGACGTCGACGAGTCCCTCGCGGAACGGACGTCCAAACGTGTCGGAAACGATGACGGCCAGGGGCTCGCCTCCGGGGACGGCGAGCGCGGCGCGCAGCCGGCGCGCAGACGCGTCGGGATCGTCGGGGAGGAGGACGGCGACGTCTTCGCCAGGCGCGTTCGACAGATCGACGCCGGCATTGGCGCAGACGAAGCCGTGCTTCGTCTCGCAGATCAGCACGCCGGGGCCGCGGCGGACGATACGCGCCGTCTCGCGCAGGATGACCTCGATGTGGCGTGGGTCCTTGCCGTCTTCGGTGGCGATCCGTCGTGCCGGATCCGACGGAGTGACATTCGAAAGTGTCACTATACGGCCTTCGGCCTTCGAGACGACCTTCTGGCACACGACGAGCACGCCGCCCGAGAGGCGAACGCCGGCATCGTTCGCAGCGTGCGCGAGCAGCGCGGCGAGGTCGTCGCCGGGGACGATGGCCGGAAGCCCTCGCAGCGCGCGAAGCCGCAGCTCGTCCGGCGTACCCGCGATCGCCCTCACGTGTGATCGCCCGCTCCGATGCGCGCGAGGAGGGCGCGCGTGCGCGGCCCGCCGCCGGGCCCCGCGAGAAAGGCGGTGAGATCTTCGGGGTGGTCGAGATCGATGGCGAGACGGGGCAGGGAGAGCTCGCGCAGCGGCACTCCTGCGCTGTGCGCGAGAGCGCGATGGCGCGCGGCGCTGTCGGCGCCGAACGCACAGGAGA
>JADLGR010000258.1 GCA_020849175.1 Deltaproteobacteria bacterium
CGCGGAACGAGCGGCTCCGGTGCGGCTCTTCGATGGAGGTACCATTCATCATGCCGACGAGAAGAGCGCGAGCGAGCTGGGAAGGAAGCCTTCGCGAAGGAGCCGGAAAGCTCAGCCTGGAGAGCGGGGCCTGCGAGCCGCGTTACTCCTTCGGCTCGCGTTTCGAGACGAGCGGAGGGACTAACCCGGAAGAGCTTCTCGCGGCAGCGCACGCAGGATGTTTTGCGATGGCGCTGTCGCTGGCGCTCGGAAAAGCGGGGTTCGTACCCGAGCGGATCGATGCAGAGGCGCGGGTGACGATCGAGCCGGCCGACGGTGGATTCGCGATCCGATCGAGCCATCTCGTGTGCGAGGCCCGGGTGCCCGGCATCGACGAGGTGACCTTCGCCAAGCAAGCCGAGGCGACGCGGCTCGGCTGTCCGGTATCGAAGGCGCTGGGCAGCATCGAGATCACGCTCGAGGCTCACCTGGCCGAGTGATGGAGGGGCCATGAACAATCCGCTTCTCCGCCTCCGCGATCTGGGGCAATCGATCTGGCTCGATTACATCCGCCGGGATCTCTTCGACGGCGATCTGGATCGGATGATCGAGAGCGATGGCCTTGCCGGAATGACCTCCAACCCGACGATCTTCGACCAGGCGATCGGCCAGACCGATCTCTACGATGCGATGATCCGTGCGTGCGATCGGGGAATGTCCCCGGATGCCGTGTTCGAGAAGCTCGCCGTGGCCGACGTGCGGGAGGCTGCAGATCACTTTCGACCTCTCTACGACCGAACGGACGGGCGCGATGGGTTCGTCTCGATCGAAGTTCGGCCGGAGCTGGCTCACGACACCGAGGGCACGGTCGGCGAGGCTCGGCGGCTCTGGAGGGCGTGCGATCGCCCGAACGTGATGGTGAAGATCCCCGGCACACGCGAGGGGCTTCCCGCCATCCGACAGTGCCTCGCCGAAGGCGTGAACATCAACGTGACGCTTCTCTTCTCGGTGCACCGCTACGTCGAAGTCATCGACGCCTGGTTCTCCGCGTTCGAGGAGCGGGTGGGGCGCGGCGACCGGGTGGATCGTCTGGCGTCGGTCGCGAGCTTCTTCGTGAGCCGAGTCGACTCGAAGGTCGATGGCCGACTCGAGACGCGGCTCGCGCAGGCCAAAGACGAGCGAGAGCGAACGGCGATCCGCGACCTCCTCGGACAGATCGGTATCGCCAACGCGAAGGTTGCGTACCAGCGCTTCGAAGAGCACTTCCGGTCGCCGCGATTTGCGGCTCTCGAGCTGTCGGGAGCGCGGCTCCAGCGGCCGCTCTGGGCATCGACCTCGACGAAGGATCCGAAGTACCCCGACGTCTACTACGTCCACCACCTGATTGCGCCCGACACCGTCAACACGATTCCGCCCATCACGTTGCAGGCCTTTCGCGACCACGGCGAGCCCGCGGTTCGGATCCACGACGGCGTCGCCGACGCCCACCGGGCGCTGCGAAGCCTCGAGAGCCTCGGCATCGACTACGACGCGGTGACGCGCGAGCTCGAGGAGGAGGGCGTCGAGAAGTTCGGCAAGTCCTACGCCGACCTGCTGGCAACGATCGCCGCGGAGCGGGCCCGCAGCAGCTAGCGTGGGATGGGCTCGCCGAGAGCCTCGCGAATGAGGCCTTTGGCCAGCAGACTTCCTCCAAGGGCGCAGAAGTAGAGGTAGCCGCGCTGATCGCCGAAGCGCCGGACCACTCGCTCGAGCGATGTTCGTGACCGCAGTCGGAGCAGCGCGCCGAGCCTTCGCTCGGCGCCCACGTCCCCCGGCGGAAACACGTCGAGGCGTCCGAGACCGCGCAGCAGCACCAGAGCGGCGCTCCATGGGCCGATGCCCGGCAGCTCACCGAGCGTTCGAAGAGCGTCGCCGGTGTTCATCTTCGAGATCTCGTCCTCGACGAGATCGCCCGACGCGATTGCGCGGGCGACGAAGCGCAGCGATTCGGCCTTCCGAGCGCTGAGGCCGCACGCTCGAATCGCAGGCAGACGAGCCTCGGCGACGACGTCTGGCGAAGGAAACGCGTAGAACTGCCGGCCGTGATGCTCGAGGGGCTCGCCGAAGCGCTCGACCAGGCGCCGGACGGATGCAAGGCCCGCATCGAGGCTGAGCTGCTGGAACGGCACCACGTTCGCGAAGGCCTCGAACCATCCGGCGAACCGCGGCGGTCGCATGCCGCGAAGTGCGAGCGCGATGGGGCGCAGCGTGCGGTGCGCCTCGATCTGGCGCTGAAGCGGCGCCGGATCCAAATCGAGACCGAGGACCTTCCGGAGCGTCTTCGCGAGCCGATCGTTCGTGGCCTGCTTCGGATCTCCGCGCAGAAGAGTGAATCGAAGCTCCGGCTCGTCGATCGTTCCGCGGTTCGCCACCTCGACGAGCGAGGGCTGCCCTGGACCCGGGAGGACGCGCAGGTAGCGGTCCTCGTCCCACCGCTCGACGACGTTGTCCGGCCGGCGCTGGAGCACGCGTACGGTCGCTTCGAGGTGGAATGGCGGCCGGGTCGCGAGCCGTCCGTCCGCACCGTCTTCGCCGGGATAGCGCACGCACGCACCCTCGACCTTCGCGAAGGGCGTCAGGTGATGCGGGCTCGAGCGCGAGAGACCGAGAATGTGCTCCACGCAGGCGCCACGCGCAGTCAGGACGTCCGCGACGAGCGAGCGATGGCAGCGCCAGGGAACGGCTTCCGCGCACATGAGTGCGATTCGGTCGTGCACAGCCAGTGCACGGAGCTCCTCCAGCCCCCGCTCGAAATCTTCGCTGGCCATGTAGTCCGCAAAGCCTCGAAAGCTCGCGTTGCGCCAACCCGAGTTGGGAGAATCTCTTCGGGCCCGGCGAAGGCCGCCGAGCCTCGGCAGATGCACGTATCGTACAGACTGCATGCGAGGGTCGGTGCGCAGCGTGTCGCCGTTGAACTGGGGGTTGTGCCGGGAACGCGGAATCGTCCGAATGTCGACCACGATGGAGATGTCGAAGGCCCGTAGCCACGCGACCAGCTCTTCGAGCGTTCGGGTCGAATGGCCAATCGTGTAGACCCGAAGGGA
>JADLGR010000259.1 GCA_020849175.1 Deltaproteobacteria bacterium
AGAACGGCGGCGCCGAGCGCGTCGGTCTCGGGGAGCAGGAGCCGGAAGCGACCGTCGCCGTCGGCAGCGCACAGATCCGTACCGCGAACGACCTGCTGGAGCCGCTCCAGAAATCGCTCACTCTCCGCGCGCGGCACGGAGGTGGACGACGAGACGCCGGGCGCTGGCGGCGGCGCGATCACACCCTCGATCAGCGAGAGCTGGCGCCCGAAGCGAAGCGTCTTCTCGAGCTCGGTCGCCACCAGGGCATCGAAGAAGGCAGGTGTGCAGGTGCGCGTGGTCGGATCGCGAAACGAGCGCCGCTCGGCCACGCGCAGGCGAAGCGCGTTCGAGAGCGCCGGCCCCGCCGCATCGGCGATCTGCTCGGCTGCGGCGAGCTCGCGGGCGCCGAAGCCGTCGGCTCCGGCAGGATTCGTGACGCGCGCGAGCGCGAGCAGCCTCCCCTCGTGGCGCAGGTGGACCGTGAGTGCGGCGGCCTGCGCGCTGTCGCCCTCGCCCGAGAGCGCGGCCGCGCAGCCCGGCTCGCACGAAGCCCCGGCATCGTGCGCCGGCGGCACGAGCGGCCGCGCGCGAAGGTCGGGCGCGGATCCTGACGCCGACCACGCGGCTGCCAGGTGCAGCCCGTCGCTCTCGTCGCTCTCCACGCGCCACAGCAGCGCCGTCCCGGCCCCCGTCTCGACGCACAGGCTCTCGACGATTCGCTCACACAGGGGCTCGAGGTCGAGCGTCGCGCACAGGCCGAGCGTACGGGCACAGCGTGAGAGGAGCGCCATGTACTCGAGGTTCTCGGCGACGAGTGCGCCGATCTCGGCCTGCACGGGATCCACGGACCCGGTCGGCGCGGCCGAGATCTGATCGGCGCGGTGGATGAACTGCGGCATGCGGGTTCCCGGCGGCGACCTCGCCCCCTGCGAGATCTCATCGGCCGGCTGCCCGGACCGCTTCACCGGCAGCGCACGTGCAGCTACGCGTGCCCTGCCAGCTCCGCGATGAGCGAGTGGGGAGTCGCCTCGACGATCCGAACACGCACGATCTGCCCTGCCGCAACGTCGCCGAACGCAGGCGCAGCGAGGTTGACGACGCGATGCCACGGATCGCGCCCGCTCGGCTGCTTGCCGCGTCGGCTCTCGCCCTCGATCAGCACGTCGGTCTCCGCTCCGACTCTGGCGCGATGGGCCTCGAGCGTCAGACCCCGCATCAGATCCTGCAGCGCCTCGAGGCGCTCCTGTGCCAGCCCGGGCGCAACGCCGTCTGCGGCATTGGCCGCGGCGGTTCCCGGTCGCGGCGAATACTTGAACGTGTACGCGTCGACGAAGCGCGCAGCGCGCACGACGTCGAGCGTCGCCTCGAAGTCCGCATCCGTCTCGCCCGGGAACCCCACGATGAGATCGGTCGTGATGGCGATGTCCGGCCGGACCGCGCGCAGCCGTGCGACGATGCCGAGGTAATCGGCCGCACGGTAGCGGCGCCGCATCCGGGCAAGGACCGCATCGGAGCCGCTCTGAAGCGGCAGATGGACGTGCGGGCACAGGGCTTCGAGTGCGCCGTGAGCCTCGATCAAGTCGTCGCCAAAGAAGAGCGGATGAGGGCTCGTGTAGCGGATGCGGGCCACGCCGGAGACCTGCGCGACACGGTGCACGAGCGCCGCGAACGGCACCGTCCCCGCGGTGTCGGCGTGGCCGCGTGCCGCATCGTGCCGGCCGTACGCGTTCACCGTCTGGCCGAGGAGCGTGATCTCCCGCACGCCCTTCGCCGCGAGCCGCTCCACCTCCTCGATCACGGCGGCGGCCGGCCGGCTGATCTCGCGCCCGCGCGTCAAGGGGACGATGCAGAAGCTGCAGAACATGTCGCAGCCTTCCATCACCGTGACGAAGGCGCGGCCGGGGCTCGCCGCAACGAACTCCGGGTGCCGCTCGGGCAGGTCGAAGCGCTCCTGCGAGCGCGTCTCCTCGGTGCGGGATTCACGGTGACCGCGGGCTGCGGCCTCGACCATCGCCGGGACGAGACGAAGGTTGTGCGTGCCGAAGACGAAGTCGACGTGCGGGAAGCGTGCGAGCAGGGCATCGCCCTCCTGCTGCGCAACGCATCCACCGACCCCCACGATCCGCCCGGGCGCCGCCTGCTTCCAGGCCCGGAGCAGGCCCAGGTCCGTGTGGAGCCGATGGGCCGCCTTCTCCCGAACCGAGCAGGTATTCACGACCAGCAGGTCGGCTTCTTCTTCCACCGGGGCCGGTCGCAATCCGGCGTGGTGCAGGAGGTTCGCGATCTTCTCGGTGTCGTGGGCGTTCATCTGGCAGCCGTAGGTTCGGATCCGAAACCGACGCGCCGGCCTCTCGCCCGCGAAGCTGCCACCAGGGTTCATGAAGAGGCTCCGGAAATACGTCCCAACCGACCGCTGCGCAAGGAAAACATGCCTCTCGCACCGGTCCGGACGCAAATATTGTTTGACAACGGCCGGCGCGGGTTCATAATCCGATCATTCCGCAAGTGAAAGGCTTCGTAGCGCACGGCGGAGGGCCCCGGCGAGAGCGCCCTCCGACACACAGACGGTTTATGGAGCGGCGGTGGATGAGACATTTCTGACGAAATGTCCAACCTCTCACCCCCCATCAGCGATCCACCGCCCTCCCCCTCGTAACGCCCCGCCGGCCACGCCGGTGGGGCGTTCCATTTCGCGGGCTCGGCGTGCGCCGCGTCCCTCTCGCGCTCCGCCTCAGAGCACGAGCCGGTCGACCACCTTCGCGAGCTGTCGCAGGTTCCGGCACTCCTCGGCGACGTCGCACGCCGGCAGGTAACGGTCCATCACGCTGTCGCCAAAGCCCCAGGCCCCGGGGCTCTCGGGGTTCAGCCAGACGAGGTTCTTGGCCTTGTTCTTCACCTCGCGCAGGCACCACGCGCGCGGGTCGTTGTAGTTGTTGCGCGCATCGCCGAGAACGAGCACGGTCGTGCGCTTGTCGACGGCCGAGAGGTGGTTCTGCCAGAACCCGTGGAACGCCTGCCCGAAGTTCGAGCGTGTGTAGACGTTGATGACGTCACCGCCGTCGAGCGCCTTCTCGATCGCATCGTTGATGTCGTGGTCGCGAAAGACCTGCGTCACCTCGCCCAGCTCCGAGACGAATACGAACGAGCGGATCCTGGTGAAGGCCTCCTGCAGGCTGTAGACGAACTGGAGCATGAAGCGCGAGACGTTGGCGACGGACGACGAGACGTCGCACAGGATCACCAGCTTCGGGCGGTCCTTCTTGCGGTGCTTGAAGGTCACCTCGAACGGGACGCCCCCGCGCGCCATGTTGCGCCGCAGCGTCGTGTGCAGGTCGAGCTTTCCCTTCTGCATGCGGCGGCGGCGGATCGAGAGCACGTTCTTGATCCGCTGTGCGAGTCGGGCGACGACCTCGCGCATCTGACGGATCTCGTCCTCGGTCAGGTGGTAGAAGCTCTTCTCCGTGAGCGTCTCGCGGCGGAAGCGCTCCATGTAGTCGTAGTTCTGCTTCTGGAGCTCTCGCTCGGCGAAGTTTCGAACGCTCCGGCGCAGCGCCTCGAGCAGCCGGTCCGCGAGGCCGCGGATCGCCTCGGCCTGATCGTCCGACAGCCCCTGCGCGCGGAGTCGCGCCGCGAGGTCGCGCAGCTCCTGCGCCGCGCCCTCGGCGTTCATTCGCTCCATCATGCGACGGCTGAAGAAGCCGATCTGCAGCAGGTTCTCGATGCGCGCGATGCCCGCCTGCTCTCCGGCCTCGCGGATCAGCTTCTCGAGCTGTGAGAGGTCGGCGGTCAGCAGCGCCCGCGCCAGGTCCGAGAGATCGAGGCTCCCCGGCTCGAGGCTCTCGAGCTGCTCCTGCAGCATGCGCATGAGCTGATCGAGGTCGATCCCCTGCGCCGCGAGCTCGTCGTTCATGCCCTCGAACGCACCGCGCAGGTTGTCGTAGAAGCCCGACCAGAACAGGTCGAAGAGCTGGTCGTAGGTCGCGATGTCGTCGGACCGCTTGACCATCGCGCTGCGCATGGCGTCGCGGAAGATCTCGCGATCGTCGAGCGAGAGCTCGTCGAGCGCTCGGAACGCATCGATGGCCTCCGCCACCGAGACGCGCACGCCGCTCTTGCGCAGCAGGTTCGTGAACTCGACGATCTTCTTCTGCATCGGTCTCGCCGTTCCGATCCGGCGCTAGTGGAGCGTGCCCTTCTTCGGGGGCGCGGGCGCCGCGGGACCGACGGGCTGCGCCCCCGGCGTGGCTTCTCCGGACGCCGGCGTCGCTGCGGAAGGCGCCGGCGCGGCCGGCTTCGGCGGCGCCTCGGCCTTGCGCACGATGAGCCGCCCCAGCTCGCTGTGGGCCTTGCGGATGTCGCCCTCGTACTTGAGGATGACGTTCAGCGTCTCGCGCACGAGCGCCTCGTCGATCTGCGCCGCATTCAGCGCGAGAAGCGCCCGCGCCCAGTCGATCGTCTCGCTGATCGACGGCGTCTTCTTGAGGTCGAGCTTTCGAAGGCGCTGCATCACGCCGACGAGGTCTTCGGCAAGACGCCGGTCGACGCCCGGCACCTTGACGTCGAGGATGCGGAGCTCCTCCTCCTCGGTCGGGAAGTCGATGTACAGGTGCAGACAGCGGCGCTTCAGGGCGTCGGTCATCTCGCGCGCGTCGTTCGACGTGAGGAAGACGAGCGGGCGGACCTTCGCCGAGAAGGTTCCGACCTCGGGCACCGTCACCTGGAAGTCGGACAGCACCTCGAGCAAGAACGCCTCGAATTCCGGATCCGATTTGTCGACCTCGTCGACCAGCAGCAGCGCCGGAGACGGCGACGTGATGGCGCGCAGCAGTGGTCGCGGAACGATGAAGCGATCGGAGAAGAAGATCGAATCCTCGGCGCCGATGCGTTCCGCAGCCTCGCGCAGCGTCTTCGCGCCGGCCATCGCCTCGCTGAACTTCTCCTTGAGGATCTGCGTATAGAGGAGCTGCTTCGAGTACTCCCACTCGTAGAGCGCCTTGGCCTCGTCGAGGCCCTCGTAGCACTGGAGGCGGATCAGCGGGCGACCCGTCGCCTCGGCGACGACCTTCGCCAGCTCGGTCTTACCGACTCCCGCAGGCCCTTCGACGAGGACGGGCTTCTCGAGTCGATGCGCGAGATACACCACCGTGGCGATGTTCTTGCCGCAGATGTAGCCCTGCTCGCCCAGATTGCGCTGAACCGTCTCGATGGAATCGAACATCTTGCTCCCTGGCGCCCGGCGCCGCGCCTCAGCTCATGAGGTGCAGCACGTGCCCCAGCTTCTCCTTCTTGGTGCGCAAGTAGTCGAGGTTTCTCGCATTCGGCTGGATCTCGAGCGGAACGCGCTCGACGATGTGGAGTCCGTAGCCTTCGATGCCGGCGCGCTTTCCCGGGTTGTTCGTGAGCAGCCGCATCTTGCGAACGCCGAGGTCGACGAGGATCTGCGCGCCGACGCCGTAGTCGCGCAGGTCGGGCGGGAAGCCGAGCCGCTGATTCGCCTGCACGGTGTCGAGGCCTTCGTCGTCCTGTAGCGCGTAGGCCCGGATCTTGTTCTTGAGGCCGATGCCGCGGCCCTCCTGCCGCATGTAGAGGATGATCCCCCGGCCTTCCTCCTGGATGAGCTTCATCGCCGCATCGAGCTGCTCGCCGCAGTCGCAGCGCAGCGAGCCGAAAGCGTCGCCCGTCAGGCACTCGCTGTGCACGCGAACCAGCACGGCGTCGTCGGGGCGGATCTCGCCCTTCACGAGCGCCACGTGGTCGACGTGGTCGATGTCGTTCTCGTAGACGATCGCGCGCATCTCGCCGCCGGCGCGCGTCGGAACGATCGCCTCGGCGCCGCGGCGAACGAGCTTCTCGTTGCGCAGGCGGTACTGGATGAGGTCGGCGATGGTGCAGATCTTGAGGCCGTGCTGGCGCGCGAAGACCACCAGATCGGGCATTCGCGCCATCGTCCCGTCGTCGTTCATGATCTCGCAGATGACGCCCGCCGGGCGAAGGCCGGCGAGCCGCGCGAGGTCGACCGATCCCTCGGTCTGGCCCGTTCGCCGCAGCACGCCGCCGTCGCGTGCACGCAGCGGAAAGATGTGTCCGGGACGGACGAGGTCCGACGGTCGCGCATCGTCACGGATCGCGGTGAGGATCGTCTTCGCCCGGTCCGCTGCAGAGATGCCGGTCGTAACGCCCTCGCGCGCCTCGATCGAGACCGTGAAGGCGGTTCCGTACGGCGACGTGTTCTCCTGGTCCTGCACCATCATGTGCAGCCGGAGCTGATGGAGCCGCTCTTCGGTGAGCGACAGACACACGAGACCGCGCCCGAAGCGGACCATGAAGTTGATCGCCTCGGGCGTCGCGGCCTCGGCGGCCATGCACAGGTCGCCCTCGTTCTCGCGGTCCTCGTCGTCGACGAGGATCACCATGCGCCCCTGCTGAATCTCGTCGATCGCGACCTCGATCGGAACGAGGACATCCGACGCGTGAACGAGGGCCTCACGGTGCGCCGGATTCGCGGAACGTTGCTCGGCAGCCATGCTCGCGAGGACCCTCCCCGGCGGCGTCCTCACTCCGGGCAGGAGCCCCGGACGAGGACCGCGTCGGATGTCCGGCGGGCGCGTGCCGGCGCAGGTAAGGAGCCAGTCGTTAGGGTACCGGTGCTGACTGGCGTGTCAACGCGAGCGAAGGGGCTCGAGGACCGATCCGACGAAGTCGTCTTCCGACACTCCGAAGTTCTCGGCGAAGGCGTGCTTCTCGTCGAGCTGCCGGTGCAGGCGTCGCAGGAGCTCGCGAAACGTCTCGACGACGCCCTCACCGCGGATCGCGACGGCCGGATACGTTGGAACGTCCTTCCACGCCGCGCGGATGTCCTCGAGTGGCTTGACGTCGGGCAGGTCGCGCTTGTTGAACTGGACCACCTTCGGGATCTTCTCGAAGTCGACTCCGTTCGACCGCAGATTCGCCTCCATGTCGCGCCACGAGTACGCGTTGGCACTCGCCGACGCGCGCTGCGAATCGGCGATGAAGGCCACTGCGTCCGCACCGGCGAGCACGACCTTGCGCGTCGACTTGTGCATCACCTGTCCGGGAACGGTGAAGAGCTTGAGCTTGATCGCGAAGCCGCCGTCGGTGCCGAACTGGATCGGCAGGAAGTCGAAGTAGAGCGTGCGGTCGTCGGCCGTGTCGAGCGT
Source organism: Deltaproteobacteria bacterium (assembly GCA_020849175.1). Lineage (GTDB taxonomy): Bacteria > Myxococcota_A > UBA9160 > UBA9160 > UBA9160 > MYXO. Next base: position 7,161 of record JADLGR010000259.1, read on the forward strand.
GACCATCTTGCCACGCGCAGCGGGGTCGAGGAGCGCGTGGAGCTGCTGGAGATTCGTGGTCTTCCCGGAGAGGGCCGGCCCGTAGTAGACGAGCTTGGCCGTGATCTCCCGCGCCGCCATGTTGATCTGGACCATCGTTCGCTCCGGGGCCCCTTGGCGGGGCGCGAACGCCCCGCGTGTCGCTCTCCCATCGGCCGGACGGCTGCCTGAGTGAAGTGCGTCACACTTCGAGGAAGGCAGTGAGCAGGCGTCGTGCAGCGGCCGCCGGCGTCGCCTTCTGCGCCTCGACTTCACGCTCGAGCGCACCGATCGCCGCGGCGACCGCCGGGTGGGATCGGAAGGCGCTGCGAAGACCTTCGTCGACGAGGCTCCACATCCACGCGAGGGCCTGATGCCGGCGCCGCGCGTCGAGCTCTCCCGATGCCGTGAGCGCCTTCCGGTGCGCCAGCACCGTGTCCCAGACGGCGTCGATGCCTGCGCCCGTGCGAGCGCTCGCAGCGAGCACCGGCAGCTCCCAGCTCGGCGAGGCCGGCCGCAGCAGGGCCATGGCGCGCGCGTACTCCGAGCGCGTGCGCTCGGCAGCCGCGCGCTGATCGTCGTCGGCCTTGTTGACGACGAGGCCGTCGGCAAGCTCGAGAACGCCCTTCTTGATTCCCTGCAGCTCGTCGCCCGCGCCCGGCTGCAAGAGGACGAGAAAGAAGTCGACCATCGACGCGACGCTCACCTCGCTCTGGCCGATGCCGACCGTCTCGATCAGCACGACGTCGAAGCCCGCAGCCTCGCACACCAGCATCGCCTCTCGCGTTCGCTGCGCGACGCCGCCGAGCGAACCTCCCGACGGCGAGGGTCGGATGAATGCTCGCTCCTCGCGGGCAAGGCGCTCCATGCGCGTCTTGTCGCCGAGGATGCTCCCGCCCGTCACCGGGCTGCTGGGATCGACGGCCAGCACGGCCACGCGCAGTCCTCGTTCGACGAGGTGCAGGCCGAGGGCCTCGATGAACGTGCTCTTGCCGACGCCGGGCGTTCCCGTGATCCCCGCGCGAATCGCGTTCCCGGTATCGGGAACGAGGGCCTCGAGCACCGCCTGCCCGAGCGCTGCGCGGTCGGGTCGCGTGCTCTCGAGGAGCGTGATGGTCTTCGCGACCGTGCGCCGGTCTCCCGCGCGCACCCCTTCGCACAGCGACTGCACGCTCGCAGGCGCGGTCTTCATCCCCGCCGCGCGCGGATGGCCGCCAGCACCTGCGTGGCCGCCTCCGGCACCGGTGTTCCGGGCCCGAAGACTGCCGCGGCGCCGGCCTGCTCGAGGAAGTCGTAGTCCTTCGGCGGAACCACGCCGCCCACCACCACGACGATCTCCGGCGCGCCCTGCGCTCGCAGCTCGGCGATGAGCTGCGGTACGAGCGTTCGGTGGCCGGCGGCCTGGCTCGAGACGCCGACCACGTGGACGTCGTTCTCGATCGCCTGCCGCGCGGCCTCCGACGGGATCTGAAACAACGGCCCGACGTCCACATCGAAGCCGAGGTCGGCAAAAGCCGTCGCGATCACCTTCATGCCGCGGTCGTGCCCGTCCTGTCCGAGCTTCACCACCAGGATGCGCGGACGCCGCCCTTCTTCGGCGGCGAAGGCCGCAACGTCACGGCGCACCTTCTCGAAGGATTCGTCTCCGCGGTACACGCTGCCGTACACCCCCGCCACCGTTCGGATCTCCGCGCGGTGGCGCGTGTAGACCCGCTCCAGCGCTTCGGAGATCTCGCCGACGGTCGCACGCGCTCGCGCCGCCTCGACAGCGGCCTCGAGCAGGTTGCCCTGCCCGCTCTTCGCGAGCTCGGCGAGCCGCGCGAGGCTTCGCTCGACTGCCGCGCCGTCCCGCGTCGTGCGGATCGTTCGCAGACGGGCGATCTGCGCCTCGCGCACTGCGGTGTTGTCGATGTCGCGAACGTCGATCGGCTGCTCGCTCGCGAGTCGGTACTTGTTGACGCCGACGATCACGTCGTCGCCGCGATCGATCCGCGCCTGCCGGCGCGTCGCGCACTCCTCGATCCGCAGCTTCGGCATGCCGGCCTCGATCGCCTTCGTCATGCCGCCCATCGCCTCGACCTCGTCGATCAGCGCACGAGCCTCGGCCGCGATGCTCGCCGTCAAGGACTCCATGAAGTACGAGCCGCCCCAGGGGTCGACGACGTGCGGGATGCCGCTCTCCTCGGCGAGAATGAGCTGCGTGTTGCGCGCGGTCCGTGCCGTATGGTCCGTCGGCAGCCCGACCGCCTCGTCCATGGCGTTGGTGTGCAGCGACTGCGTGCCGCCGAAGACCGCGGCCATGGCCTCGATCGTCGTCCGGATCACGTTGTTCATCGGGTCCTGCTCGGTCAGGCTCCAGCCCGACGTCTGGCAGTGCGTTCGCAGCATCGACGACGCCGGCTTCTTCGGCCCGAAGGGCTGCATGAGCTCCGCCCAGAGCTGGCGGCCGGCCCGCATCTTGGCGATCTCCATGTAGAAGTTCATCCCGATGGCCCAGAAGAAGGAGAGCCGTCCGGCGAAGGCATCGACGTCGAGACCCTTCGAGAGCGCCGCCCGCACGTACTCGAGCCCGTCGGCCAGCGTGAAGCCGAGCTCGAGCACGGCGTTCGCTCCGGCCTCCTGCATGTGGTAGCCGCTGATCGAGATCGAGTTGAACTTCGGCATGAACCGCGCCGTGTACTCGATCACGTCGGCGACGATCCGCATGCTCGGCGCTGGTGGATAGATGTACGTGTTGCGGACCATGAACTCCTTCAAGATGTCGTTCTGGATCGTCCCGGTCAGCTTCTCGGGCGGAACGCCCTGCTCTTCGCCAGCGACGATGAAGCAGGCGAGAACGGGCAGGACCGCACCGTTCATCGTCATCGACACCGACATCTGGTCGAGCGGGATCCCGTCGAAGAGGATCTTCATGTCCTCGGCCGAGTCGATCGCGACGCCCGCCTTGCCGACGTCGCCCTCGACCCGCGGGTGGTCGGAGTCGTAGCCACGGTGCGTCGCGAGATCGAACGCGACCGACAGACCCATCTGGCCCGCAGCGAGGTTGCGCCGGTAGAAGGCATTCGACTCCTCGGCGGTCGAGTAGCCGGCGTACTGGCGAATCGTCCACGGCCGGTTGGCGTACATGGTCGCGCGCGGACCACGCCGGTACGGGAACTCGCCCGGCAGGCCATCGAGGTTCGTGAGCCCGTCGAGATCTGCCGCGGTGTAGAGGGGCCGCACCGCGATCCCCTCGGCCGTCTCCCACACGAGGCGGTCAGGATCCTCGCCGCCGAGCTCCTTCGCGGCGAGCCGCCGCCATGCGGCGAGGTCGGCCGCCCGCGGATCGTTGCTCATCTCCGGTCTCCTCGTCTGCCGTGATCGCCCCGGGCGCCCTGCGCCCCGGAGCGCGCCGGGTCTCGCCGACGGTAGCCCTGCCGCAGCCCTACATCGATCTCCGGTACTGCCCGCCGACCTCGAAGAGCGCCGTCGTGATCTGGCCGAGGCTCGCGACCTTCACGGTCTGCATCAGCTCGGCGAAGACGTTGCCGCCGGCGCGGGCCACCTCTTGCAAGCGAGCGAGCGCGGCCGGTGCGCGTTCGGCGTGGCGACGGTGGAGCGCGTCGCGCGTCGCGAGCTGTGCGCGCTTCTCCGCCTCGCTCGATCGCATGAGCTCGGGCGCCGCTGGCGGCGCGCCTCCGCTCTCGCTCTCGAAGGTGTTGACGCCGATCACCGGCAGCTCTCCCGAGTGCTTGAGCGTCTCGTAGTGGAGGCTCTCGTCCTGGATCCGGCCGCGCTGGTAGAGCGTCTCCATCGCGCCAAGGACGCCTCCGCGCTCCGAGATCCGCTCGAACTCGGACAGGACCGCCTCCTCGACGCGCTCCGAGAGGATCTCCACGAGGTAGGAGCCTTGCAGCGGGTTCTCGTTCTTCGAGAGTCCGAGCTCGCGCTGGATGATGAGCTGGATCGCCAGCGCCCGGCGCACCGACTCCTCCGTCGGCGTCGTCACGGCTTCGTCGTAGGCGTTGGTATGGAGGCTGTTGCACTGGTCCTGTAGAGCGGTCAGCGCCTGGAGCGTGGTTCGAATGTCGTTGAACGCCATCTCCTGCGCGTGGAGCGAGCGGCCCGACGTCTGGACGTGATACTTGAGCTTCTGGCTGCGCTCGGACGCGCCGTAGCGCTCGCGCATCGCGACGGCCCAGATCCGCCGCGCCACGCGGCCGATCACCGAGAACTCGGCGTCGAGACCGTTGCTGAAGAAGAACGAGAGGTTCGGCGCAAAGTCGTCGATGGCCATGCCGCGCGCGAGCCACGCCTCGCAGTAGGTGAAGGCGTTCGCGAGCGTGAAGGCGAGCTGCGTGATCGGATTCGCTCCGGCCTCGGCAATGTGATAGCCCGAGACCGACACCGAATAGAAGCTGCGCACCGCGTTCGCGACGAAGAACTCCTGGATGTCACCCATCATTCGCAGACCGAACTCGGTCGAGAAGATGCAGGTGTTCTGCGCCTGGTCCTCCTTGAGGATGTCGGCCTGCACGGTGCCGCGAACGTTCGCGAGCACGTCCGCGCGAATCCTTTCGTAGGTCTCTGCGTCCGTCGCCTCGTCGCCCGAGATTCCGAGCAGCCCGAGACCGAGGCCGGTGTGTCCCGGCGGCAGCTCACCCTCGTACGCCGGAAGCCCTCGCCGGACGAAACCCGCCCGCACCACGTCGAGCTTCCCGGTCTCTCGCAGATGCCGCTCGACGCCCTGATCGATCGCGGCGTTCAAGAAGAACGCCAGCACCACGGGTGCGGGGCCGTTGATCGTCATCGACACCGAGGTGTCTGGCGCGCACAGATCGAAGCCCGAGTAGAGCTTCTTCGCGTCGTCGAGGCAGCACACCGAGACGCCCGAGTTCCCGACCTTCCCGTAGACGTCGGGCCGCTCATCCGGATCCCGGCCGTAGAGCGTCACGCTGTCGAAGGCCGTCGAGAGGCGTGCACCACGCGCCTTCGCGGCGAGCAGGTGGAAGCGGCGGTTCGTCCGCTCGGGCGTCCCCTCTCCCGCGAACATCCGCGTCGGGTCCTCGCTCTCGCGGCGGAAGGGGAAGACTCCCGCCGTGAACGGGAACGCTCCCGGCACGTTCTCGCGCCGGAAGTACCGCGTGAGCTCGCTCCAGTCGCGCGTGCGCGGGAGCGCGACCTTCGGGAGCTTCACTCCCGAGAGTGTCTCGACCTCGTTCGTGACGAGGATCGCGCGGTCACGAACGACGTACTCCTGCGAGGGTGCCGCGTAGCGCGCAACCAGAGCGGGCCAGTCGGCGAGGGCCGCGCGATCGCTCTCCGGGAGCGCGGCGAGCGCGGCGTCGTACCGCTCGCGCAGCGCCAGCACGGCGGGCTCCGCAGCGGCGCCGCGCACCGCGCTGCCGTAGGGGCGAAGCTCGTCCGGCGCTCGGTCGCCCAGCACGCAGAGCGCGCGCGCGAGCGCCTGCACCTGCCCCGCCTGCTCGGCCACGGCCTCGGTCTCGTCGCGGTACGACCGGACCGCGCCGGCGATCTCCGCGAGATAGCGGCGGCGCGCGTCCGGAAGTAGCGGGACGACCTGCCCAATCTTCGCATCGCCTGCCGCATCGCTCACCGCCTCGCCTGCCAGGCGCGCCTCGATCGCCGCGTGCAGCCGGTCGACACCGGGATCGCAGAAGCGGCTGGCGATGGTCGCGAACACCGGCAGCGCAGCGTCCGGTGCGGTGGCCGCGCCGTGGTTGCGGCGCCACTGCTTGCGGACGTCACGCAGCGCATCGACCGCACCGGCGCGATCGCTCTTGTTGAGGACCACGAAGTCGGCGAGCTCGAGCATGTCGATCTTCTCGAGCTGTGACGGTGCGCCGTACTCGGGCGTCATAACGTAGACCGAGACGTCCGCGAGGTCGACGATCTCCGAGTCGCTCTGGCCGATGCCGGCGGTCTCGATCAGCACGCGATGAAAGCCTGCGGCCTGCAGCACGGCGATGGCGTCACGCACCGCTGCCGAGAGCGCGAGGTTCGCCTGCCGCGTCGCGAACGATCGCACGAAGATCCCAGGGCCGTGGATCGCATTCATGCGAATGCGGTCACCGAGGAGCGCACCGCCCGAGCGGCGCCGCGTCGGATCGACGAGCAGGCACGCGATCGCGAGCTCGGGGTGCGCACGGCGCATGCGTCGCACGATCTCGTCGACCACGCTCGACTTTCCGGCCCCGCCCGTCCCGGTGAAGCCGATCACGGGCGCCGGCGGCTTCGTTCGGCGTGCGGTGAGCGCAGCCCGCACCCGCGCCGCGGCCGGACCGCCCTCGGTCCCCTCCTCTTCCAGCCACGTGATGAGTCGCGCCACCGGCACGGGATCGGACGGCGAGAGCCGATCCAGCTCACCGTCGACGCGCTCGATCGTTCGGCGCGTGCACTCGTCGATGATGATCCGGCCCATCCCTTCGAGGCCGAGGCGCCGGCCATCGTCGGGGCTGAAGATCCGCGCGACGCCGCGCTCGTGCAGAAGCGCCATCTCGTCGGGGACGATCACGCCGCCGCCCCCACCGTAGACGCGGACGTGACCGCAGCCGAGCGCCCGCAGCCGTTCGATGAGATACGTGAAGAACTCGACGTGCCCTCCCTGGTACGACGAGATCGCGACCGCGTGCGCATCCTCCTGCACTACCGCCTCGACGATCTCCTCGACCGATCGGTCGTGTCCGAGGTGGATGATCTCGGCGCCGAGGCGCTGGAGAACGCGGCGAATGATGTTGATCGACGCGTCGTGGCCGTCGAACAGCGACGCCGCCGTGACGATCCGGACCCGCGACGGCGGAGCGTGGAGGGAGGTGACCTTCGCAGCGGCCGTCGTCATCGCTCCCTCCTGTGGCCGGCGCCGAGAGCGCCGAGGCGGCTCGTCACCCGCCCGCGGTACTTCTCGATCTCGTCGCGCAGGCGCGCGAGCTCTTCCATCCGCGCCGCGACCTCCTCGAGCCTTCGGCCGAGCAGCGCGTCGAGGTGAGCGAGCATCGCGCGCGTCGACCCCGCGATCGCGTGCACCGCATTGAGGTCGCGGATCTCCGCCAGCGAGAGGCCGAGAGCCTTCAGACGCTGGACGAAGCGCAGCCGCTCGATCTCGTCGGCGCCGTAGACCCGCCGTCCGCCCGTCCGGCGCCGAACGCCCGGCAGCAGACCCAGCTCCTCGTAGTAGCGGACGGTCCGCGGCGAGAGATCGAGGCGCGAGCACACCTCGGCGATCGAGAGGTCCTCGTCCTCGCCGGCGCGTACCGCCGCACCTCGGCGGGCCGCTCGGGTCCGTGTTTGCCAGCTCACGTTAACTGTATAGCGGCGCGGGCGGTGGGGTGCCAAAGGGAAGCCCTCCGCGGCCCGCAGTCGGCAGCCGGCGACCCATTGGTACGGCTCCTTGACATTCTCATTTCTTTCGCGCACTGCGCTGCTCTTCCTGCGCGGGCGCGATGCGGACGCGAGAAGCGAGCGGCTCGTCTCGGGGCGGCGTGGACTGCGCCCGGCGCTCGGCGAGCAGCACGCTGCCGTCTCTCGCGCGCGGGGCATCACGCTGCGGCGGCTCGAGGACGAGCTCGCCGCGAAGTCACCGGGATGATCGAGCACGCGATCGCGGAGTGGTCCGCGCGGGGAGGCCCGTTCGACGACTACGCCGACT
>JADLGR010000260.1 GCA_020849175.1 Deltaproteobacteria bacterium
AGTGCGGTCTTCGTGACGCGATCGAGTGCCAGCCATGGTCCACGCCGCATCGTCGACGCTGCACCCGGGTGCGTGCTTCGCGCGGTCCAGCGCGAGGGCGGCAGCGCGCAGCCGCTCGCAGGTCGTCGCTTCGTAGCCGTCGCGTCGGACGAGTTCGCGCAGGAGGCCGCCTCGATGAGCGACGACGCCGTGCGACGGCGGCTCGGCGCTGCGATCGAGCGGCTTGCCCCGGGAGCCCTGCGTGAGATCGAGGCATCGTGCATCGTTCGCCATCCCGAGGGTCGCGCCCGATTCGACGTCGGGCACTACCGCGCGCTGGCGCGCCTTCGCAGGGTCGAAGCCGCGCAGCTCGCCGCCGGGCGCAGGCTGGCTCTCGCGGGCGACCACCTCTGCGGCCCGCGCCTCGACGATGCCATTGCGTCGGGTGTTCGCGCCGCCGACTGCATCGCTCGGTCGCTCGGCTGAGCGACGACCTTCAGGCGGCAGCGCGACTTTCGAGCAGGAGGTTCGCCACGCTGATGCGCGCGGCCTGCGGAGAGCCGAGATCGAGGACGGGGCGGTCCGCCACGGGAATCTCGTCTCCGCTCGCCGCATGCGTGATCTGAACGAGCGGGCGCGCGAGATCGTCGCCGGCCGCGAGGACGAGTGCACGCTCTCCGCCCGAGAGCTGGACTCGGCTGCCCGGCGGGTAGAGGCCGAGCGCGGACACGAACGCACGGAGCGCGCCCGGATCGTAGCTCCCGCTCTCGGAGAGCATGATCTCGTACGCGCACCGCGGCGTGAGCGCCGGCTTGTAGGGGCGTACGGCCGTCAGCGCCTCGAAGACGTCGCAGACCTGAATCAGCGACGTGACACGGTGCGAGACGGCCCACGGTCGTGTCTCGGGGTATCCACGGCGATCGTTACGCAGGTGATGCCCGAATGCGGCGGCGACGGCGAGCGGGCTCGCCCCGCGCTGCTCGAGAAGGATCTGTGCGCCGAGCCGGGCATGCTGCGAGACGGTGCGGCGCTCGTCCGCGTCGAGAGGTCCGGTCTTGTAGAGGATCGCCTCCGGGATCCGCGCCTTTCCGACGTCGTGGAGGAGTCCGGCTGCGCCCAGCTCGATCAGGAAGTCGGGCTCTGCTCCGAGCCGCTGCCCGACCATCACCGAGAGCAGCGCCACGCGAACGGAGTGCCCGACGGTGTATGCATCGTAGTCGGGATACCGGACGAGCCGAAGGATGTCGGTAAAGCTTCCGTTCGCTGCGCCGAGCAGGCGTTCGATGGTGCCGCGTGCGCCGTCGACGTCGATCTGCGTTCCGGACGCCGCACGTCCATGCGTCACGTCGACCGTGTCGAAGAGCGACTGGTAGATCGGCGCCAGCTCGGCGTCGCCGCCCGCCGGAACACCGCCGCCCTCGTCGCGGTCGTAGAGGAACTGTCCGAACCAGCCGACGTCCTCGTAAGGCGGAGAGAGCTCGATGTGACGCACGTTGCGCTCGCGAAGGAGCGCGCGCGAGGCCTCGAGGCCCTCCGTCGGGCCTCGCGTGAGGACCGAGACCTCGAATAGCGCGGCGACCTCCGCGGCTTCGAGGCCGGCGCGAAGCAGCAGGCCCCCGCTGTGGAGACGCTGCAGCAGCTCGACGAGACGCCGGCCGAGGATCGTCGAGCCGATCAGGTAGCGCCCCTCGTGGAGCAGCCGGCCGTGCGCCGCTCCGAGGAAGAACAGGTCCTTGCCGCTCTCGCCGAGCAGCGCGTGGAGGGCCCGAGCCACCTGGTCGCTGCAGGTACGAACCTCGGGATGTCCTTCGAAGTAGAGCATGCGGTGTCGAAGCCCACTGCAAAGACCCGAGACGAGGTCTTCGGCGCGAGACGGGTCAGACATCGACGCTCTCCTTGTGCTCGGTACGGGAGTCGGAGTGGGCGTGCAGTGCGATGCTCGCCGCATGTCGGCACGTGGCGGGCCAGCGCCGCCACGGCCACGCGCGAAAGCCGCGCCGGATCTCGCGCAGGAGAAGGCGATCACCGGGGCTTCCGAGGGAGCCGATCGTCTCGATCGCACGTGGCACCCACGCGGCGCCAACGTCGCGGCTGGGAAGCTCGGACAGCGCGTTCGCGAGAATTCGCCCCGCCTGCTGCGTGAGGCGCGGCGACGCGTCCTCGAGCGCGCCCTCGCGCAGAAGTGCGTAGAGGAGCGCGCGGCACGCGGGTGTGACGCTTGCAAAGGTCGCGAGCGCCTCGGCGCCTCGCCAGCGCGGCGGATTCCGCTGCAGGCCGCGTAGCACGAGCTCGGCGAGCCTTCCTCCCTCACGTGCGAGGAGATCGGCAAAGATCGGGAACAGCGCTGCCGGAGGCGGATCGAAGAGGTCGGCGGCGAAGCTCTGCGTTCGTACGGCTTCGAGTCGCGCGAGCCGTGCGAGCTCGTGGGCGCGGCCGACGTCGCTCGTGCGTCCCACGGAGGCCAGGAGATCTCTGCGCGCTGCGTCGTCCCCGATCCCGAGCAGTAGGTCGTTCACGAGATGGGGCCAGAGGGCATCGAACACGCGGCCCTCCGTGCGCGTGGCGAGCTCACGCCACACCGATCCGAGAAGGCCCCGATCCGGTGAGCTGCGAAGCGCGCGAGACAACGCGGGAAGCGCGGCATCGAGCGAGACGAGGTCGGCATGCTCCGCGAGGTCTCGAACGGCCTCCACGAGCAGCGAACGTTCGACCGGGGAGAGCGGCTCCGCGAAGAGCCTCGAGAGACGCTCGTCGATCGCGCCTTGGACGGCTTCCGGAGGGCTCGCGAGCAGGAGATGAACGAGGATCGAGAGCTCTTCGCGCCGATCGCCCGGCGCGACGTGCGACATCTCCGGCGCCTGGCCGCCGTAGCCGGCGATCTCACGGCGAAGCGCCTCGATCGAGAGCCCGTACTCCGTGGCGTCGGCGCCGGGTGCCGCCTCCTCGCCGGGCAGGTCGCTCGAGGCGCGCGCGAGGACGGCGACGAGAATCTCGACCGAGGCTGCATCGTCGGAGATCGCGAGCGCCTTCTCGGCCGCGGTGAAGATCGCCCGTAGTGCGGCCGGATCGGCCGAAACGGAGCCGATCTCGTCGATCGCGTGGCGCAGGGCATGGACTCCGAGATCGAGCACCGCTTCGAGAGAGCGTGCGAACGGCTGGCCGCCGGCGGGCGCCGTCCGCTGCGCTCCGAGCGTCTCGATCACGTTTCCGAAGAGGTGATCGAGGGCGCTGCGAAGCCCCGCCGCGCCATCGTCCTCTCGCTCGGCCGCGGAGCCTTCGAGGACGCGCTCCGTCGCCTCGCGCGCCTGACCCTCACCGGCTGGCTCGACACTTCGGCGGCCGAACTCGCGCTGCATCACACGCGTCGACTCGGGGAGCTCCCGGAGCTCGAGCTGGCGCAAGCCGTGCGCGGCGCCGGTGCTACGGCGCGCCTCGAGAATGGCGGTTGCGAATCGGTGTAGCTCGGTCGGAGTCGCTTCCGCGCAGATCTCGACGCGTGCGATCCCGAGCGAGAGGAGATCGTGATGGATGCGCCGCACCTGCGGCTGCGTGCACGCGATGGCGCGTCCCGCGACGCGCAGACCCTCCCGATGAACCTCGAGCGCGAGAGCCGATCTCTCCGGGACCACGGCATGCATCTCGGTGAGGAACTGCCGGCCCACACTCTGCGACAGGCCGTGTGTCGCGGGATAGAGCGGAACGACGGCGAAGATCCGCGCGAGCCCGAGCAGGGCAGTCTCGATTCGCTGGCCATCGGGAGGCGCCGCGGGCGTCCGCGACGCGGGACGCGGCGGCGCGCTCTCTCCGGGTTCGCCCATCCGTGCCTCTGGGTGCACCGCGCTCGCTCGCCGGAGCGGCGAGCTCGGACACTTGCGAATCGGCCCCCCGCGCGAAGCGCTTGAGTCACGCGGTTCGTTCGGATCCCCATGGGAGGCGCAGGGCGCGGAGGCCGCCGTCAGGCATCGAGACGCACGAGCGTCACGCCCTCGCCGCCGTCTTCCTGCGCGGCGGCTGCGTAGCGCCGAACGTAGGGCGAGGATGCAAGGTGCCGGCGGATGGCGTCACGCAGGACGCCGGTGCCGAGGCCGTGGATCAGGACGAGGGCGCTCTGGCCGCGCACGGCCGCGTGATCGAGCGCCTCGTTCACGCGGTCGACCGCCTCGCCGACGCGCAGGCCGCGCAGGTCGAGGCGCGTCCCGACGGGGTGGAGAACGGCCTCGTCGCGATCCTCGGCGAGCGGCGCGAGGGAGTCGGCGCTGCGGGGGCCGGGAGCCGCGTTCGCGGTCGCGGCGAGCTGCGTGGCGGGAACCAGCAGCCGCGCGCTGCCCACCTGCACGAGCGCGCGACCGCGGCGATCCGGCAACGCGACCAGGACGCCGCAGGCGCCGCCGCGAACGCGGACCGCGTCGCCTGTCCGTGCGCGACGCCAGTCGATCGGATCGAGCGGCTCGGTCTCGTTCGAGGTCGCGCCCGACGCGGCGGCCGTCTGCTGCGCCTCGTGTGCGACTGCGTGCAGCCGCTCGCGTGCCCGTGCCGCCTCGCGGGCTCCCCCGCCGCGTTGCAGGTCGCGAATCACGGCCGCGACCTGCGCGTGCGCGTCCCGGAACGCGCGGTCGAGATCCTGCCGCATGTCCCGGTAGAGCGTGTCTCTCCGCGCCTGGAGCTGCGCGAGCTTCGCGCCGTACTCCGCGCGCGTCGCCTCCGACTCGGTGCGAAGCCGGCGCGCCTCACGCAGCTCGGTCTCGAGGCTCGTACGACTGGCGGCGAGCTCGCTGAGGAGCCGATCGAGGCGCCGATCCTCGCGATCGAGAAGGCCGTTCGCGCGGTCGAGGACGTCCGGACCGATGCCCATGCGCGCCGCCACGGCCATTGCCGACGAGACGCCCGCGATGCCGATCCGCAACCGATACGTCGGCGCCAGCGTCTGCGGATCGAACTCGAAGCTCGCGTTGAGAAATCGCTCGTCGACGCCGGCCATCTCCTTCAGGAGGTTGAAGTGCGTCGTCGCGAGGACGCGCGCCCCGGTATCCGCGAGACATTCGAGGATCGCCTGTGCGAGGGCCGCACCCTCGCTCGGGTCGGTCCCTGCACCGATCTCGTCGAGCACGACGAGCGATCGAGGTGACGCTGTCGCGAGTACGCTCGCGAGATTCGCGACGTGCGCCGAGAACGTCGACAGACTCTCGTGCAGGCTCTGTTCGTCACCGATGTCGGCGAGCACCGCGTCCACGAGATCGACACGAGCGCCGGGCGCGGCGGCGACGTGCAGCCCGGATCGAACGAACAGCGCGGCGAGCGCCACCGCCTTCATGAGCACGGTCTTTCCGCCGGCGTTCGGTCCCGAGAGCACCAGCACGTGCGTGCTGCCGTCGAGGCGCACGTCGTTCGCCACGGCGCACTCCGGCGAGAGCAGCGGGTGGCGAAGCTGCGGGAGCCGAAACGAGTTCTCCTCGCCGACCTCCGGCTCGGTCGCTCGCATCTCGCGCGACAGCAGACCGCGCGCGAAAGCGAGGTCGATGTGCTCGAGCGTCGCGAGGTTGGCCTCGATCGCGGGGAGCGCAGCGGCGGCGCGGCCCGACAGCTCACGCAAGATCCGCAGCGTCTCGCGCTGCACCTCGAGCTCCGCGCTCTTCAGCCGGTTGTTGAGATCGACCAGCGTCTCCGGCTCGATGAACAGCGTTCCTCCCGACGCCGAGGCGTCGTGTACGATGCCTCGTATGCGTCCGCGAGCGTCGGCGCGAACGGGCAGGACCCGGCGAGCGGCGCGAACGGTCACGTAGTCGTCCGACAGGCTCGGTGCGACCGCGGGATCCCGGAGGAGCGCCTCGACGCGACGCTGCGCCTCGGCCGCGAGCTGGTGCGCGCTCGCGCGCGCCTGCGCGAGTGTGGGAGATGCGGCGTCGCGGACTTCGCCCTCGGCGTCGAAGGTCGACCGGATCTCGCGCGCGAGCTCGTCGAGCGGAGTGAGCGTCTCGGCGATGGCCGCCAGGCGCGGTGCGCCGGCCCCTTGCCTCGCGAAGAAGTCGCGGACGGCGCGGAATGCCGACAGAGCGGACGCGACGTCGCCGAGCTCCTGCGCAGAGAGGAGGCCGCTCTTGCCGAGGCGCCGCAGCACGGAGGCGAGCTCGGGGACGCCTCCGAGCGGCGCAGGCCCAGGGCCTTCGACGAGCCGGCGCGCTTCGCTCGTCTCGGCGAGGCGCGCGCGCGCCTCGCCGGACTCCGTCTCGAACAGGCCGCCCTCGTCCGCGCAGCGCGCGCGTCCTCGCGGCGTTCGCGCGTGCGCGCGTACGCGCTCCACCACCTGCGCCCACTCGATCCGGTCGAGCGTCCGTGCGCAGACGTGAAAGGTCAGAGGGCCCGCATCCCGGTGATGTGCTCGCCGAGGATCAGCGTGTGGACGTCGTGCGTTCCCTCGTACGTCCGCACCGTCTCGAGGTTCACCATGTGTCGCATCGACGCGTAGTCGTCGACGATGCCGTTCGCGCCGAGCAAGTCGCGGGCCTCGCGCGCGATGCGGAGCGCGACGTCGACGTTGTTCATCTTCGCCATCGAGACCATGGCGTGGTGGAGCCTGCCTTCGTCCTTGAGGCGTCCCACGCGCAGTGCGAGGAGCTGTCCCTTCGTGATCTCCGTCAGCATGAAGACGAGGCGCTGCTGCGCGATCTGCTTCGACGCGAGCGGGCCGCCCTGGACGACACGCTCCTTCGCGTAGCGGAGTACCTCGTCGTAGCACGCCATCGCGGCGCCGAGCGCGCCCCAGGCGATCCCGTACCGCGCCTGCGTGAGGCACGAGAGCGGGCCTTTCATCCCGGCGACGCCCGGAAGCATCGCGCTCTCGGGCACCTCGACGTCCGAGAGGAAGAGCTCGGAGGTGACCGAGGCGCGCAGCGAGAACTTGCCCTTGATGTCGCGTGCTTCGAAGCCCCGCGTTCCACGCTCGACGAGAAAGCCGCGGATGCCGTCCTCGGTTCGCGCCCACACGAGGGCGACGTCGGCGACGCTGCCGTTCGTGATCCAGCGCTTCGTTCCGTTCAGGACGAAGCCGGCGCCTCGCCTTTCGGCGCGCGTTCGCAATCCCGAGGCGTGGCTTCCGAAATCGGGCTCGGTGAGACCGAAGCAGCCGATCGCGCGTCCCGCGGCGAGCTGCGGCAGCCAGCGCTCCCTCTGCGCGTCCGAGCCGTAGGCGTGAATCGGGTACATCACGAGGCCGCCCTGCACCGACGCGAACGATCGCAGCCCCGAGTCTCCGCGCTCGAGCTCCTGCATCACGAGGCCGTAGGCGACGTTGTTCATTCCGGCGCAGCCGTAGCCATGGAGATTCGCGCCGAACAGTCCGAGCTCGGCCATGCGCGGGACGAGCTGCGTCGGGAAGGCACCGTCCTGGCGGACGTACTCCTGCACCAGCGGCAGGAAGTCCTTCGAGACGAAGTCCCGCACGGCGTCGCGTGCGAGGCGCTCGTCGTCGGCGAGCAGGTCGTCGAGGTGCAGGAAGTCGGGGGAGTCGAAGCGGGCCAACGGAGCCTCCGCGCGTGTTCGCGGCGGAGGATAGCCCCGTCGTGTCGGCTGACGCCGACGGAGCGCCGCGGTGCCTTCCCCCCCGAAGGTGCCGCGGCGCTCCGCGGCGGATCAGGCCGCGTGCTCCTCGCTGCTCTTCTCGAGATCGCGGAGCTTGCGAGAGATCTGATTCAGCTTGCGGTCGAGGCGATCGAGGTCGCCCCGCGACGCGATCTGAAGGGCGCCGAGCAACGTCTCGACTCCCGTCCCGATCTGGCGCGAGGCGTCCTCGCCGAGCTCGGTCGCGCGCTTGACGAGCGGCAGCTTCTGGGCGCGGGACACGAGGCGCGAGACCTGCTTCTGGGCGCGCTGCTCGAGCTTGCGGCGGCGGGTCGTGAGCTCCTTCTCCACGTTCTTGCGCCGCGCGTCGAGCTGCTTCTGCAGCTTCTGGAAGCGACGGTTGGCGTCGGTCACGGCGGTCCGAACCCGCTCGACGCCGGTCTCGACGAGGCTTTGCTGGGCCATGGCGTTCTCCTGCAGCACGGGGCTGCGTGTAGGCAGAAGATATAACACGTCGCGTCATGGCGTCAAGGTGGAGCCGCCGACCGCTGAATCGGTCTTCACGCCATGTTAGACGCTGAAAAGCGCTCGTTTCGCCGCCGCGCCCGGAGGGCGATGCGAGGCGCGCTGCGTCATTCCGGGCCTAGAGTCGCGCGAGAGCGCACGCCCAGGTGAAGCCCGATCCAAAGGCCGTCATCGCGACGAGGCTTCCGGGCCCGGCGCGCCCGGCAGCCCGCGCCTCCGCGAGCAGGATCGGGATCGCGGCTGCCGAGGTGTTGCCGTAGCGCTCGATGTTGTTGAGGCACTTCTCCGGCGCGATTCCCATCTGTCCCGCGACGTACTCGTTGATCCGCAGGTTGGCCTGGTGGAACAGGAACAGATCGACGTCTTCGAGCTTCTTGCTCGCGGCCGAGAGCGTCTCGAGGAGGACCTCGGGCATCCGCGTGACGGCGTGTTTGAACACGAACTTGCCGTCCATCTTCGGGTAGATGCGACCGTCGTCGATCATCTCGTGCGTGATCCGGTAGGGCCTGAGCGAGCAGCCGGGCGCCTCGATCCAGAGCTTGCGCGCGTGCCGGCCTTCGGCGTGCAAGCGGATCTCGAGGATGTCGGCCGGGTCGTTCGCGTCGTCGTTGGCCTCGACGACTGCCGCGCCGGCGCCGTCGCCGAAGAGAACCGCGACGTCGCGTCCGCGCGTCGCCAGCTCGATCCCCATCGAATGGACTTCGCAGCCGACGACGAGCACCCGCCCGAACTGGCCCGCGCGGATGAAGCTGTTCGCGGTGGCGAGGGCGTACAGGAAGCCGCTGCACTGTGCGCGGAGGTCCATGCACGGGATCTCGGGCGCGTCGAGCTTCTCGTGCAGGAAGAACGACGTTCCCGGGAACTCGTGCTGCGGCGAGAGGGTCGCGAGCAGGATGCAGTCGATCTCGCCGATCTCGCGGCCCGCGTCAGCGAGCGCACGCACCGCCGCCTCGTACGCGAGGTCCGCCGGTGTCTGGTCCTCGGACGCGAAGCGTCGCTCGACGATCCCCGAGCGCTGGCGGATCCACTCGTCGCTCGTGTCCATGAGCTTCGCGAGGTCGTGGTTCGTGACGACGCGCTCGGGGACGTAGAAGCCGGTGCCTGCGATCTTCGTTCGTCTCATGCGATCCGTCTCCCTCCGACGACGCGCGCTCCGAGGTCCGCGCCCTGCGCGAGACGATCGACGCCATCCTCGAACAGCAGTGTCGCCGCTCGTTCGAGGAGCTCGTGGAGCCCCGAGCCGTGAAGTGCCGAGATTGCCACCGCGCCGTGGCGCTCCGCCAGTGCTGCGCCGACGCCCGGGGCAAGCCGGTCGATCTGGTTGAAGACGAGCAGCTCGGGCGTCTGCGAGAGGCCGAGCTCTCCGAGCACGCGCCGCACCGCCGCCATGCGACGTTCGAGATCCGCAGCCGAGGCGTCGACGACGTGCAGGAACACGTCGGCGCCTTCGAGCTCTTCGAGCGTCGCCCGGAAGGCCGCGACCAGGTCCGGCGGAAGATCACGAATGAAGCCGACGGTGTCGGTCACGATCACGTCTCGCTCGCGCGGGAAGCGAAGCCGTCGTGAGGTCGGGTCGAGCGTCGCGAACATGCGGTTCTCGACGTGCACGTCGGTGTCGGTGAGTGTCCGCAGCAGCGTGCTCTTGCCGGCGTTCGTGTATCCGACGATCGAGAGCACGGGCAGGCCACGCCGGCTGCGCGCGCGGCGGCGCCCTTCGCGCTCGCGTCGCAGATCGCGCAGCTCGCGTTCGAGTCGCGCGATGCGGTCGCGGACGCGGCGGCGGTCGACTTCGAGCCTGGTCTCGCCGGGGCCGCGCCCGCCGATGCCCGCGCCGAGGCGCGAGAGGCCGAGGTCTTGCTGCGCGAGACGTGGGAGGCGGTACTCGAGCTGCGCGAGCTCGACCTGGAGCTTGCCATCTCGTGTGCTGGCGCGCTGGGCGAAGATGTCGAGGATGAGCTGCGTGCGGTCGATCACGCGCAGCTCCATGCGCTCGCCCAGATTGCGGGCCTGCGTCGGAGTCAGGTTCTGGTCGAAGATCACGAGATCGACGTCGTTCTGGAACGCCCGGATCACGACGTCCTGGAGCTTTCCCTCGCCGAGCGCGTACTTCGGGTCGACGCGCGGGCGGTGCTGCGAGACGACGTCGACGACCGTGACGCCGGCCGAACGGGCGAGCTCCTTGAGCTCGTCGAGGGCGGCCTCGGCGTCTTCGCCGCGGCGACCGGCCGTCACCGACACGAGCAGCGCACGCTCGCAGTCGCCGACCTTTCTCGCGCCGGCCGTTCTCGCGAGCTCCTCCTCGAGCTCGCGGACGAACGTCTGGAAATCGAGGCCGAGCAGCGAGGGAGGCGTTGGCTCGAGCTGCTGCACGGCCGCACCCTCGTCGTTGGCCGGGCGGAGCGCTGCCGTGTGGGCGCGGCCGGGGTGCCCCTCGGCGTCGACGCCCACGCTCACCATCGCATCGAGGCGCAGCAGCGCGAGGTCGGTGAGGTCGTCGCGTGTGAGGCCTTCGTCCCGCAGGTGGGTATGGATGCAGCGCAGACCGCGCAGCCGGCCGGGCCCGGCGCGCATGCGTCCCCAGTCCGGCAGCTCGATCGACCGGGCGTCACCGACCATCGCGTGCGTGACCGAGCCCCGGCGGTCGACGAGGACTCCCACCTGGCGCCCGGTGGCATGACTGAGCTCGGTGAGCTCGCGGGCAAGCTCGTGGGTGACGAAGCGATCGGCGGGAATCTGGCGGCGAAGAAGTCGCTCGAGCTGGCGAACCTGGGTGGCCCGGAGGCCCTGGGTGTTGCCGAAGACTCGGATTGCGGGGCTCCTTCGCGGCGGCGGGCCGACCTCCCCAATCTACGAGCGCTCGCCGGGTGGAGCAAGCCACGAGGTCTCTCCCGGCTGGAGAATGTCCCCAGAGGGACGACAGAGTCACAGACAACCCGGACACGAGCCTGCCTGCACGCACGGATTGGCGCTCTCTCCGGGGACGGCAAGACGCGGCCTGGCGGTCCCTTCGGGGAGATCATCGTGCTGGGACAATCCGAAGGCCGCGCGTACCAGCACCCCGAAACGGATTCCTTCCCAGCGCGCTCGCCAGTGGGGCTACACTGGCCGGCTTTCGGTTCAACGGACTCGCCGAAGGGACCGATGAGCACGGGCGAGCCGTGCGGCGCGGTGTCGCCGCCGAAGCGAACAAGGCCGACGAGAGAGGGGTGGAGATGGGCTCCGGCGCCGCTGGCCTGTCCGTACTGGTGCTCGCCGCAGGCAAGGGCACCCGGATGAAGTCGTCTCGGGCCAAGGTGCTGCACGAGATCGCAGGCCGGCCGCTCCTGGGCTTCCCGCTCGCCGTCGCAGAGGCGCTCGGCCCGGAGCGCCTCGTCGTCGTGATCGGCCGCGATGCGGACCTCGTCCGCGAGCGCTTCGATGGCCGCGCACAGTTCGTGCTGCAGGCCGAGCAGCGGGGGACCGGGCACGCCGTCCTCGCCGCGCGGGAGACGCTCGCCGATTTTGGCGGCGACATCCTCATCCTCTACGGCGACACACCGCTGCTGCGCGAGACGACGCTGCGGCACATGATCGACGTCAAGGCGACCACGCGCGCCGACCTGGTGATGCTCTCCGCGCTGGTGCCGCTGCCGGGCCGCGTCGTGCGCGACGCCGCGGGACGCGTCAGCCGTATCGTCGAGGTGACCGATGCGACGCCCGAGGAGCTGGCCATCCCCGAGGGCAACACCGGCGTCTATCTCGTCTCGTCGGATCTGCTGTGGAAGACGCTCGCACAGGTCGACGATCGGAACGAGCAGGGAGAGATCTACCTGACCGATCTCGTCGCCCGGGCGGTTGCCGATGGACGCCGTGTCGAAGCCGTTCTGCTCGCCGACGCCGACGAGTCGCTCGGCATCAACACGCGAGCCGAGCTGGCGCGCGCCGCTGCCGTCGTCCGCGCGCGCAAGAACGACGCGCTCATGGCGAATGGCGTCACCTTCGTCGACCCCGCAGCGACCTACGTCGACGTGGACGTCGAGATCGGGAGCGATTCGCTGCTCGAGCCCGGCGTCGTGATCACCGGTGCTTCGCGTCTCGGCGTCGGCGTTCACGTGAAGGCTCACACCGTGATCGAGTCGAGCCGCCTCGACGACGGCGTCGTCATTGGACCCATGGCACACCTTCGCCCCGCGACGCACCTCGGCCCGCGCGTTCGCGTCGGTAACTTCGTCGAGGTCAAGAACAGCCACCTCGGTGAGGAGAGCAAGGCCGATCACCTCAGCTACATCGGCGATGCCGACGTCGGTCGCCACGCGCACTTCGGCTGCGGTGTCATCACCGTCAACTACGACGGCGTGAGCAAGCACCGCACGAGCGTCGCGGAGGGCGCGTTCGTAGGCTGCAACTCGAACCTGATCGCGCCCATCACGCTCGAGAAGGATTCATACGTCGCAGCCGGATCGACCGTCACGCACGACGTTCCGGCAGGTGCGCTCGCCGTCGCGCGCGAGCGCCAGCGCAACGTCGAGGGTTGGCGAGCGCGCCGGCCCTCGAAGAAGAAGAGCTGAAGGGCCGGGGCGGAGCGCGCCCCACGGAGGTGGAGCATGTGCGGAATCGTCGGCTACATCGGTCGTGAGGCACGTGCGTCGGAAGTCCTGATGGACGGCCTGCGCCGCCTCGAGTACCGCGGGTACGACTCGGCGGGAATCGCCGTCCTCGAAGACGGACGATTCACCGTCCGACGGGCCCAGGGAAAGCTCGCCAACCTCGAACGCGTGCTGCGAGACCGGCCCCTCGATGGACGGGTCGGAATCGGCCACACGCGCTGGGCGACGCACGGCAAGCCGTCGGAGCGAAACGCACATCCGCACCGCTCCGGGCCCGTCGTCGTCGTGCACAACGGCATCATGGAGAACTACCGCGAGATCCGCGCGGAGCTCGAAGCACAGGGTCGATCGATCGAATCGGACACCGACACCGAGCTGATCGCACATCTCGTCCACCGCAACCTCGACACCGGCCTCGATCTGGTGGCGGCAGTTCGCGCCGCGTGCGCGCGCGTCACCGGATCGTACGCGTTCGGCGTCGTCTCGGAGACCGATCCCGACCACATCGTGGTGGCGAAGCACGGTGGGAGTCCGCTCATCCTCGGGCTCGGCGACCACCAGACGTTCCTGGCGAGCGACATTCCCGCGATCCTTCCCTACACGCGGCAGATGATCTTCCTCGACGACGGCGAGTTCGCGGTGCTCTCCGAGGACGGCGTGCAGGTGCTCGACCGCGCGGGCCGCCCGGTCGACCGCGAGCCGAGGCCGATCCAGTGGGATCCGATCGCCGCGGAAAAGGGCGGCTACGACCGCTTCATGCAGAAGGAGATCTTCGAGCAGCCGCGCGCGATCATGGACACGATCGGAACGCGGATCCTCGAGGAGCAGGCCGACCTCGACCTCGACGGCATCGACCTCTCGCCGGCGAGCATCAAGAACGTCCAGCGCATCTACCTCGTTGCGTGCGGCACGGCGTGGCATGCGTGTCTCGTTGGCAAGTACATGATCGAGCAGATCGCCGGAATCCCGGCCGAGGTCGATCTCGCGAGCGAGTTCCGTTATCGCGGTCCCATCCTCGATCCGGGCGTGCTCGTGATTCCGGTCTCGCAGTCGGGCGAGACGGCCGACACGCTGGCGGCGCTGCGAGAGGGCAAGCAGAAGGGCGCGCGCGTGCTGGCGATCTGCAACGTCCGCGACTCGACGATCGCGCGAGCGAGCGACGACGTCCTCTACACGCACGCCGGTCCCGAGATCGGCGTGGCTTCGACCAAGGCCTTCACGACGCAGCTCGTCGCCCTCTACATGCTGGCGACGAGGCTCGGCATCGCCCGCGGACGCGTCACCCACGACGAGTCTCGCGAGCGACTGGCCGAGCTCACTCGTCTGCCCCGCCTCGTCGAGCAGACGCTCCAGCTCGATGCTGCGCTGCGCGAGATCGCGCATCGCACCATGCACGCGCGCGATACGCTCTTCCTCGGCCGCGGGATCATGTTCCCGATCGCGCTCGAGGGCGCGCTCAAGCTGAAGGAGATCTCGTACATCCACGCCGAGGGCTACGCGGCCGGTGAGATGAAGCACGGACCGATTGCGCTCATCGACGAGAACATGCCCGTGGTCGTGATCGCCACGAAGGGGCCGGTCTACGACAAGGTGGTCTCGAACCTCGAGCAGGTGCGGGCGCGCGACGGCCGCGTGATCGCGATCGCGACCGAGGGCGACGACGAGATCCGCCCCAAGTGCGACGAGGTGGTCTTCGTTCCGGACCTCGGTCCTTACCTGACGGCCGTGCTGGCGACCGTGCCGCTCCAGCTCTTCGCCTATCACGTGGCCACCCTCAAGGGTACGGACGTGGACCAGCCGCGAAACCTCGCCAAGAGCGTGACGGTCGAGTAGGCCGAAGCGCCGCGAAGCGGGGGCGCTGCGTCCGATTGCCGATCTCGATCGGTCAGGCTCGGCCGGCGCGGCGACGCTGGCCGGCCCGGGTCCGATCGCGGCGGTCGCGCAGCGGGGCCTTCGTCGGTAGCCTCCCTGCGTTCCGGAACGCCCCGATTCGTCCCCCTGCAGGAGACCGTCCTTGCTCTCGTCGTCCCTTCTCGAGGGCCTGAACCCCGAGCAGCGCCAGGCGTGCGAGATCACCGAGGGACCCTTGCTGGTGCTGGCCGGAGCCGGCAGCGGCAAGACGCGTGTTCTCGTGCATCGAATCGCGTATCTGATCGGCGCCTGCGGCATCCCGCCCGAGAGCGTCCTCGCGGTGACGTTCACGAACAAGGCGGCGGGCGAGATGCGGGAGCGCGTCGAGAAGATCCTCGGCCCCGAGGCGGGTGGTGTCTTCGTCTCGACGTTCCACTCGGCGTGCGTGCGCATCCTGCGGCGTGAGGCCGGGCACCTCGGCCTTGCGCGAGGGTTCGCGATCTACGACGAGGCCGACTCTCTTGCCGGCGTGAAAGAAGCGCTGCGGCGCCTCGGGCTCGACCCGAAGCTCCACGAGCCGCGCCGGCTGCGCTGGCGAATCGATCAGTGGAAGAACGCGGGAGTCCTCCCCGCTGCGGCCGCCGCTGCCGCCGGCGACCTCGACGCGCGGCGCTCGGCCGAGGTCTATGCCGCGTACCAGCGTGTGCTCGCCGAGCAGAACGCCCTCGACTTCGGAGACCTCATCCTCCAGACGACCGAGCTCTTCGCGCGATTTCCCGAGGTGCTCGCGTGGTACCGGCGGCGCTGGCAGTACGTCCTCGTCGACGAATATCAGGACACGAACCGCGTGCAGTACCGACTCGTCCAGCAGCTCTCGGCCGGGCATCGCAACCTGTGCGTCGTCGGCGACCCGAACCAGTCGATCTACGGCTGGCGTGGTGCGGACGTTCGGAACATCCTGGAATTCTCGCGCGATCATCCGGATGCCCGCGTCGTCGCCCTCGAGCGAAACTACCGCTCGACGAAGCCGATTCTCGGTGCGGCGTCGGCGGTGGTGGCGAACAACCGCGGGCCGCAGGCGAGGCTGTGGACCGAGCGCGAGGACGGCGACCTCGTCGAGGTCTACGAAGCCGTCGATGATCGCGACGAGGCGCAGTTCGTGATCCGGCAGATCCTCGTGGCCGCGCGGGAGGACGGCCGGGCCTTCGGCGAGTTCGCGATCTTCTACCGCACGAACGCACAGTCCCGCCCTTTCGAAGAAGCGCTCCTCGAGCACGACGTTCCGTACACCGTCGTGGGTGGAGTGCGCTTTTACGAGCGCGCCGAAGTGAAGGATGCGCTCGCGTACCTGCGCGTGCTCGTGAACCCGGCCGACGGCATGGGGCTGCGCCGCATCCTGAATAGTCCGCCTCGCGGGATCGGCAAGGCGACTCTCGAGCGCGCCGAGGCGCTCGCGGCCGAGCGCGGGACGACCCTGCTCGCCGCGCTCCGCGAGATCGCGGCCGGCGCTGGCGGTGCCCGGTCGGTGACGAAGCTGCGCGAGTTCCTCACGCTCCTCGACGAGCTCTGTGACGAGGTGCGGTCGCTCTCGCCCGCGGACGCGCTGTCCCGACTGCTCGATCGCACGGGATACCTCGCACACCTCGCGCGGCAGGCGACACCCGAGGCCGAGGCGCGCGTCGAGAACCTGCGCGAGCTGCTGACGGGCGCAGAGGACTTCGCTGCCGCGAACGCGGGCGTCGGCGACGACGAGCGCTCCGTGATCGAGTTGTTCCTCGATCAGGTCGCGCTCGTCTCCGACCTCGACGCCTGGACGGATCGCTCCGACCGCGTCTCGCTGATGACGGCGCACACCGCGAAGGGCCTCGAGTTCCCCGTGGTCTTCCTCGTCGGGCTCGAAGAAGGGCTCCTGCCGCACGCGGCGTCGGCGCGCGACGCGGTCGGCGTCGAAGAGGAACGGCGCCTCTGCTACGTCGGGATGACGCGTGCGATGGAGCGCCTGACCCTCACCTTCGCGTCCGAGCGGCGCCGCTACGGGTCACGGACGTTCGCGGCGCCGTCGCGCTTCCTCTCGGAGATTCCGGACGCGCTGGTGCGTTCGGGCTCCGTCAGTGCGCCTGCCCCGCGGCGGAGCGCACGCGACCCGGGCCGCTCACTCGACTATTCTCTCGGTCACGATTCCGCCGACGAGGCCGGATCGATCCGGGTAGGACTTCGTGTGCGACATCCCATCTTCGGCGAAGGCTCGGTGCTCGCAGTCCGAGGCACGGGCCAGGCGTGCAAGCTCGACGTTCGCTTCGACCGGGTTGGCGTCAAGACCGTGCTGCTGCGCTTCGCCAACCTCGAGCCGGTCTAGGTCGGCGTGCCGCCGCTGCCGGGGCTCGATCTGCTCCACGGTCGGACGCTCGCCGCGAGCTTCGATGCGTTCGCGCGCGTGCATCTGCTGCGCGCCGGAGTGCGCCTCGGCCTGTTCGAGGCGCTGCGTCGCCCGCACGACGCGGGTGCGCTCGCGGACCGGCTCGGCCTGGCGGGCGACCTCGTCGCATCGTGGCTCACGGCGTCCCAGCGCCTCGGTCTGGTCCACGCGACAGGGGCCGAATACCAGATCACCGACTTCACGCGGTGGATCCTCGACGCGCCCGAGGCGCCCGCCCTTCAGGCGATGCTCGACCAGGTCGCGCTCGGCTGGGGACCGCGCCTTCTCGAGCTGCCGCAGCTCATGAAGGGCGCCGACCGTCCGCGTTTCGGAAACCCGGAGGAGGCGCAGCGGATCGCGGCGGCAGCGCGCGCGGTCGAGGTCCGAGCGCTCGCAG
Source organism: Deltaproteobacteria bacterium (assembly GCA_020849175.1). GTDB lineage: Bacteria > Myxococcota_A > UBA9160 > UBA9160 > UBA9160 > MYXO. Next base: position 17,309 of record JADLGR010000260.1, read on the forward strand.
CGCTCGCGCGGATCCCGGGCGTTCGAAGCGCACGCCGTATCCTCGATGTCGGCTGCGGGCACGGGAGCTATCTCGCGGGCTTTCTCGTTCACTACCGGGATGCGCAGGGCGTGGGCGTCGATCTCGACCCCGCGGTCGCCGAAGAGGCCCGCCGGCGCCTCCGCGAAGCCGAGGTCTGGCGGCGCGGAGAGATTCGCGTCGGCGACTTCATGACGATGGACCTCCCGAGCCGCTTCGACCTCGTCCTGTTCAACAACAACCTGCATTACTTCGCACCTTCCGAGCACGCGGCGCTGCTGCGTCGCGGCGCCTCTCGGTTGACACCGGGCGGCGTCATCGCGATCCAGACCGGTGTCGTCGAGTCGGGCCCGGTTGCGCGCCTGCTGGGTACGGGAGCGGGAATGGCGATCTTCGACCTCTACCTGCGGAGCCACGCGAACCTGTACGGGCTTCCGGACCTCACCGCGCTGCACGAGAGCCTGCGAGGAGCAGGGTTCGACGAGACCGGCGAGGTCGTCATCTTGCCGGGCGGCAGCTCCCGGTACGTCTGGGCGCGGTCGCCGCGCGGCGAGGACGACGTGGCCGGGCAGGCGGGAACGACCGCCGCGCCGTGATGCCACGGCGGGCCGATGCGGTGCCGTGACGCACGCGACCGGCTTCCTTGACCGAAGGCGGACGACCGCCGACGCTTCGGCGTTCCTGTACGAGGAGAGCCTGCGCGATGCCAGCCGCCCTCCACGACGTTTCCGTCACGGTGGTCGATTCCGATCGAGCCGGACGCGTCCCGGGCGCGTGCCCGCTTTGCTGCGGCGCGGGTGCGCGTCCTGTCTTCGCGGTGGCCGGGAGCTCGTGGCAGGTGGTCTCGTGCCCGGGCTGCGGGCTCGCGCGCCTCGATCCGCTGCCCGCGGACGAGGCGCTCGCGCCTCTGTATCCGACTTCGTACTACGGCGATCCGGGCCGGAAGTTCGCGCCGATCGTCGAGTGGTTGGTGCGGCTCGTGAGCGAGCGTCACGTTCGCTTCCTCGCGAGAAGCATCGCGCCCGCAGGTCGGGTGCTCGACGTCGGCTGTGGCCGCGGCGTCCTGCTCGCTGCGCTCGCCGATCGCGGCTTCGAAGTCCACGGCGTCGAACGAAGCGCCACCGCGGCGCAAGGCGCTGACCCGCGCGCTCGGATCCGCATCGTGACCGATCTCACGAACGCCGCGTATCCCGCGGAGCATTTCGACGCCATCTTCGTCTGGCACGTGCTCGAGCATCTACGGGAGCCGGTGACCGCTGTCTCCGAAATGTGTCGGATCTTGCGGCCGGGAGGAGCGCTCATCGTCGCCGTTCCGAACTTCTCGAGCCTCCAGGCGCGGTGGGCGGGGCCGGCGTGGTTCCATCTCGATCTGCCACGGCACGTGTTCCATTTCCCGCTCGCGACTCTTCGACGACTCCTCGACGAGGCTGGCCTCGTCCGCGAGTCTGAGCACCACTTCTCGCTTCGGCAGAATCCGTTCGGATGGATCCAGAGCAGTCTCAACCGGCGCGGGGATCTTCCACGCAATGGCCTCTACTCGCTGCTGCACCAGCGCGCACAGGGCGAGCCGCCGCCGTTCGACGCTGCGACGAGACGGCGACTCGTCCTGGCGGGGCTCGTTCGCGCGCCGATCGCGCTCGGTCTCACGCTCCTCGAGGCCGGTCTTCGCTCGGGCGGCACCGTGCACGTCGTCGCACGAAAGCCGATCGCATGAGCTCGAAGCTCGTGCGATCGCAGATCGCCGGGACCGCGGCGACCTTCGCCGTCTTCACGATCACCGCGCTCATCGTCTACGGCCCGGCGCTCCGCGGACCGTTCGTATCCGACGATCTCCACTACGTCGCCACCAACCCCTACGTTCATGCGCTCTCGGCCGAGAGCCTGCGCCAGATCTTCGATCCGTCGGGACCGGCCAGCATCTTCGTCGTGAACTACACGCCGGTGCATCTGCTGCTACACGCCATCGCCTGGAGTCTGTTCGGGCCGCAGGTCCTCGGACACCACGTGCTGAACGTCGTTCTGCACGCGGCCGGCGCGACGCTGCTGGCGCTGGTCTTCCGGGCGTCGGGTCTCGGTCGCCTCGCCTGCCTCGCTGGAGGAGCGATCTTCCTGCTGCATCCCGCCAACGTCGAGGCCGTCGCATGGATCTCGCAGCTCAAGAGCACGTCGTGCCTGGCACTCTCCCTCGCAGCGCTGCTCGTCTTCCCGTCGTCTCCCGCGCTGGCGACCCCGCTGTTCTTCCTCGCGCTCCTCGCGAAGCCGACGGCATCGTTCCTGCTCCCGGTCGTGACGACGCTGATCTGGGTGCGGCTGTGGCGCGAGCGGCCTCCGATCCGGCACCTCATCTGGCTCGGCGTGTGGACGGCGGGATTCCTGATCCTCGCCGTCGCGCAGGTCGTGGTGAATCGCCGCTCCGGGACGCCGGAGCTGCTGCCGCCTGCGGACGATCTCGCGCGGCTCCTGTCGGTCGCCGCGATCGCCCTTCG
>JADLGR010000261.1 GCA_020849175.1 Deltaproteobacteria bacterium
CGGACTGCCACGACCGTGAGGACGTCGAAGAGATTGACGGGCAGCACGACGCGCGCACCCGGAAAGCGCACCGGGGTCGAGCCTGCGCCGCCGAAGAGCGTCTTGCGGAGCCGCTCGACCAGATAGCCGAGGGGATAGAGCGCGCCTTCGGCGCGGAGCTGCTCGACGCGGAGCCCGTGCGCACCGAGCAGCCGTCGCAGGCTCTCGCGAGAGTAGAAGAACAGGTGCTCCGGAAGGGTGTACAGGTGCCAGCGTGCGCCGGACACGCGTGCGGCGAGGCTTCCGACGTCGCCCGTCGTCAGCGCAAGACGGCCCCCGGGACGAAGGCAGCGTGCGATCTCCGCGACGGCGCCGTGTGGATCCGGCAGGTGCTCGAGAACGTCCCAGAGCGTCACCGCGTCGAAGCTCCCCGTCGAGAACGGCAGGCGGTCGGCGCTCGCGCGTGCGACGCGGCCCGGTACCAGCCCGGCGGCGCGCGCCGCCGCCTCGCGCGAGAGCTCGACGGCCGCGACGCGAAGACCCGCGCGCTGCGCCTCCGACGCTGCATAGCCGTAGGCCGCGCCCACGTCGAGCAGCCGCGCGCCCGAAGGCAGACGGAGTCGGGCCACACGCCGGCGGAAGGTCGCCCGCAGGGCCGGCTCTAGCGCGGCGTAGTCGTCGTAGCCGTGCGCCGCGGCATCGCTGGCGAAGTAGTCGGCGTCGTAGATCCGAGAGGGGTCGAAGTGTTCGGCCGGCAGCCAGAAGGCCAGCGCACACGCGCTGCACTGCAGCACGTCGACGCCCTGCTTGCAGAGCTTGCGACGCACTTCCGTACTCGCGCAGACCGGGCAGGTCAGGGCCAATCGATGCCTTCGACGCGATCGATCACGTAACGTGGCCGGCGCTTCGCCTCCTCGTACGTCCGTCCGACGTACTCGCTCACGATCCCGAGCGAGAGGAGCTGCACCCCACCGAAGACGAGAACGAGGACGATGAGCGAGGTCCATCCCGTCTGTACGCGTCCGGCGAGATGCGCGACGAGCGCGAAGACGCCGTAGAGGACACCGAGCAATGTCGTCACGAGTCCGATCAGGGTGATCAGCCGGAGCGGCACGACGGAGAAGGAGAAGATGCCGTCGAGCGCGAGCCGAACCATTCGCCGCAAGTCGTACTTGCTCTGGCCCGCGAAGCGGTTGCCCGCATCGTAGGACACCTGCGCGTCCGGAAACCCGAGCCATGGAATGAGCCCACGCAGGAAGGCGAAGTGCTCGGGGAGATCGTTGAGCGCGCGCAGCGCCCGCCGGTCGAGCAGGCGGAAGTCGGCTCCACCGGGAGGAACGGGGACGGCACCGAGCCGGTTGATGACCCGATAGAAGAGTGCGCTGCTGCGATCCTTCCACGCCCCGCCCTGCCCGCCTCCCTCCTGACGGATCGCGTGGACGACGTCCGCACCTGCGCGCCAGGCCTCGATCAGACGCGGCAGCACCTCGGGCGGGTGCTGGAGGTCGCCGTCCATCGTGACGACGGCGTCACCCTTCGCGAATCGGAGCCCGGCTAGCAGCGCCGACTGGTGCCCGAACGAACGTGTGAAGCGGATGCAGCGAACCCCCTCGTCTCCGACACGGAGCTGCCGAATCCGGTCCGGCGTCGCGTCCCGACTGCCGTCGTCCACGAACAGGATCTCGTAGCGCGCACCGGACGCCGTCACCGCATCGCGAACACGGCGCGAGACCTCGGCGACGCACTCCTGCTCGTCGAGCACGGGAACCACGATCGAGATGAGCGGAGACTCCGGTCGCGCGGTCACGAGCGCATGCTACCAGCGCAGAAACGACCGGTCACCGCGCGGCACCCCGGAGCTGCTCGAGCTCGGAGCGCACGCGGTCGTCGATCGGTCCACCGCGAGCGAGGGCCGCCTCGAGCGCGGCGATCGCGTCCTGCCGCTCGCCCCGCGCCAGGTGCGCGAGCGCACGTACGCGAAGCTCCATCTGCGTCGGCTCCTCGAGCCGCTCGTAGTGCGCGATCCACCCGGCCGCGAGATCTCGAACGACCGCCCGAAATCGCGGATCGCTGCGAACGCCCGCGTAGGCAGGATCACTCTCGAGCTGCTCGAAGCGGTTGAAGCCGCGTGCCTGCGCCGCACGCAGTGCTGCGACGGCTCGCTCGACGTCACCCTCCTGTGCCGCGCGCTTCGCACGCAGCAGGTTTGCCGAGACACCCTCGGGATAGTTCCTCGCCGCGTCCGCCAGGATGAGCGAAGGATTCGCCCAGATCGCCGCGCGCGCGTGGCTGCGTATCGCGAAGACGACGCACATCGCGGCCGCGATCACGAGGCCGGTGCGACGCGCGCGCTCTGCAGGGAAGGCGTCTCGGAGCACCAGCAACGCAGCCCCGAGCAGACCCGGAAAGATGAAGTAGAGGTAGCGGTCGGCCATCGGGTACAGAAAAGGAAAGATCTGCGAAACGGGGGCGAGCGCCGCCGCCGCCCAGACCCAGTAGACGGCCTCCTCGCGCCGTCGCAGCGCGGACCACGCCGCGCGCGCCGCCAGCAGCGCCAGGACTGGGAGCGCAGCGAGAGCCCACGGACTCGAGAGGCCGAGCGCGCGCTCGGGCTCGTGGAACGTCGACACACCGAGAGAGGTGGCGGACATCACGACGTATCGAAGGGCGATCGCGGCGACCGACAGGAGCCGCGCGAGATCGTCCGCAGGCGGCAGCAGCTCCGGCGTCCCGGAGCGGCGATTCACCACGACCTGCGCGACGGCGAGGATCAGGAATCCCGCCGTCC
>JADLGR010000262.1 GCA_020849175.1 Deltaproteobacteria bacterium
CGGACCGGGCTGCCGATCGGCCCTCCGTCGCGACAGTCCGACCTGATTCCGCGATGGTCGAAGCAACTCGGCAACTGGTGCTGGTGGGAGCCTTCCTACCAGGGGCTCCGGACGTTGGCGCGCCGTACGGGTGTCATCGCCACGTTCCAGTCCGAGGTTGTCTACGAAGGCGATCGATTCGAGTACGCCTACGGCGACGACGACTTCATCCGCCATCAGCCGGCCCCGACGTGCCAGGGCGACCTGCAGTTTGCGTACACCATCACGACGTTCACGAACGGAGCCCGTCGCACCTTCACCGTGATGCGCCGGGACGAGGTCGAACACGTGATGCACAGCTCCGAGTCGTGGAACCAGGACTGGAGCCCCTGGCGGAAGCATCCGGCCGAGCAGTGGAAGAAGACGAGCTCGAAACGGCATTGCAAGACGCTCGAGCTCAGCGAGGAGCTCGCGATCGCGAGCCAGGCAATCGACCACGGAGAGATCCATCGGATCGATCCCATGCTCGCCGAACTGTTCCGCCGGCATCAACTCGCGCTGCCGGAGTCGACGGCGGAACTGATCGATCTGACGCAGGACGAACGCCACCGGGCATTCGCACAGACGCCGCGAGCGCGAGGGTCGATCTCAATGGCGGACCTGAAACCGTCCGACAACGGCAACCGCGGGCACGGTAACGAGGGGTTCGACGCAGCGTCGAAGGCAGCGAAACCGGCTGCCCCGCGCCAGACGGCTCCTCCAGTCGAGCAGCCGCGAAAGCCCGAACCGGGCGCGCTCATCAGCAAGCAGGGACTGGCTCAGATCCGTCAGGCGACAGCCGCCTGGAATCGTAACCAGCAGGATCGGTTCCTCGCCGAGTTCGGCATCGACGCGCTCGAGCAGCTCCAGGCCTCCGTGTACCGCGAGGCCTTCGACTACATCGACGCGGAGAACGCCGGCGGCGGAAGGCCTGCCTCCACGTCGACGCCGAAGAACCTCACCGAGGACCAGATCGCCGAGCTCGAGCTCGCGGCCGGGCACGAGGGCCTCGACGACGCGTGGGTCCGGATGACGCTGCCGTTGTGGCTCGGCCTCGGAAATCGCTCGATCGCCACAGCCGCGGCGACGGACTGGGAACGCTGTCAGCAGTTCATCCGGATCGCCGGTCTCTGCGAGCGCACGGGATCGCGGCTCGGCGTCGCGGTCGAGCACTTCGGCCATTCGGAGCCGAGCGAGTTCACGGACGCGCAGCTGCGTGTGGTCGAGCAGAACCTCGTCAAGAAGCTCCAGTCCGTTTCCGACCCGTTCCACGGGCAGTGAGGAGTCCTATGTCCACGACGAAACAGGAAAGCGATGCGGTGAGGCTCGTCGGCCTCCGGGTGACGGACTTCCGGTGCGTCCACGCGGCCGAACTCCGATTCGACGGCGACGGCCTGGTGGCCGTCAGCGGAAAGAACGGCCACGGAAAGAGCAGCGTCCTCGATGCCTTGGCGTTCGCGTTCGGCGGGCCTCGCGCGGTGCCGGCGACGTCGACGCCAATCCGGCACGGCGCCAAGTCCGCCGACGTCGTCGTCGAGACGTCGACCTTCACGCTCGAGCGCCGCGCGACTCCGAGCGGGCAGCGGTTCGTCGTCCGCGGCCGCGACGGCGTCGAGCTCAAGACCAGCCAGGCCGCGCTCGACGCGATGTACAGCGCCCTCACGTTCGACCCGCTCGCATTCGCGCGAATGAAACCGCCCGACCAGCGCGCTGCGCTCATCGCCGCGCTCGGTCTCGAGGGCGAGCTCGCGCGCATCGACGCGGAGCGGAAGCGCGCGTTCGACGAGCGGACGATCGCCGGCCGGACGATGAAGGCCGAGCGCGCGAAGTTCGACGCGCTCCCGGAGCCAGATCCGTTCACGCCGGCCGAAGAGCAGAGCGCCGGCGAGCTCGTGGCCGCGATTGGCGCAGCGCGCGAGGCCCACGACGCGAATGGTCGAATCGAGCGGGGCATCGACGAGGACGAGCGACAGATCGAGAGATGGCGCGGCGAGATCGCGATGCTTGAAGCGTCGATCACGGAGGTCGGTGAGCGTCTGTTGGTGAATCGAGCAAGGCTCGCTGAGGTGGCGGTGCTTCCTGACGTCGCAGCGTTGCAGGAGAAGCTCGACAAGCTCGAAGAGACGAACCGCGCGGCCCGCGCCGCGAAGGCCTGGCGCGCGCAGCGTGCCGAGCTCGAGGCCGCGGAGTCGGAGCACAGCGCGCTCGACGCCGCGGTCAACGGCTTCGACGCTGCGCGCCGTGAGCTCATCGCCGGCGTCGAGCTTCCGGTCGAAGGCCTCGAGATCCATGAGGACGGACTGAGCCTCGCCGGCGTCCCGCTCGGCCAGGCGTCGACGGCCGAAACCATCCGGCTCGGATGCGCCGTCGCGGTCGCACAGAAGCCGCAGCTGCGCGTGCTGCGGATCGCGGAGGGAAGCCTCCTGGACTCCGAAACCCGCGCCGCGATCGACGAACTCGCGCGCGCGAACGGCTACCTCGTGCTCGTCGAGATGGTCGCCGACGAACCCAGCGGCGACCCGGGAGAGATCTGGATCGAAGACGGGGCAACCGCGCCCGTCTGACTTTGCCCGGCGCCCAGGACTCCGGGCGTCGAGCAGACGGGCGGCGGCTTCTGGGGTGGGGTCGTCGCCCGTCATTGAAAACCGAAACGCGATCGCGACGGGCTCATTCCCCAATCCGCGATCGCGGCGCCGGGCGGGAGACGGGAGCCTCTCGTCCGGCCCCTTTGAAACACGAGCGGTTCGGGAGGCTTGGCTTGTCGGCCTCTCCAGATGGCCTCCGGGCCGCTCGCCGATGTTGGCACCCGGCTCGCGCGGATGGATCTCGCTTGCACCCGGGACTCCTGAAGCAGTCCGCACGAGTCGGGAGCCAACGAACCCAGAGTGGCGATGAAGCTCATCAGCGTCGGAAACTCAAAGCTCAAGATCAGCCAGCCGAAGCGCTGGAACCGCTGGCCGCGCCCGAACGCCAGGCGTCGCGGGACGAAGGTCTTCTCGACGTCGTTGCCGGCGGTGCACGCGTGCCCCGGGCGATCGCCGCTTTGCGAGTCGACGTGCTACGCGACGCCGCTCCCGCGCAACGCCGGCTACTTCCGGAAGGACCGCGAGATGCACGAGCGGTGGCAGGCGATCGAGGCCGACGTCAACGCCGTCGTCGAGTCGGTCGAAGCGCTGCCGCGCGATGCGTGGTTGCGGATCCACGCGAGCGGCGACTTCTTCGAGCCCTGGTACGTCTGGCAGTGGTTCGTCGCGCTCGCGATGCGCCCGGACGTGCGCGCGTGGGTCTACACGCGCTCCTGGGCTGTGCCGGGCTTCATCGATGAGCTGGAGCGATTGCGCCGGCTCCCGAACGTCCAGGTCTTCGCGTCCGTCGACCGGACGATGACCGCGAAACCGCCGGCTGGATGGCGCCGGGCTTTCGTCGTGGAGCACGCCGAAGACGCCCCGGCCTCGGCACTCGTGTGTCCGCAGCAGACCCGCGCAATGAGCGATTGCGTGGATTGCGGATTCTGCCCGCTCGGCACCGCCGGCGACGTCGCCTTTCTGGAGCACTGAATGAGCACCGCCGATCTCTCGAACCTCCTGACGTCGATCTCAAAGTGCAACGCGGCGCGCGTCGTCGGGGCTCTCGTTTCGATCGACCGGTGGGGCGAGCGCATCACGTACACGCAGATCCTCGGCGCTCTCGAGGCCCTCACAGGAGCCTCGGACCTGTCGATCGTGTACCGCGGCCTGCAACGTGCCATCGACGACGGCCTCATCGTCGA
>JADLGR010000263.1 GCA_020849175.1 Deltaproteobacteria bacterium
GACGCGGCGAGGCCGCTCGACCGTGCGGGGCGGCGCTGGCTCGTGGCGTAGCCCTCGGCGAGGACGTCGAAGGGCCCGGTGCCGTCGGCGCGCCAGAGCCAGGCGTTGACGGGCTTTCCGGGCGCGCCCATGCGGAAGGGATCGGCGCCGGGAGCGATGGGGAACAGGGCCGCCGCCGCGTCGGCGAAGCGGTCGAGATCGGCGATGCGGTCGTCGCGCGTCGCGTCGGGCCACGAGAGGCGCAGCCACAGCGCGGTCCCGTCGTGCGCGGCGCGCGCCTCGAGGCGCGGCACCTTGCCGTGGCCCGCGCTCGCTGCGACGTACGGCGAAACGGCCGCGACCATCGCCACCGGCGCGGGGGCGAGCGCGACGGCCTGCGGCCTGCAGCGCGCCCAGCCCGGAGCGCCGGGCTCGAGCAGGCGCGCGGCCTCCGCGGCGGCGATGCGGTGCGCGCGGATCGCTCCGGTCACGAGCCCGCCTCCGCCGGGTCGCGCGTAAAGCCGCCGAAGCGGTCGCGCCAGACGCGGCTGATGAGAAGATCCATGAGGGCCGAGGGCTCTTTGCGCGCCCGCTTCGCACGCTCCTCGCGCAGCGTCGCGAGCGCACGATGCACGTCCGGCCCGAAGTAGCGCTCGAGCACCTCGCCGGGGATGCGCATGGTCTCGGTGAGATTGCCTTGCTCGTCGTACGCGAGCGGCGAGAGCGGAGGGACGTAGTAGACGCTGGGCTGCGTGCCGTACTCCGGGTGCAGCGGCAGCGCAACGCGCCACTTCTTCACGAGCTGGTGCACCTGGCTCGTCTCGTCGTCCAGGTAGCCGTAGGCGCGCGTCCTTCCGGGGCACTGCCGGTGACACGCCGGAGCGACGCCGGCCTCGACGCGCGGGAAGCAGCCGATGCACTTCTCACTGGTGGCCGTCACCGGGTTGTACGCGATCATCTTGTACGGACACGCCTCGACGCAGTGCCGATGGCCCTCGCAGCGTTGCTGGTCGATCACGACGAGGCCGTCGTCGCGCTTGTAGATCGCGTTGCGCGTACACGCCTCGAGGCAGGCGGGCCGCGTGCAGTGGTTGCACAGGCGCGGCAGGTAGAAGAAGTACGGGTTCGGCCACTGGCCCGACGCCTGGTCCTCGTCCCAGTTGTAGCCCCACGCCGGAGCGCCCCCGTGCGCGCTCGCCGGCTCGAGCCGCTTCGACTGCCCGGCGCCTGCGAAGAGGACCTCGTCGTGGTTGAAACGAAACGCGTCGCCGCAGTCGACGAGGGTCGTCAGCTCGCCGCGTTGCGGGCGCCCGTCGGGGGCGAAGCCGCCTCCCTTCCGCTCGAAGTCGCGCGGATGGCCGCGGCCCGGGCAGGTGGCGACGCTCATCCAGCGCATGTGGTCGGTTCCCGGCCGCTGCGTCCAGAGGCTCTTACAGGCCATGACGCAGGTCTGGCAGCCCATGCACTTGCCGAGGTCGATCACGGCCGCGAGCTGACGCCGCGACGCAGCGAGCTCGGCCTTGGTGCTCCCGCCCTTCATACGCCGGTGACCTTCACGAAGTCGACACGTAGCCCCCGGTCGCTCGCGGGCGACGGTGATCCGCTCGCGAAGACGTGCCGGAGCTGGCCGTAGCCGCCGGCCATGTGCAGGCCCTTCGGCATCCCGACGAGCATCGCGTCGTGCGATCGCCAGCCGGCGAACTGGAACGGCTCCCACATGTAGACGACCACCTGATCGGGGCCCACCGCGGCGGAGGTCGAGACCATGAGCTCGGCCGCGTCGACGTCGTTGAACAGGCGCACGTGGTCGCCGTCGGACACGCCGCGCGCCGCGGCGACGCGATCGTTCACGAAGAGGACCGGCTGGCCGCGATGCAGGCGCAAGAACTCCGGGACCGCGATGTGCATCGAGTGGATGCTGCCGCGGACGTGGCCGCTCACGAGCCGGAACGGGTGACGCCCGCCGATGGGCGGCGTCTCCTTGAAGGTCGGCAGGGCCTCGCCAGCCTCGAGATACCACGGGTGGTCGATGTAGAACTGCGCGCGGCGTGCGTAGGTGGCGTAGGGCTCGCCGCGCTCGACGTGGTCGCGCAGGCTGTAGTAGGGCTTTCCGGGCTCGATTCGTGTCGCCGCCTGAATGCTCGAGCCGCGGCCAAGGCCCGCGAACACGAGCTGCCCGCGCTGCGCGAGCGTCTCGTACGTGGCGCCCTTCTCGAAGAGGCCCGTTGCGGCCGCGATCGTCATGTACTCGCGAACGACGTCGTCGTGACGCTCCAGATGACCGTGCATCGTGAAGCGGCCGTCGAGGTCCTCGTAGCGTCGTTCGTCGCCGAGCGCGTCGCGATACGCGCCGAGGCCACGCGCCTTCGCTCGCTCGCGGATCTTGCGCGCGAGCGCGGCGAAGATCTCCCATTCGGGCTTCGCCTCTCCGCGCGGCGCGACGGCCTGCTCGATGAACGCCATGGCGCGGTTCATCCCGAACGTGATCGTCGTGTCTTCCTTCTCGTAGTACCACGCCGCCGGGAGAACGACGTCGGCGAAGGCTGCCGACGACGACATGCGCGTCTCGACCGCGAAGACGAGGTCGAGCTTCGGAAACAGCTCCTCGACGTAGAGGCTCCGCCCGCTGCGCTCGCGACGGAGCGGGTTGTGCGCCATCAGCATCAGCACCCTCGGCGGCTGATCCGGGCCCGGACGCGCTTGCTGCGCGTCGTACCAGCCGTTCGCGACGGACTCTCGCAGCGCCTCGCCGAAGCTGCGTCGCTCGCTCGGGTCGCGCCACGCCGGATCGTCCCAGAGCTTCGCGTAGCCCGCGTGGTGATAGAGGAAGAAGACGGGCGGGACGACCCCGAGGCGCCTCGTGTGTAGCGACATCAGCTCGGCGCCGACGACGGCATCGGTGACGTCGCGATCCTTCCACCACATCGTGGCCTCGAGGCGGAGGTGCTGCGCCAGCAAGCCGAGCAGGCCGCCGCGCGCCGCCGGGCGCTCCATCGCCATCAGCACTGCGACGTGCTCGATCGGAACGAGGAAGCAGTTGAAGCCAGTTCCGGGCTTTCCCCAGTTGCCCGTGAGCGCCATCGCGAGCAGCAGGCTTCGCTCGTGAAGATCGCCGTGGTACTGCTTCGCCGAGGTGAATCCGATGTAGCAGCAGGTTCGCCGGCGCGCGATCTTGCGCGCGAGCGACCGGATCAGCTCCGCGCTCGCTCCGCAGGCCGCGCCCGCCTGCTCCGGTGTGGACTCTCGATCGAGCTTCTCGCGCAGCAGCGCGAGCGCGGGGCGCACCTCGACCGTACGGCCATCGGCGAGCCGGGCAGGGTACGCTCCCGCGAGCGCCGGGACACCCGCGAACCGCAGCGTCCCGCGCGGTGCGGGCACGAGGCGCTTCACCGTCTCGTCGTAGAAGTAGAGCTGGTCCTCGCGGCCACCGTCGACGTCCTGCGCTCGCAGGTAGCGGCCCGTGTCGCTGCGGACGACCAGGGCGAGGTCGGTCTGCTCACGGACGAACGCCGCGTCGAGGAGGCCCTCGGTGAGGATCACCTGACAGATTCCGAGCCAGAACGCCGCGTCGGTTCCGGGCCGCACCGGCACGTGCACGTCGGCAGTGAGCGCCGTCGCGTTGTAGTCGGGAGCCAGCAGCACGATCTCGCTGCCGTTGTACCTCGCCTCTGTGAGGAAGTGGTACATCGGCGGCCCGGTGTACGAGAGGTTCGAGTTCGTGAGCACGATCAGCTCGGCGTCGAAGAAGTTGTCGGCCGAGTAGCCGAGCTGCATCGTCCCGAAGGTGTGACGAATGCCCTTCAAGTCGTCGCCGATCGCGACGTTCAAGTCGGTGACGAGCGCGCCGAGCTGGTACGCGAGCCGGTGGATCCCCGAGAGCGCCACGGAGCCCGCGTGGATGTGCGGCGCATCGACGACGACGCTCTGCGCCCCGGCCTTCTCGTGCGCGTCGAGGATGGCGTCGGCGACGAGCGAGAGCGCCTCGTCCCACGAGATGCGCTGCCAGCGACCCTCGCCGCGCGCACCCACGCGACGCATCGGGTGGAGCAGCCGATCGGGGCTCACGAGCGCGTGGTGGAAGCCGCAGCCCTTCTGGCAGCCCTGCGGATTGAAGTCCGGATAGTCGGCGCTCACCGCGTCCGTCGTCGCGCTCTGCTCCTCGCGCCACACGATGCCGCCACGCGAGAAGACGCGGAACGAGCAGCCGCCCGGGAAACACTGATTCGTGTGAGAGCCCCAGGTGACGGCGTCCCAGCGCCACTCGCTGCGGTAGACGTCCTCCCATGCGTCGTACGCGGGCACGCCGCTCGCAGTGCTCGCAGCGCTCGCAGCCTGCGCGCCCCGAGCCAGGCCGCCCGCGCGCAGGAGTGCGAGCGAGAGGCCGAGCCCGCCGCTGACGCGGAGAAAGTCGCGGCGACGAAGTGCGCCGCGCATGCTCCGCTCTCTCAGCGCGAGCCCGCGGTCCGGGTGTGGACGCCCGGAGCGCCGGGGGCAAAGCGGTCGAGCAGGAAGCGCTCTTGCGGCTTCTCCGATGCCGTCTTCGGGATCTCGTCGACCACTTGCAGGTACTGCGGAACCGACGCGGGGTCGAGTGCCTGCCGGCAAGCGGCGAAGATCGCGGCCGGATCGAAGCGTGCGGCGTCGGTCGGCACGATCGCGGCGACCACGTCCTTCTCTCCGGGTGCGCCCGAGGCAGCGGGGACGCCGTAGACGAAGACGTCGGTCACTCCCGGCTGCTCGGCGATCACCTTCTCGACCTTGTCGGGCTGGACGAACTCTCCGTCGTGACGAATGCCGCCGCCCTTGCGGTAGTCGAAGAAGAACCAGCCCTCTGCATCACGGTGGCCCATGTCGCCGCTGCGCAGCCAGCCGCCCGCCGCCTTCGCGCGCGACGCCTCCTCGTTCTTGAAGTACTCGACGCTCGCCGTGCCACCGGCCGGGCGTGAGACGATCTCGCCGACCGCGAACGGCGGGCACTCCTCTCCCTGCTCGTCGACGACCTTCATCTCGAGCCCCGGCGCGGGCCGTCCGAAGCTGCCGATCGGTCCCTTCCCGATCGGCTTCATCGCGAGGCCGCCCTCGACTGCGCCGTACCACTCGAAGACCTGCACGTCGAAGCGCTTCTCGAAGTTCTCCCAGATCGCGCGCGGCATGCCGGCGCTGATCACGATGCGCACCGGGTTGTCGGCGTCGTTCTCGCGGCGCGGCTCCGCGTAGATCGCCGTCGCCATGCCGCCGAGCAGCGAGAACGTCGTGCAGCCGAAGCGGCGGCACACGTCCCACAGGCGCGACTTCGTGAACTTGCGGCTGAACACGGCCCGCAGGCCCATGTGCAGCGATGGTCCGAACGTCACGGCCTGGGCGTTGCCGTGCGTGAGCGAGAGGCCGGTGTAGGGCCGCTCGTCGGGCTTGTAGCCGAGGATGAGACCGAGCATCGCGAAGCCGGCGAAGCGCCCGTTCGGGAAGACGACGCCCTTCGGGTCGCCCGTCGTTCCCGAGGTGTAGAGGATCTGGAGCGGGTCGGCGGGAGTCGCCGTGCGGCCTTCGACCGGCGCCGGGCTCGCGGCGAGCACCTCGCCGAGAGACTCGACGCCCTTCACGTCCGAGAGCTTCGGCGCGTTCGAATCCTCGCGCGTCTCGAGTCCGAGGACGAAGCCGAGGTCGGGAAGCGAGCCGCGAATCTCCTCGACCGCCGGCAGGGAGTAGTCCGCCGTGATGAGGCCCTTCGATCCCGAGTGGCGCAGGAAGTGGACGAGCTTCTCACCGCGCGTTCGCGGATCGATCGGCACGAGGACGCAGCCCGAGATCGAGGCTGCGATCATCGTCTCCACGAACTCTGGGTGATTGCGCATCATGAGGCCGAAGCGCGCGCCGCGTTCGAGGCCGTGGCCGACGAGCGCGGCCGCGATGCGCTCCGCGTTGCGCAGCAGGTCGGCGTAGGTGCGGACCTCGGGCGGCGCGTCGCCGCGCTCGAAGGTGAGCACGTCGAAGTCCGGCTTGCTCTCGGCGCGCGCAGCCACCAGCCCGGCGAGGACCGTCTCGTCGTGCTTCGCCATGGGGCGGCTCCTAGACCGTGAGGATCGTGACGCACATCGCAGCGGCGTCGGTGCCGATGTTGCCGCCGCCGTTGTGGGCGAGAGCGACCTTCGCGCCGTCGACCTGTCGCGGCGCCGACCGGCCCTGGAGCTGCTCCGAGAGCTCGACGATCTGCGCGATGCCCGTGGCGCCGACCGGGTGTCCCTTGCGGAGCAGGCCTCCCGACGGATTCACGGGGATGCGACCGCTCAGCCACGTGTCGCCCGAGTCGACGAGCTTGCCGCCGTCCCCCTTCGCGCACAGGCCGAGCGACTCGTACGCCATCAGCTCGGCCGGAGCCGACGCGTCGTGACACTCGATCACGCTCACGTCCGACGGCCCGAGCCCCGCCTGCTCGTACGCCTCCTTCGCGCACACCTCGACCGTTCCCGGCTCGTCGATGCCGTGGTCCCAGCCGGACCGCAGCACGCTCGCTGCGATGCGCACCGGGCGGCGGATCCCGAGTTCGCGGGCCTTGCGCGGGCTCACGATCACGACGGCCGCCGCACCGTCGCCGATCGGCGAGCACATCGGGCGCGTCAGCGGATCGGCGATCATGGGCGCGGCGAGCACCTCCTCGATGCTGAGCGCCTCGCGGAACTGCGCGCGCGGGTTGAGGCTCCCGTGCTGTGAGTTCTTGGCGGCGATGGCCGCGAACTGCTCGCGCGTCGTTCCGTAGCGCGCCATGTGCGACCGCGCGGCGGCCGCGTAGATGTCCATGAACATCGAGCGCTTCGGCGCATCGGACTCGCCACCCGAGAGCTTCGGCTTCGACGCCTCGGCGCCGCGCAGCGCGGCCATGATCCCGGCCAGCGCCTCGACGTCGACCGCACCCGAGAAGGCCGCGAAGCTCTTGGTCTTGTCGGGGTGGTAGAGCTTCTCGACGCCGAGGGCGAGGACGACGTCGTAGCAGCCGGCCGTCACCATCGCGCAGGCCTGCTGCATCGCCGTCGACGCGCTCGCGCAGGCGTTCTCGACGTTCACGACCGGGACCTTGCCGAGGCCGATCGAACGCAGGATCACCTGGCCGCGGATGCACTCCTGGCCCGTCAGCAGCCCCGCCACGGCGTTGCCGACGTACGCGGCTTCGATGTCGCCTACGCCGAGGCCCGCGTCGGAGAGGGCGGCCTTCGCGGCCTCCGCGCCAAGGGCCTTCAGCCCCGTGTCGAGGTGCTTGCCGAACCGCGTCATCCCGACGCCGGCAACGATCGCATCCATCCGCATGGGAAAGCCTCCTGCGACTCAGGGTAGTGCGCCCACCGCATCGTTTCGTATGACTGCGCGCATACGGGCGCGCGGGCGGGCTACAGCAGGCCGTGTCCCTTGATTCCGAGGGCCGCCTTCAGGAAGTCCAGCTCGGCCTCGCGGTACGGCTGTGGGGCGGCCGCCTGGAACATGCGGTCGCGCTCCAGCTCCCGAACGACCTCCGGGCTCCTCGGGAAGGCGTTCCCGAAGCGGTTCATGTGGAACATCTCGCCGAAGGGCTGGCGGGGTCGCTGGCCGCCGGCCTCGGGCATCTCGGCCGGGTAGCCCACCGTCTGGATCACGAGAATCCGGCACGTGTCCGGCATGCCGAGCGCCTGTCGAATGCGATCGACGTTCGGTGAGCTCAGGCAACAGGTGCCGAGGCCCTGCTCGTAGGCCATGAGCGTCGCCTGCGCGATCGCCTGGCCGCCGTCGACCTCGCCGAGACCCGGCTCCTTCATCCGCTCGAGAATGCTGTTGAAGATGGGGATGAGCTGCTTCTCGAGCTGCTCGTGCTTGCCCTCGCCGACGCCGAGCGCGCCGACGTTCACCAGCTCGCGCAGCCGATCTCCCTGACGGTCGACGATGGTGGTGTCGAGGTACCAGACGATGATCACGGGCGCGATACGGATCTGATAGCCGGCGATCGGCGCCGTGAGGGCGTCGAGCGCCTCTTTCGGTGCGCTGTCGCGGAAGACCACGACCGCGCGCGTGCTGCCGACGTTGCCCCAGTGCGACGCGAGGCGCGCCGCCTCGAGCATGCGCTGGATCTTCTCGGGCTCGACCATCTGGTACGGGCGCAGGAAGCGCATCGAGCGCCGATTTCCGATCACCTCTCGCAGCTCCATCGTCGTCTCCCTGGTGTCGCCGCGCGAGCGCGGCCCCCTCTACAGCTTCGACGCGCCGACGAGGCTCAGCAGGTCGTTGCAGCCGTCCTCGATCATCGAGGCGCGCGCATCGCGTACCAGCTTCTCGATCGGGTACTCGCGCGAGAGGCCGTTGCCGCCGTAGATCTGCAGGGCGCCGCTCGCGGCCTCGAACGCGGTGTTGGTGCAGAACGTCTTCGACGCGATCGAGTACTGCACGAGCGGCGGGTGCGTCGAGTTGTAGACGTAGACGCGGCGGGCGAGGGCGCGCGCGGCCTCGACCTGCGAGAAGATCTTGAACAGGCGCGCCTTCACGCTCTGGTGCTCGAAGATCGGCCGCCCGCCCTGGACGCGCTCCTTCGAGTAGGCGACCGCGTGCTCGATCGCCGCGCGGCCGACACCGACGAAGATCGTCCCCATCGACGCGTTGGCGAGGGCGAGCACCATCTCGAGCGCCATCTTGTAGGCAGGCGCGCCGAAGACCGCGTACTCCTCGGGGATGCGCACGTCGTCGAAGAAGATCTCGCCCTGGTTGAGCGCGCGCTGGCCGAGCTTGTCGAGGGGCTTGCCGCGCGAGACGCCCGGCAGGTCGAGAGGAACGAGGCAGATCGCGCCGCCCTCGAAGCCGTAGCTCGGATCGACGGTGCAGAAGAGCGCCGCCACGGTCGCAATCGATCCGTTCGAGACCCAGGCCGCCTTCTGGCCCTTGATGATCCAGTGCTTGCCGTCCTTGCGTGCGACGCAGTTGGCGCGCAGCTTCGCGTCGCTGAACGAAGGCTCGGAGACCGCGAGCGTGTCGCTGCCGTGGTCGGGCTCGGTGATGGCCCAGCAGCCGATGTCGCGGCTGTCGGGCGCGCAGAAGCGCTCGACGAGCGCTGGCCGGCCCGAGAGCCGCGCGAACATCCTGTGGAAGCTCGAGACGCCGAGGCTGATCGCGAGGCCCGAGTCGCCCCAGCCCATCTCCTCGGAGATCATGGCGCGCGCGCGCGCCTTCTCGGCGGGGCTGAGGCCCGTGTCCTCGCTGTCGAAGAGATCGAGACCGAGCTCGCGGTGACGGTCGAAGACCTTCCAGAGCGGTGAGTCCTTGGCGATCACGTCAGCCGGGTTGGCGAGCTTGTCGAGCGCCTGGCCGACCGGGCGCATCACCTCGCTGGCGAACTTGTGTACGCTGTCGCGCAGCTCGCGCTCGGTGTCCGAGAGGTTGGCTTCGATGTCGACGAGCGTCATGGGGGCCTCCGGAGTGAGCTGCAAACGTCGGCGAAGGTGCCTCGCCGGGGTATGACCGCGATCACCCCGAAGCCACGCCGAGACCTTCCCGTGGCGGCCCGCCTGCCGCTGCTCGCGCTCGCCATGCTCTCGCTCCTCGCGGCGCTGTGGGGCGGCCTCGGACGGCTCGGCTTCACCTTCCCGCCGCCGGCGGCAGGCCCCATCGCCTTCCACGGCCCGCTCATGGTCTCGGCGTTTCTCGGCACGCTCATCGGCCTCGAGCGCGCCGTCGGCATCGGGCGGCGCTGGGCCTTCGCGGGGCCACTCGCGTCGGCTCTCGGCGCCGTGGTGCTCCTCGCGGCGCCGGGTCCCGCCGGGCCGGCTCTCTTCGTGGTGGGCGGCCTCGTGCTGCTCGAGGTCATGCTGCTCGCGGTTCGCCTGCAGCCGAGCTTCGCTGCGGCGACGATCGCCGTGGGCTCGGCGTGCTGGCCCGTCGGCGGCGCCCTCTATGCCGCGGGCCGTCCCGTTGCGAGCGTCGTGGCGTGGTGGATCGCCTTCCTCGTGCTCACCATCGCGGGCGAGCGGCTCGAGCTGACGCGAGTTCTCGCGCCCACGCGTCGCGACCACACCCTGTTCGCGATCGCCGCCGCGGTTCTGCTCGCGGGTGCGGTGCTCTCGGTGGCCGATGCCGATACCGGCGTTCGCGTGCTCGGTGCGGGCTGCGTGGCGCTCGCCGTGTGGCTCGGTGCGAAGGACATCGCGCGCAAGAACGTTCGTCGCAAGGAGCTGCTGCGCTTCACGGCTGTGTGCCTTCTTGCCGGGTACGTGTGGCTCGCGGCGAGCGGCCTCCTCGCGCTCGTCTTCGGCGCAACGAGCGCGGGCCCGCAGTACGACGCATGGCTGCACGCGCTCTTCGTCGGCTTCGTCCTCTCCATGGTCTTCGGTCACGCGCCGATCATCTTCCCCGCCGTGCTGATGCGAGACGTTCCGTTTCGGACGCGCTTCTACGCACACCTCGCGCTGCTGCACGCGACGCTGCTGGTTCGCGTGGCGTCGGACCTCGCGGGCTTCACACCGGGCGTTCGCTGGGGAGGCCTCGGCAACGTCGTCGCCGTGCTGCTGTTCGTCGTGAACACGGTGTCGGCCGTGGTGGCGGGGCGGGGGCGCCGCCGGGCAGCCCTGCTCGGATTGTGAAACTCCTGCGCATCTCGGTGTTCCGCGGTGTTCGGCGCGGAGCTGCCCGGATACGATTCGCGTGCGGGGTGCCCTTCTACAGTGCTCCGGCCGCCTGCCGTTACGGAGGAGCGCCGAAGGGCAAGGAGGCTCCTCCATCATGCAAGCCGCGGCCTACGAACGTCTCTCCGCGCAGGACCGCTCGTTTCTCGTCTTCGAGCGGCCGGGTCTGCCCATGCACCTCGGGGCGGTGGCGATCTTCGAAGGGGGGCCGCTCGTCGCGAAGGATGGGAGCGTGCGGCTCGGCGCGCTGCGTGCGCACGTTCGAGCACGCCTTCACCTCGCGCCCCGCTACAGGCAGCGTCTCGCTTTCGTTCCCGTCCTGCAGCGCCCGGTCTGGGTGGACGACGCGGACTTCGACCTGCAGCGCCACGTGCGGCGCGCGCACCTGCCGGCGCCGGGCGATGACGCAGCGCTCAAGGCGCTCGCTGGAAGGCTCTTCGCGACACCGATCGACCGCGCGCATCCGCTCTGGGAGCTGTGGGTGATCGACGGACTCGGCGACGGCCGATTTGCGCTCGTCGCCAAGACGCATCACGCCATGGCCGACGGCATCTCCGCGTTCGGCCTGTTCGCTGCGCTGCTCGCGCCCACGCCGGAGGTGGGGACGGAGCGGCCCCTGCGCTGGAGGCCGCGACCCGTACCGGGGCCGCTCGCGCTGCTCCGCGAGCAGGTGGCGCACGAGATGAAGGCGCCCGCCGATCTCGGCCGCGAGCTCGCGAACACGATCACGAGCCCCACGAGACTGCGCGACGAGATTGCAACGCGTGCGCGCGCCATGGCGGGACTCCTGCGCTCGGGTCTCGCTCCCGTCGTCGAGACACCGCTCAATCAGCCCGTCGGACCCGAGCGCTGCTTCGACTGGCTGACGACCGATCTCGCCGATCTACGCACGGTCAAAGAGCGCTTCGGATGCACGCTCAACGACGTCGTTCTCGCGACGGTGGCCGGGGCGCTTCGCCGCTTCCTCGGCGGCGGCCGCGAAGGCGTCTACGACGCGCGCTATCGCGTCATCGTTCCCGTGAGCGTTCGCACGCAGGCCGAGGCCGGACGTACCGACAACCGCGCCGCCGCGTGGCTCACGAGCCTGCCGCTCGACGAGCCTGACCCCGCGACGCGGCTGCGACTCGTGCAGGGCGCCACGGCTCGTCTAAAGGGTGAGGGGCAGGCGCGGGCCGTCGAGCTGCTGCTTCGCCTCGCCGAAGGCGTTCCGGCCGGAATCGTCGACCTCGGCGTGCGGCTCACCGCACGCATGCACCCGTACAATCTGATCGTCACCAACGTCCCCGGTCCGGCCGCTCCGCTGTATCTGCGCGGTGCGCGACTGCGCGCGGCGTATCCGCAGGTTCCGCTCTTCGAGCATCAGGGGCTCGGAATCGCCGTGTTCACCGTCGACGGAAGCCTGTGCTGGGGCTTCCATGCCGATCCCGAGATCGTTCCCGATCTTCCCGATCTCGCGGAGGCCGTTCGCGCCTCCGTCGCAGAGCTGAGTCAGGCCTCGGCGGCCGGCGGCCCCGCGATCTCGAGCAGCGCGCGACGGTCGTGGTCGAGCACGCGCGCGAGCAGCGAGAAGAGCTCGGCGTAGTAGCGCGGCGGCTTCGCACGGCGAAGCTTCTGCAGCAGCTTCGGCACCCAGCGGCCCGGATGGCGCGCGACGAAGTCGCGCGCGGCACGGCGGTAGGGGCCCGGGTCGTCTCCGTCGTGCAGGGCCTCGGCTTCGCGGAAGGCGAGGAAGTGCATGAACTCGAGCTCCGTCGCGAGGTGGTCGGGAAGCTCGCGCGGATCCTCGGAGAGCGTGAGACCGAAGTGGTTGTAGAATCGAACGACCTCTTCCATGGTCTTCATGCGCGCGTCGTTGTACAGGCCGCCGTACAGCGCGCAGGGCGGCCCGGCGGCACCGACCTCGAACAGTCGCGTGTGCTCGATCGCGAGGCCGTCCTCTTCGTCACCCGCCTGCGCCTCCGTGAGCGCGTCCCAGTCGGTGCCGTCGAGGAGAGCCGGATCGACGCTCGCGAGCGTCGCGCGCAGGCTCCGTGAGAGCTCTCCTTCGCGCAGCCAGCCCCGCATCTCGTCGTCGGGGTAGCGCAGGGCCTCGCAGAACAGGGCGTACATCCGGCTTCGCGCAGCGGCACGCAGCTCCTCGCCCTCACGCAGCTCTTCGAGGATCTCCGTCGTCATGCGCTCACCTCCCGTTCGGAGCCGACGCGCTCGATCTCGATCGGCGCGCCTCGCGGCCCGTGGCCGGGCGCCGCGTAGTACATACGGTAGTGAATCTGGCCGTAGCCGCCGGCCATGTGCAGGGCCTTCCACGGCGCCACGACCGGCTCCTGCTGGCCCTTCCAGCCCTTGAACTGGTAGGGCTCCCACGCGTGGTAGACGACGACCTGTCCGGGCTGCGTGCCGGGCGTGACCTTGGCCATGGCCTCGAAGGCGCCGGCGTCGTTGCGTACGCGAATCATGTCGCCGTCGGCGATGCCGCGCGGCGTGGCGTCGGCCGGGCACACGAAGGCGACGGGCTGTCCGCGCTGCAGGCGAAGCATGAGCGCGTGGTCGCGCCAGATCGCGTGAATGCTCCACCGCGTGTGACCGCCCGTCATTCGCAGCGGATAGCCCGAACGCGCGGCCGGCGGATCCTTGTGCACCGGCAGCACCTCGCCGAGCTCCTCGTACCACGGATGGTCGATGTAGAACTGCTGCCGGCCCGAGAGCGTCGGCCAGGGCAGCTTCTTCTCGACGAACCAGCCGTGCGGGTAGTAGGTGTCCTTCGGGTCGTAGTCGCTCGAGGTCTGGTGCAGCGGATCGTAGGGGCCCTGCTTCGTGATCTTGACGGCGCCCACCTTGACGGCCGCGTCGAAGCCGATGTCGTCGATCATCGCCGTGTTGCGGAGCATGTGGTCCATCGCGCCTCGCGCGTTGGCCGGGTCGTACTCTCCGTCGAGGCTCCAGCGGTCGTAGAGCTTCGACAGATCGATCTTCTCGGTGTGCGCGCCGGACACTTCGGAGACGCCGCGCTCCTTCGCGCGCTCCTGCACCCGCCGCGCCAGCAGGCCGAAGATCTCCCACTCCGGCTTCGACTCGCCGAGCGGCTTCGTGGCCTGCTCGCAGACGACGAGATACGAGACGTAGGACTGCGCGTACTTGATCGAGTCCTTCTCGTAGTAGGCGGCTGCCGGAAGGATGTAGTCCGCGAAGAGCGTGCTCGTGCTCGTGCGGAAGTTGACCGAGACCACCAGCTCGAGCTTCGGCCACAGGCCCGCGAGCGCGTACTGCGGCGCCGGCCAGCGGCGCAGCGGATTCGAGCCCGTGAAGACGAAGGCCCGCGGCGGATTGCCCGGGCGGGGATGGATCGGGACCCAGCCCGCGTCGATCGACTCCTGTACGTAGGCTTCGAAGGGGCGCTTCAGGTAGGGATCAGCGTTCCCGATCGCGTCCCAGGCCTCCTTGTAGCCGCCGTGAACGTAGAGGAAGGGCATGAGCGGCGTGATCGTCCGCCGATCGGTGAACATCGTGAACAGGCCCTCGTAGTCGCGGGGCGTCAGACCCCGGACGACCTTCGAGAGCACGGTCAGCTTGTCGCCGACCGTGATGTGGGGCTCGGCGATCGACATGCGGCCAAAGCCCTCGACCGGCCACCACGCGGCGACGCGCAGGCCGCCGCCGTGCCGGCCCTGATTTCCCGTGAGTGCCATCAGCAGAATCATCGCGCGCTGGAATAGGTCGCTGTGATGGTGCTTGCACGAGCCCCAGGACGCGAAGATGAGCGAGCGCCGGCCGCCGCCGAGCTCGCGTGCGACCCGCTCGAAGATCTCCGGCTTGACGCCCGTGATCGCCGACGCCTTCTCGGGTGAGTAGTCGTCGAGATGCCGGCGCAGACGCTCGAAGACGGGCTGCACCGTCACTGTCTCGCCGCTCGCGAGCTTCACGGAGAAGCTCCCCTCGAGGGCCGGATCGAGCGCGCCGAGCGCCAGCGTTCGCCCGCCCTCGCCCTGCGAGCCGGGCGCGACGGCGATCTTCGACGTGGCGCGGTCCCAGAGGTAGAGGGCGTCGTCCTTGCCGCCGGCCTCGACATCCGAGCCGCGCAGGAAGCGCCCCGTGTCGTCGCGCACCAGCAGCGGCAGGTCGGTCTGCTCGCGGACGTAGGCCTCGTCGTAGAGCTTCTCGCGCACGAGCACGTGCGCGAAGCCGAGGCCGAGCGCCGCGTCGGACTCGAGCTTCGGATTGATCCAGAGGTCTGCGTGGACGGCCGACGCGTTGTAGTCGGGTGCGATCACGAAGACGCGCGCGCCCTTGTAGCGGGCCTCGTTCAGGAAGTGCGCCTCGGGAATCCGCGTGTAGACCGGGTTGCCGACCCAGATGAAGATGTTGTCGGCGCGGAACCAGTCGTCCGACGTCCCCTCGCAGTTGTACATGCCCCACGTCTGCACGGGGCCCATCGGCATGTCGCCGACGCCCGCCCACGAGTCGAGGACGGTCGCACCGAGCACCGACGCGAAGCGCAGCTCGGAGGCCGTGTCGGGACCAAAGTCGATGTTCGTGGTGCCGTGGTCGTGGACGATCGTGTCGGTCCCGCTCTCCTTCCCGATGTCGATCATCTTGTCGGCGATCTCGGTGAGTGCCTGGTCCCAGGAGATGCGCTCCCACTTGCCCGATCCGCGCGCACCGACGCGCTTCATCGGGTAGAGAACGCGCGCAGCCGAGGCCTGCAGATCGCTGTAGCACGCGCCCTTCTGGCAGCCGCGCGGATTGAAGTCCGGGACGTCTTCGCGCGGCGCCTCGTAGATCGCGTTCTGCTCTTCGCGCCAGACGACGCCTTCCTTGACGAAGAGGTTCCACGAGCAGGCGGAGATGCAGTTCGTCCGGTTGTGGCTGCCCTTGACGACGCGGTCCCACTTCCAGCGCTCGCGCCAGACGTCGCCGACGCCGTGGTACTCGACGCCGGGGACCTTCGGCGCCGGCGCGTTCGGTGCCTCGCGCGGGCGGAGGCGCCACAGCCGCATGCCGATGGCGATGCCGGCGAGCCCGCCACCCACCAGCAGCGCGCGCCGAGTCAGCTTCGGGCTCCACGGACTCACGCGCGAGCGACCTCGACGCGCGTATCCCGATCGGTGTGGCTCGGCTGCATGCAGATCGACATCGGTCGCAGGTGAAACTGTCCGCCCGCGAGCTCGACCGGATTGAGCGGCGATGGGATGAGATTCTGGAAGCCTTTGCCGCCGGCGAACTGGAAGTTCTCCCAGGCGTGGTAGAGGATGAGCTGCCCGGGCCGCACGGCGGGCGTCGTCTTCGCCATGACCTGGAACGAGGCGAGGTCGTTGAAGACCTTCACCGTCTCGCCGTCGGTGATGCCGCGTGCGCCGGCGTCCTCGATGCTCATGTACATGACCGGAACCCCGCGCTGCTGCTGCAGCATCAGCGCGTCGTCACGCCACGCCGAGTGGATGCTCCAGCGCGTGTGGCCGCCCGTCAGCATGAGGGGGTAGTTGCCGCCTGCGATCGGCGGGTCCTTGTGGATCGGCAGAGCCTCGTCCATCTCGAGATACAGGTCCTGGTCGAGATAGAACTGCATCCGCCGCGAGAGGGTGGGGTAGGGCTCCTTCTCGATGACGTGCTTCGTGAGGGGCGTGATGGTATCGTTCGGCTCGATCGTCGTCGCGTTCCCGATCGAGACGATGCTGCTCCCGACGCTCGTGAAGCGTGCGAAGCCGGTCTTCTTGAGCTCGTCCCAGCTCACGCCCTCCAGGTTGCTCGCGTTCTCGAGGAGGGTGCGGGCGACCTTCTCGTCGTCGGTCGGACCGAACTCTCCGTGCTGCGAGAAGCGGTCGTAGAGGTCGCCGAACTGGCGCGACTTACCGAAGCGGTCGGTGAATCCGGTGATCCCGCGCTCCCCGGCGCGCCGGTGCACCGCCTGCGCGAGCAGCGAGATGATCTCCCAGTCCGACTTTGCCTCGTAGTAGGTGGTGGCCTTCTCGCCGGCGTGGATGAACGGCATGAGCGGCGTCACCCACTTGTGCTCCGTGCGCTCGTACCATGCCGAGACCGGGAGCACGTAGTCGGAGAACTGCCCGGTCGACGTCATGCGCCAGTCGAGCGTCACGATCGTGTTCAGCTTCGGCCACAGGTTCTCGAGCAGCAGTGGGTAGCAGCGGATGCGGCGCAGCGGATTGCTGCCATAGACGAACAGGACGCGCGGGTCGTTGCCCGGCTTCGGCCAGACGTGCTGCCAGCCCTTCTCGAACGATTCGGCGAGAACGTCCTTCACCGGGCGCTTCAGGTACGGATCCCACTCCTCGAGCTTCTCGCTCGCCTTGAGGAGCCCGCCGTGGACGTACCAGAACAGGGCGCCCGACGTCGCCATTCCCGATTGGTACATGTTGCGGCTGCGCTCGTAGACCAGCATCTCTTCGGTGTAGCCCTCGAGCTGGAGCTCGAGGCGCTTCGGGAGCATGCTGGCGAGGATCTTCAGCCGGTCGGGCAGGTCGAACGACTGGAACGTCGTCTTCTCGAGGCCGTCCTGAACGAGGAAGGGGAAGCCGACGAATCCGCTCCCCTTCTTGCCGTACTGGCCGCCGAGCGCGAGAACGAGCGCCATCGCTCGCTCGGTGAGATTCCCGTGGTAGTACTTGCCGAAGTTGCTGGTCGTGACCGTGCAGGCCGACTTCGCCTTCGCGATGCGCCGCGCGAGCGAACGGATCATCTCCGGCGGCGTTCCGCACTGCGCCGTCGCCTGCTCGGGCGCGTACGCCGCGACGCGCTCGCGCAGTAGCTCGAAGACCGGCCGGACGGCCACCTTCCGGCCGTCGGCGAGCCCTACCTCGAAGCGGCCCTCGAGCGACGGCTCGAGGTCGCCGAGGCGAAGCTCCTTCTTCGGTACCGGAACGATGCCACGCTTCGGGTCGTGGAGGTACAGCTCCTCTTCGGACCCTCCCTCGCGCAGGTCGCTCGATCGCAGGTAGCGCCGGGTGTCCTCGCGGACCAGCAGGGGCAGGTCGGTCTGCTCGCGAAGGAACGCCGCGTCGTAGAGCTTCTCGCCGAGGATGACGTTCGCCATCGAGAGGCCGAGGGCGGCATCGCAGCCCGGCTTCACGGGCACCCAGAGGTCGGCGTGGATCGACGACGGCGAGAGGTCGGGCGCGATGGTGACGATCTGTGCGCCCTTGTAGCGCGCTTCGAGCAGGAAGTGCGCGTTCGGAATCTGCGTCGCGATCGGATTGCCGCCCCAGATCAGGATGAGGTCCGAGAAGAAGTAGTCGTCGGCCGAGCGCTCGAAGACGATCTTGCCGAAGGTCTCGCCGACCCCGCGATGGCCGTCGCCGATCTCGGTGTTCATGTCGAGGCTGGTGCAGTCGAGCAGGAACGAGAAGCGCTGGTGGGCCGCGCCGAAGGTCCCCA
Organism: Deltaproteobacteria bacterium; assembly: GCA_020849175.1. Classification (GTDB taxonomy): domain Bacteria; phylum Myxococcota_A; class UBA9160; order UBA9160; family UBA9160; genus MYXO. The sequence continues at coordinate 17,994 of JADLGR010000263.1, forward strand.
TCGTGTAGAGGGGCCCCAGATCCCAGACGACGCGGTCGCTGCCTTCCTTCGTGATCGTGTCGAGGACCGAGTCGGCGATTCCCGTCAGGGCCTCCTCCCACGAGATGCGCTGCCACTTGCCCGAGCCGCGTTCACCGGCGCGCTTCATCGGGTAACGAAGCCGTGCCGGGTCGTACATGCGCTCGCTGAAGCAGGCGCCCTTCTGGCAGCCACGCGGGTTGAAGTCCGGAACGTCGTCGCGCACCTGTGGATAGGCGGCGACCTGCTCCTCACGCCAGACGACACCGTCCTTGACGTACACGTTCCAGGCGCAGTGCGACTGGTACCAGCAGTTGACGAAGTGGGTGCTCTTGACGATGCGGTCCCACGCCCAGCGCTCGCGGTAGACGTCGCGCCAGTCGCCGTACGCCGGCGGGGCCTGCGTCGTCGGGGTTGGAGCCGCTGCGGGCGCGCCCCGCTCCACCGGGCGCAGACGCCAGTAGGCGATCGCCACGATGGTCGCGCCCGCAGCGGCACCGACCAGGAACTTGCGACGGCTGATGCCCGCCGCCACGAATCAGCTCTTCGTCCACTCGATCGTCGCCGGATCTCGATCGAGGCCGCCGAACATGCTCTTCCACTGATAGGCGATGAGGACGTCGAGCATCTCGGACTTTCCGCCCGCTCGCGTCTTCGCCATCTCCGCCTTCAGGATGGCCAGCGCGTCCAGCACCTTCGGTCCGAACAGCGACACCAGATACTCGTCGGGAATTCGCGGCTTCGACTCGTCGATGTTGCCCTCGGCGTCGTAGCGCGGCGGCGCGACCGGCGGCACGTAGAACACGTTCGGCTCGGTGCCGAACTCGGGATGCAGCGGGATCGCGACCTTGTACTTCTCGACGAGCTTCCAGATCGGGCCGTTCTGGTCGTCCTTGTATCCGACGAAGCGGACACGGCCCGGACACATGCGCGCACATGCGGGCGCAACGCCCTGCTCGACGCGCGGGAAGCAGAAGATGCACTTCTGCGAGACCTTCTTCACGTGGTTGAAGTAGATCTTCTTGTACGGGCAGGCCTCCATGCAGAAGCGGTACCCGCGGCAGCGATCCTCGTCGATGAGGACGATGCCGTCCTCTTCACGCTTGACGATCGCCTTGCGCGGGCAGGCCTCGAGGCAGGCCGGATGCGTGCAGTGGTTGCAGATGCGCGGCAGATAGAAGTAGTAGGCGTTCGGGTATTCGCCCGCGCCCTGGTCCTCGTCCCAGTTCGGGCCCCACTCGGGCTGCTCGCCGACCACCTGCAGGTGCGCGGACTGGCCCTTGCCCTCGAAGAAGACTTCTTCGTGGTTGAACTTCCACGCGTCGCCGAAGTCCTGACGCGTCGGAAGCTTGCCCGCCTGTGCGACGCCGTCCTTGAAGCCGCCGCCCGACTGCTCCCAGTCGCGCGGCGTGCCGCGGCCGGGCTGGGTGTTGACCGTGGCCCACCACATGTAGTCCATGCCTTCTTCGCGGGTCCACAGCCGCTTGCACGCGATGGTGCAGGTCTGGCAGCCGAGGCACTTGTTCAGATCGAAAACCATCGCGACCTGTCGCTTCGACATCAGACCTTCCCTCCGTCGGCTGCCGGCGCGAGCACGAGATCGCGCCAGCTCCCGCTGAATGCCTTCACTCCGCCGCGCTCCGAGTTCGAGCCCTCCCACACCGCGACGGCGAACTGCGTCTTCTCGCCCGGCGCGAGCTGCACGACCTTCTCGGCGCTCGTCACCTTCATCGGGCGCGCGATGACGACCTTCCAGCGGCCGTCCTTCCAGATGCCGTGACCGCGCACGAGGGTCTGGTCCACGGTGCGCGTGGTTCCAATGCCCTCGGAGAGCACCTGACGTCCCTGCGTGTCGGAGTCACCGCGCCAGTACCACGTGTTCACCGGCTGGTTCGGGGCGCCCATCGTAATGAGGGGCGCGCCGGCGACGACCGGGATCATCACCGCGGCCGCATCCGGGAAGGCCGTCGTATCGCCGAGCTCGCGATTCTCCGAGCCGTCCTGCCAGTCGAGCCGGAAGGCGATCACCTCGCCGTTGTGGACCGCGCCGACCTGCACCTCGGAGACGGCGCCGATGTGCTTGTTGGCCCAGGCCGCGCGGATCGCCGGCGTGGGCTGCAGACCCACCGGGGTTCCGACCAGTGCAACGCGTTCGAGGCTGACCTTGCGCCACGGCTCGGCGTCGGGGTCGAGCAGCCACTCGACGGGTGCGCCTCGGACGAAGTTCACGAGCATCGACTTCCCTCCGACCGGCGCGCGGGACGCCGGCTATGCCCAGGCCCGCGTGGCTTCGCCAGCTTTGGGCCGTCTCAGGCAGGTGGCACGAAGATCGCGGAAAGACTGCTTTCCGCCGGGTCGGTGAGGTATGACGAGAGTCATGCTGGGCGTAGCCACGGTCGCTGCGCCGGGCTCGCTTCGGGCCTACGCGTTCGGCGCGCGTGTTCGAGGATGTCGTCTGCGAGCGACTCCACGAACGCGGCCGGGAGCTGCGGCTTCGTGTCGAGCGCGGGCGGCATTCGCACGATCGTGAGGACTTCACCGCATTCGAGGTGTTCGCTGCGCGGCGTCTCGTCGGGGCCGACGAGGACGATGCGCGAGATCGGCTCCCAAGCGAAGCCCTCGGCGAGAACGAGGTCGAGCGACGCGGGCAGCGCGCCGAGTGCATCGGCGAGAGCCGGCGGCCGCACGAGCGAGCCGTCGAGGCGTCGGAAGACGGCCACCTGCTCGGTGGAGATGAGCGCCACTGCACGCGCACCGGCCTCGTAGAGGCGGTGCGAGTCCTTGCCCGGGCGATCCGCGAGGAAGCCGTGCGATGCGTGCTTGGCGGCTCCGACGGCGACGCCGTGCGCTTCGAGCGCGGGCAGCAGGCGCTCGAGCAGGGTGGTCTTGCCGACCCCCGACGAGCCCACGATGCCGACGACACCCAGCGGGAACTGCGATCCCACGATTGCTTCGCCGTTCGACACGTCCGTCTCCTTCAGGCGCGGCCGCGAGGCCGTTCGGGGAACCATTCAGAGAGCGCGAGGGAAAGCCTAGGAGCCGTGCTGGCGTCGGGGCATGATCTCTGTCATATGCTGGAAGCGGCACGAGTCCCTACACGGGCACTGGGAGCACTCTCGATGGATCTCCATGTGGCCGCGAGCGGCGTGAGCCGGCCGGCAGCCCCTGCGCATCTCCGACGACCCGCCTCCGTGGGGCCCGCTTGAGCGCCGCTCACGTCCGCCGGCTCCTGCACGCCGTCCACGCCGTGCTCCTCCTGCTGCTGCTCGCGACGGGCGTGCTGCTGTTCTTCCCCGAGCTACGCGGAGCCGCGATCGGCGGCTACGGCCAGCGCATCCTCGACCTGCACCTGTGGGGGGGCGTGATCTTCGCCGTGGCGCCCCTGCTCGCGGCCGCACTCGTCGCGCGCGCGCTGGTCGAGGACGTGCGCCGCCGGCTCGGCCCGCCCGATCCGTGGGGCTGGCGCAAGACGAACATCGTCCTCTCGCTCGCCGCGTCGGCCGGTCTCGTGGTCTCCGGCTTCGCGATCTGGTTCGACGACGTGCTGCCACGGGCCTTCGGCGAGCCGATGCACTGGATTCACGACGCGCTGACGGTCGTGCTCGGTGCGGCGCTCCCCATACA
>JADLGR010000264.1 GCA_020849175.1 Deltaproteobacteria bacterium
CGTGTGATGGAATGCTTCGTCGAGGTTCGCGAGGCCGTCACCATCGAAGTCCTTCCAGGTGTCTTCCGCGACGAACACGTACCGCGAGGCGGCACTGCGCGGGTCGGTCCCCGCCGCGAGCTCCTCGGCATCGCTCATGCCGTCCCCGTCGTCGTCGGTGTCGGCGTTGTCGCAGAGCAGGTCGTGGTCGAGATCGGCGACCTCGGTCGGGTCGTTCGGACACGCGTCGAGCGGCGTGCACACGCCGTCGCCGTCCGCGTCAGTGCCTGAATCCACTACCGGGCAGGGGTCGGCGTTGTCGCTCACCCCGTCACCGTCGCTATCCGCTCGTCGCGGGTCCGTACCACGGGCCGCCTCCTCGAGGTCGGTCACGCCGTCGTTGTCGTCGTCGAGATCGGCGCTGTCGCCGAGCGTATCCCCATCGGTATCCGCGAACTCGTTGGGGTCATCCCGAAAGGCGGGAGGCTCCGCGGCATTGGCCACACCATCGCCGTCGCGATCCGCGTCGTGGTTGTCGCCGATTCCGTCCCGGTCGAAGTCGGCCCACTCTTCAGGGTCTTGCGGGAAGACATCGAGCTGATTCTGGACGCCGTCGCCATCGTCGTCGGCCGTCGGGCCGCCTCCGAACGTCGCTCCGGGCTTCGTGGCGACGGCGAGCAGGCCGAGCGCGACGACGTACGGGTCGCTGCTCCAGGTCCCGGTCGCGGTCGCCCTCGCGAGAAGCTCGGCCTCGAGCGCGAGCGCGGTCGCGTTCGCCGCATGGATTGCCGAGAGGCGAACCGCGAGCTCGAGCGTGTCCGCTTCCGCGAGACCCGTCGCGGTCTGAAGGAGCGCGAGCGACGGCGCGAGCTCGCCACTCGTCGCGACGCCCGAGAGCGCGCGGACGATCTCGGCCGTGACCGTGAGGTCGCTCGCCCACGGGTCACCCGGCACGCCGTCACCGGACCAGCCGCCGTCCGAGCGGCGCCGGGCGAGCACCTCGGCCTTCTTCGCCGCGAGATCGCCGGACACGACGCCGGTCGCCTCGATGGCGCCCAGCACCAGGGCGGAGTCGTAGGAGTTCGTGGCGCCGCCCATAATGGTGCCCCAGCCCGTGCTCGCGGCGCCGATCGCCACGAGATCGCCGGCCGCGCTCGCCGCGTTCACGCCGGCTGCCGCGACCGCTCGAATCGCGCGCGCCCGGTAGTCGATGGCCGCGTACTCGTGCGACCGCAGCCAGGCGATCGCCTGCTCGGCGGCCGGCCCGCCGGCGCGGCCCGCCTTGGCGAGCGCCAGCAACGCCTCCGCGGTGACCAGCGCCTGTGTCGAACCGTCCCCCCAAGATCCGTCGTCGTTCTGGCTCCGCTCGAGCGACACGATCGCACTCGCACGCGCCTGCTCGAGCGTCGCCGCGACGGCAGCCGTAGGGCTCGCGAGCACGGCCACGGCGGCGAGCAGCCAAATGCGCCCGCCGAGCTTCGATGCGCTGGATCTACCCGGTCGCGCCATGATCATCGCGCTCTCCGTCTCCCTCGGGCACGCGAGCGGCTCGGTCTTCTCGTGCCGTGGCTCCCTTGGCCTTCCTCGACAACGTGTCGCGGGAGGGCTCTCACGTCCCTGCGGCATCACTTCACGCCGGACTTCCCTTCTCACACCACGAGTGCCGTCAAGTCGAGCGCACTCTGCGCGTTGGGGAACAGGCCTACTTGGAGATCCGGGCAACCAGGCCGACGATTCCTCCCAGAATGATTACGCCGATCAAAAAGACCAGCCAAGCATCTTGGATGAATGCCACGATACTCGCCGCCGTACCGAGCAGCTTTCGTAAGGCACTCATCGCCGGCTCTCACTATCGTCAATGACTAAGAAGTCATGGATGACACGCGACGCTGCGCCGAACGGATCCTTCACAGCGTGCTGGTAGAGACCCGAGACATACTCGAGCGGAGTTGGTTCGATCGGATCATCGAACTTCTGCCCGCTCGGAAGAATCCCGAGTAGGTTTCGCGATGACGCAGCTTCAAATCGCTCGTTGAGGGCTTCGTCGACCTGGAGTAGCCCACGGCGAAGACCCCCGATACCTGACCCAATCTTCACAACTCCGTACGTGACGGCGGCACTGCCGCTCAGAATTCCAACAGGGCCGGTGGCGGGGATCGATAGGATCGCTGTCGACCCGCTGCCAATCGCTGCGACACCAGTAGCGATGTTCTTGACACCGATCACCGCGTTGGCGCCGCCAGTCATCAGCTTCGCGGGGTTGAATTGCGCAACACCGCCGGGACTCTTCACGTGAGATCCGCTACTCCATGCCGACCCAACCCGCGACGTCCCGGCCGAATAGCCTCCGCCACCCGCAGACACCCCGCCCAAGCTCGAGAACGACGAGCCCCCGCCGGAGCCCGACGAGAGAAGCGAGGCCGGCCGCAGCCCGGTGGGATCGCCGTACACGTACGGGTTGCTCGCCGCGTAGGCGTAGAGCTGATCGGTGTCGATGCCGAGGGGATCGGGCTCGAGAAAGCTCCCCGTGGCCGGGTCGTAGTGGCGC
>JADLGR010000265.1 GCA_020849175.1 Deltaproteobacteria bacterium
CGTTCGCGCCGGAGCGAGGATCGGAAGGCGCCGCGAAGCCCGCGAGAGCAGACGCGCGCCGAGCCCGCCACGCGTCCAGGCGACGATCGCGCGGGCACCGATCGCTCGCGCGGTACGCGCCGCGCTCTCGGCCACCACGCCGAGGGCGTGTACCTCGGAGGAGAGGCCTTCGGCGCCGAGGATTTCGTCCGGCGCTTCCTGCTCGGTCGCCATGATCACGCGGGCCATCGTCTCCGCCGCACGTGCGGGGTGGGCGCCGATGGCCGTCTCCTCTGAGAGCATGAGCGCGTCGCTCCCGTCGAGGACGGCGTTGGCCACGTCGTTGACCTCGGCGCGCGTAGGCCGGGGGTCCGAGACCATCGACGCGAGGAGCTGCGTCGCCGTGATGACGGGCCGGCCGCGCCGGCGCGCGGCGCGCAGGATCCGCTTCTGCTCCATCGGAACGCGCTCGAACGGCGTCTCGAGCGCGAGGTCACCGCGGGCCAGCATCACCGCGTCGGTGGCCTCGAGGATCTCGTCGAGCCTCGTGATCGCGGCAGCGGTCTCGATCTTCGCCACGAGCCGCGTTACGGCGCCGCGCTGGCGCAGCGCGCGGCGAACGATGCGCAGGTCGTCGGCCGAGCGCACGTACGACACGGCGACGAGATCGACGCCGATCTCGACGCCGAACGCGAGGTCCGCGAGGTCCGTGTCGGAGAGGATCGGCCTGCGCAGAAGGCCGCGTGGCAGATTCACCCCCTTGCGCGACGCGAGGACACCCCCCGAGAGCACACGGCACGCGACTCGCGCGTCGCCAGCGCTCTCGCTCAGCAGCTCGATCGCTCCGTCCGCGAGCAGGAGGCGATCTCCCGGACGCACCTCCTCGAAGAAGTGCGGGTCGTCGACGAAGGCGCGGCGTTCGTCTCCCGTTCCGGCTCCGCGCACCAGCTCGAATCCGGCGTCGGCCTCGAGCCGCGTCGCCGGCGCCATCGTTCCGATCCGTACCTTCGGTCCCTGCAAGTCCTGGAGCAGAGCCACGGTTCGACCGCGTTCAGCGGCGAGCCGTCGCAGCAGGTTGGCGCGCCCGGCGTGCTCGGCACGGGTCCCATGCGAGAAGTTGAGTCGCGCCACGTCGAGACCCGCGTCGAGGAGCGCGCCGAGCGCCGCCTCGGACGAGCTCGCCGGACCGAGCGTGCACACGATCTTGACGCCGCGCGGTCGAACGTCGGGATTCGTCATCACGAACTCCATGCTACAAGAAGACTCTCGAGTCATGCAGCGCACGACACGCGCGAGAAGGAGGACGCGAAGATGGCGACGAAGATGCGGAAGGCCACGAAGCCGGCCGCTGCGAAGAGCGCCGGCGGCACGACGAAGGGCGCGAGCCGCTCCGGCCAGAGGCTGACGACGGCGGCCGCCCGGCCCGCGGCCGCGAAGGCCGCCACCCGACCCACGCCGAAGGCCACCGCACCGGCGGCGAAGGCGCCGGCGGCAAAGGTGGCAGCGAAGCGTGGCGCCGCGAAGGTGGCCTCGGCGCCGTCGCCGTCTGCCGGCAAGAGCAGCGGGATCGTCTACGCGAGCGCGCTGCGCGAGATGATCGCGAAGCGGCTCGGCCGGGTCTGACGCGCCGCGGCCTACGAGCTGCGAATCAGGAGCAACGAGCGCGGATCGAGGGCCACGTGCAGCGCCGAGACGTCGGGGTTGTCGTGGTCCTTGAGCGCGCGCAGCGCGACGGACTCGACCCCCGGCTCGAGCGCCAGCACCACGCTCACGATCTCCTTCACGGCGCCGAGCGACGCCGGAACTGCGGCAATGCGCTCGGTCGCGAGCGCAGCGGAGAGCCAGATCTCGGCGTCGATCTCCTGCGCGAGCGCGCGGATCTCGGCGAGCTCGCCGTGCGGCGCCGCCGCGAGGTCGAAGCCGTCGACGATCACGAGCGCCGGCCTGGAGCCGGCCTCGGACTCGACCTTCACCGCCTCGCGGAGCCGCGCCGAGCTGAACTGAGCCGGCGTGTAGGCGCGAATGCTGCGCCGGCGCTCGACGTCGCTGCGCGTGATCGCCTGCTCGGCGAGATGGGTCGAGCTGGCGAGGTCGTCGAAGACGGTGTCGTAGAACGCGCGGACGTGCGCGACCGTCTGATCGAGCGTCACGTGCAGCACGTGCTCGCCGCGGAGCAGCTCGTCGAGCGCGACGCCGACGAGGAACGACGTCTTTCCGACGCCGTGGCCCGCGAGCACCACGCCGAGGTTGCCGCGGCCAAGGCCGCCGTGGAGGCCCTTCTCGAGGAGTCGGAGCGGGCTGCGCGCGTTCAGAAACTTGCGGTACATGAGACTCCCTCGCGGGCCGGCTACTCCTCGTCGCCCTTCACCTTGCCCGCGTACTTCTCCTGGAGCGTCTTCGTGACCTCGGCAGGCGCCGGGACGTAGCGCGAGAACTCCATCGTGAACTCGGCCTTGCCCTGGCTCACCGAACGCAGGTCCGTCGCGTAGCCGAACATCTCGGCGAGCGGCACCTCGCTCTCGACGCGGCAGAAGCCCTCTTCCTCGGTGGTCCCGATCACGAGGCCACGGCGCTGCAAGATGGTCTTCAGGTACTGGCCCTGGAACTCGGTCGGGCCTTCGATCGCGACCTTCATCACCGGCTCGAGGACGATCGGCTTCGCGCGCGGATAGACCTCGCGGAAGGCGCTTCGCGCCGCGACCTGGAAGGCCATGTCGGACGAATCGACCGAGTGGGCCTGGCCATCGTTCACGACGGCGCGAACGCCGATCACCGGGAAGCCGATCAGACGGCCCTTCGTGATGGCAGCCCGGAAGCCCTTCTCGACCGACGGGATGAACTCGGTCGGGATCGCGCCGCCGCGCACCTCGTCGACGAACTCGAAGTCGGCCGCACCGTCGGTGATCGGCTCGACGTAGCCGCCCACCTTCGCGTACTGGCCCGAGCCGCCGGTCTGCTTCTTGTGCGTGTACATGAAGTCGGCGCGCTGCGAGATCGTCTCGCGGTAGGCCACCTGCGGCGCACCGGTGACGACCTCGACGTTGTACTCGCGCTTCATGCGCTCGACGTAGACGTCGAGGTGCAGCTCGCCCATGCCCGAGATCACGGTCTCGCCGCTCTCCTCGTCGACGCCCGCATGGAAGGTCGGGTCCTCGCGCGTGAAGCGGCCGAGGGCCTTGCCCATGCTCTCCTGTCCGGCGTTGTCCTTGGGCTTGATCGACAGCGAGATCACCGGCGCGGGCACGTGCATCGAGCTCATCGCGATCTGGACCGACTCGTCGGTGAACGTGTCACCCGAGGCGCAGTCGATCCCGAACAGCGCAACGATGTCGCCGGCCTCGGTCTCGGTGATGTCCTCCATGTCTTCGGCGTGCATGCGAACCAGACGTCCCACCTTGTGGCGGCGCTTGGTTCGACTGTTGATGATCGAGGTGCCCTTGCCGATGGCTCCCTGATAGACGCGCAGGTACGTGAGCTGTCCGTAGCGCCCTTCGTCGAGCTTGAAAGCGAGAGAGACGAGGGGCTTGTTCGCGTCGCTCGACAGGACGAGCGGCGCCTCGTCGTTCGAGAGGTCGACCCCCGTGTTCTCGACGTCGAGCGGCGACGGCAGGTAGCGCGTCACGGCATCGAGCAGGAGCTGCACGCCACGGTTCTTGTACGCCGATCCGAGGAAGACCGGACACAGCTCGAGCGAGAGGACGCCCTTGCGGACGGCTTCGTGGATCATGTCCTCGGTCGGGTTGCCCTCGAGAATCGCCTCCATGAGCTCGTCCGAGAACATCGAAACGGCGTCGAGCATGTTCTCGCGGGCGGCGTTCGCGTCGCCAGCCATCGACGCAGGGATCTCCTCGGTGCGCAGGTGCTCGCCGTTGTCGCCGTCGAAGTAGATGGCCTTCATCGTGACCAGATCGACGACGCCCTGGTGATCGGCCTCGAGACCGATCGGGAGCTGCATGAGGACGGCGTTGAGCCGCAGCTTCTCGCGGAGCTGGTCGCTCACCTTGAACGGGTTCGCACCCGAGCGGTCGAGCTTGTTCACGAAGGCGAGGCGCGGAACCTTGTAGCGCCGCATCTGACGGTCGACGGTCATCGACTGCGACTGGACCCCGGCGACGCCGCACAGCACGAGAATCGCGCCATCGAGCACGCGCAGCGCACGCTCGACCTCGATCGTGAAGTCGACGTGGCCCGGAGTGTCGATGATGTTGATGTGGTGATCCTTCCAGCCGCAATAGGTGGCGGCGGAGGTGATCGTGATGCCCCGCTCCCGCTCGAGCTCCATGAAGTCCATCGTCGCACCGACGTTGTCCTTGCCCTTCACCTCGTGGATCTTGTGGATCCGCTTGGTGTAGTAGAGGATGCGCTCGGTGAGCGTGGTCTTGCCCGAATCGATGTGGGCAGAGATCCCGATGTTGCGGATTCGAGAGATGTCCCGGGCCATGGCGGGCGCAGAACCTAGCCCGATTTTCGGTTTCCGCGAGCCCCCTCTGGCGTCGCCGCAGCCGGATGGGCAGGAGGTCCGCAGCGAACGACTTGCCGGCGCCCGGCGCGCCGGCCTCGCGCGCGGCGCCCCCGCGTCACGGAACGCTGCTTCGCCACAGGCGCAGCAGCGCTCCGAGCGGAACGGTTTGCCGGCGGCGGCCGCTGATCGCATCGGCGCTGGTGTACGCGGCGCACATCCAGGCCTGCGCGCCGTCCCGTGCGAAGCTCGGGAAGGGGATCGGCGCTGATCGCGAGGCGTCGCACGCGTCCGCCTGCTCGATCGCCGCGAGCGGAAGCGCGGCGTAGACCGTCAGCGCCCAGTCGGGCCGCTGCGGCGAACGGGCACGGAGCAGGTCCCACTGGCGCGCACTGCGAAGCAGCGCCGCGCCCGGGTCGGTACGCAGCAGATCGTCGAGGACGGTGGCCTGCGCCGTTCGCAGCGCCTCGTGCATCGCACCGCCCACGAGCAGCCGCGCGAGCTCCCAGCGTGCCGCGACCTCGTGACGCTCGTCGCCTCGCTCGGCCTCGCGCGCGCTCACCTCGAGGCCGCGAAGGGTGGTCACCGACTCGTCGAAGCCGTACCGATGCGCGAGCTCGTGCGCGAGGATCGCCGGGATCGCGGGCCGCGAGCTCTCCCAGGACGTCATGCGGACGACGCGCGTCACGCCGAGCCCGAGCGTCAGGTACTGGCTCCAGGGCCCGGCGAATCTCGCTTCGATGCCCCGGCGGTACCCGATGTGTGGCAGACGTCCGTAGGGCCTTCCGGCGACGTCCTCGACGCACGGGAGGAGCCGCAGCGCCTCGCGGCGAAGTGCTGCATCGTCGGCCAGAAGGGTCGGGCGGCGCCCCTGCGTGGGCGCGAGCAGCCGCTGTGCCCGCGCGACCCATCCTCGGATGCGCTCGGCCATGGACGGCCTACGCCAGCACGTCGCCGGGCGCGAGCCCGGACTGCGCGGCGGCCAGCTTCTTCCCATCGCCGACGCGTACGCGTCCAATCTGCAGCCGTCCTGTCCCCGCAGCGACGACGAGCGCGTCACCGTCGCATGCGAGCACCGTCCCCGACGCGTGCTCCGGCCTTCCCGGCAGCAGACGCGCGTCGAAGAGGCGAACGGGGACCCCACCCCGGAGCGCATGCGCACCCGGCTGCGGATCGCAGCCGCGAACCAGCCGGTCGATCGTCCGCGCGTCCTTCGTCCAGTCGATGCGCGCGGCCGTGTCGTCGACGAGGCCCTGGAAGCTCGCGCAGCGCTCGTCCTGCGGCCGCAGCACCGCCGCACCGGTATCCACCGCGTGCACCGCTTCGTCGATCGCTTCGAGCCCGAGCGGGTAGAGCTTGTCGAAGTAGAGGCTCGCGGCGGTCTCGGTGTCGCAGATCTCGACGCCGCCCTTCTGGACGACGATCGGCCCGGTGTCGACACCCGCGTCGGGTCGAAAGACCGTGACGCCGCTCTCGCGCTCGCCGAGGATCACCTGCCACGGGATCGCCGATCCTCCGCGAAAGCGCGGCAGGAGGGAGGGATGGAAGCACAGCGACCCGAGCGGCGGCGCCTCGACGATCTGCGGCGGCAGGATCACGGTCGTGAACGGCATGAGGTTGAGCTCGGCGCCGAGGCCGAGGTACTCGGTCACGAGCGCGTCGATCGCCCTTCCCTGCCGGCGAAACCGAGCGTGACGCAGCAGGCGCAGCCCCTTCGCCTGCGCCTCCTCGGCGAGCGGGTCGGGCCGTCCGCGGCCCGGCGGGTCGGGTGGCACGTAGACCGCGACGACCTCGTGGCCGGCGGCGAGTACGCGCAGCAGCACGTCCCTCCCGAATGCGGCCTGTCCGAAGATCGCGATCTTCCGCATGGTCCGTTGTACTCCCGTGTGATGCGGACGCCTTTCTCAGCGCACGACCGATCGATCCCCGACGAGGCCGCGAACCTGCGCCGGGCTGCCGAAGGCGAGACTGTGCTCGGGGATGTCGTGCACGACGAGTGAGCGAGCGCCCACGACGCTGTGCGAGCCGATCCGAACACCGCGAAGCACCGTGACGTCGGTCGTGAGCCACACGTAGTCGCCGATCGTGACGGCTGCGCGGCGCTCGGGGTGCTCGGCATCGAGCGCGTGCTGGTCGGCGTCGAGCACGCGGCAACCGGGGCCGACCCAGCCTCCCGTCCCGAGCGTCAGCGACTGCTTTGCGCTCAGGTGACAGCCCGAGAGCCAGCAGCCGTCACCGATCGAGAGCCGCGCGCCCTCGAAGCTCGCGAGGTAGAGCGACGCGAACTCGCTTCGCAGCCACACGTCGCTCCCGATCTCCATGCGCCCACCGCGCTCGACGTGGAAGACGACCGCGCCGGGAAAGCGCTCGGTCACGACGCCCGCGCCGATGCGAAGCTCCGCTCCGGGCGCGAGCTCGAAGCGCGCCACAGCGAGGTTCGTGCTCGCCGTCGGATCGATCCACAGACCCGGATGGCGCCGCTGGAGTCGGCGAAGACGACGCCGGTCCAACGCCTGGATCGCGCGAAGGAGGAGCCGGAGCCACAGGCCGCGCACGAGGAGCCGATGCCGGCGTCAGCGAGAGGGCCCGGGGCCGCCACCCGCCTCGCCCTCGCGCAGGCGGAACGTGATGAAGCCGTGCGTCGGATCGTAGGGTGAGAGGCCAACCTGCACACGATCGCCCGGGATCACGCGAATGCGGAAGCGGCGCATGCGGCCCGAGAGCTGCGCCGTCACGGTCTGCCCGGTCTCGAGCGTGATCTGGTAGCGACCGCCGCCGAGGATCTTCTCGACGGTGCCGGTCGCCTGGATGAGATCGTCCTTCGCCAACCCAACGCTCCTCTCCTGCCCCGCGCCGCCGGGACTGTCGCCCAGCCGCGCGCCTCCTGCCAACGCGGGGCATGCCGGCGGACGCGCGACGCTACAGGTCCTCGCCCGGCAGGTACGCCTCGCGCAGCAGATCCGTCTCGGTGACGAGTCCGAGGGGAACGCGATCCTCGCTCGCGACGATCAGGCAGCCGATCTTCTTGCGGAGCATGAGACGAGCGGCCTCTTCGAGGGCGGTGTCGGGCGCAACGGTCTCGACGTCCTTCGTCATCACCTCCTCGACCTCGACCATCCCCAGGAAGCCGTGGCGCTGGTCAGCGGCGAGCTGAAGGACCTTCGACAGCGAGGCCGCGAGCAGATCTCGGTTCGAGACGATCCCGACGACGCGTCCCTGCGACAGGACGGGGAGATGACGGATTCGTCCGAGCTGCATGATCTGCTGCGCGAAGTCGAGCCTGTCGGCGCGCTCGAGGCTCACGAACTCGCTCCGCATGATCTGCGACACGGTGCGGTGGCGAAGCGACATGTCGGTCCCCCTCGGACCTCGCACGATGGCACCCGTCCGTGCCGGCGTCGAGCGGCGCGGCGGCGGGCGGGGCCCGCCGCCGCCGCGCCGCCGCGAAGAGCGCATGCGGCTTGCCTGTGCGGACGGAGGGCCGTAGCCTGCACGTCCAGCCTCGCGCCGTCGCGGGGGAAAGGAGGCCTCATGAGCGCCGCTTCGCCCGCACGTCCCGCTCCCGTTCGCACGATCCTCGCCGCCACCGACTTCTCGCCGACGGCATCCGCCGCGCTCCAGTGGGCGATCGAGCTGGCCCGCGTTCATCGCGCGCGGATCGTGCTCGTGCACGCACTGCCTCCGCCGATCCCGCCGGCTGCGTCGCCCGACTTCGTGACGCTGCCGCCCGACTTCCACGAGCAGTACCGCGACGCGGCGCTGCGAAAGCTCGCCGCCGACGTCGAGATGGTGCGGTCCAAGGGCGTCGAAGCGTCGAGCGACCTCGACATCGGGCCGGCGTCGCCGCTCGTCCTAGAGCTCGCGACCCGGCACGGCGCCGACGTGATCGTACTCGGAACGCGCGGCATGACCGGCTTTCGTCATCTGCTTCTCGGCAGCACGGCCGAGCGTGTCGTCCACGGAGCGGCAGTTCCCGTGCTCACGGTCCATCCGGGCGATACGGACAAGCACCGCAGGATCAAGACCATCGTCGTGCCCACCGACTTCTCCGACGACGCGACCCTCGCAATTCGCACCGCACAGCGCGTGTTCGGACCCGAGGAGGCGAACGCCAAGCTGGTGCTCGTCCATGCGTACCACCTGCCCGTCGAGTTCACCGCGCTCGGTGCGGTACCCGTCGCGCCGCGCCTGTTCGCCGACGCCGCCGAGCAGGCGCGCGAGCGCCTCGAGCAGGACGCGCGCCCGCTGCGTGCGAGCGGCCTGCAAGTCGACGTGATCGCGCAGGAGGGCTACCCGCCGCTCGTGATCGAGGAGGCCGCCCGCGATGCCGGCGCCGACCTCATCGCGATGGGCACCCATGGCCGCTCCGGCCTTCGCCATCTCCTGCTCGGCAGCACGGCCGAGCGGGTCGTCCAGCACGCGCCCTGCCCCGTCCTGACGATCCGCCGGCCCGCGTAGCCGCCGAAGCCCGAAGGCGCACGACGAGGCCGCGGGAAAGGACGTCACCACCGACGCAGCGCTGCGTCCGCCGCTCTGCCACGAGCGCCCGGTCCCGTGCTAGGGTCCGCGCCGGAGAGGTGCCGGAGTGGTCGAACGGGCCTGACTCGAAATCAGGAGTACTCGCAAGGGTACCGTGGGTTCGAATCCCACCCTCTCCGCCATTTCAGAGCGTCTGGCTGCTGGCTGCGGCGCTCCTCGGTGCCTGTCGCGGTCACGGTGTGGTCACGGCTCCGCGAGATGCGGTCTCTCATTCACACGAGCGACGCGGTTCCAGCTCACGCGCCTCGTGATTCGCGGCGATCCTGCGCACCTGCGGGTCGCCCTGTGTGATCCCGGCCGAGGTCGCGCGAGACCTCTGGGCGGTCTTCGAAGCGCCGTCAGGATGATTGAGCCGCGAGATCGATTCCCGCGCCGATCTCGCGTCCGACGTGCGAAATGGCGATCTCTCCGCCGGTCACCCGCGCCGATGCCCGGGGAGCGACGATCGACCCTGGAACCCGCGCCGCGCAGTCCAATCCCCTCCCGCTACCCCCGCAAAGGCCTCCCGTCCGCGCAGCCCATCTCGGCCTCCAGGCCGGGATACACTGCACGGCGACTGCGCCGACGGTGATCGACGCGTTGCATCGCAGGGTTCGCGCCGCGCATACTCAGGCGGGGCGGGGGCGGTAGAAGATCTGTTGGGCGGCATGAAGC
>JADLGR010000266.1 GCA_020849175.1 Deltaproteobacteria bacterium
CCGCGAGAAGCTCGGGCGCGGCCATCTCCTGCGACGCCTCTTCGAGCTCGCAGCCATCCGGCAGCGAGGCCGGTCCGGACTCGTGCGCGGAGATGATGCGAGCAAGGCGATCGATTGTCGGATCGGTCAGCTTTCCGAACGAGACTGCGAGTGTGCAGGTCGGATCCGTGGGACTGACGGCGTTCGAGCGAACGACCCGTCCGGCGATGCGAAGCGGGGATCCGGAGGGGTCCGGGACCTCGACGCCGATGCGCCAGCCCGGTGTGGCCGGGCGATACGTCAGCAGTCTGCAGCCGCCGACCGACAGCTCGGTGAGGACCGCCCGCCGCCACAAGAAACCCGTGCGGTATCGCGTCGCGGCCCCCACGGAGACCCGAGGCTCCCTCCGGCGCTCCGGCCCGCGGTAGAGAAGTCGCAGGAGCAGGAGGCGCAGAGCGGTCGGATGCACGGGCCGCCGCACCAGCAGATCGAAGCCTGCTTCCCGCAGCCCGGTGCGAAGGCCCGGGCTGTCGCACTCCACGATCGCGACACGCGCGGGACCCCGGGCCTCGAGCACGCCGCGCGGGGACGGCGGCAGCGCCAGCGCCTTGCGGGCGGTCGCCAGGAGAAGGTCTCGCGGTAGGACGATGGGACCGACTGCCTCGGCGCCCTTTCGCAGCTCGAACGGAGCCCCGAGTCTGCGCAGCGTCTCGGCAACGTCGTCGAGCTGGCTGTCCTCCGCGAGGAGCAGCACCGGGCACGCAGCACCCACGGGACCTCCCTCCGCACGGGCCACGACCGGCCCACCCCCCGAGACGTTTCGGCGGATCGGCTGCCGGGCTGAACGCCGGCGCTCGTTGGCTCCACCCCCGGCGCCTCCCGGCGGCGCTCGCGAAAACCGGTTTGCTATCGATTGAGTCTCGGGCGGGGGCCGCCGAAGGGGGATCAGCGCTGTCGGATCTCGGCCTTACCCACATCGCCCTTCCCACGAGCAACCTCGCCGCCAGCCTCGCCTTCTATGAGCGCTATGCGCGGATGTCGGTCGTCCACCAGCGCCGTGACCCCGAGACAGGGACCGAGGTGGCGTGGATCTCGGACGGCACGCGCCCCTTCGTGCTCGTGCTGATCTCGGTTCAGAAGGTCGACACGCCACTTCGCCCGCTGGCGCATCTCGGTGTCGCATGCGTCTCGCGCGAGGAGGTCGACCGGCTGTGCGCGAAGGCGAGCGCCGAGAACGTGCTCAGCCTCGGGCCGTTCGACTCCGGAGTTCCCGTGGGCTACTGGGCGCTGCTCAGCGATCCCGATGGGCACACCCTCGAGATCTCCTACGGACAGGAGGTCGGGCTCGCCGTCGACCGACACCGGGCTGCGACCCACGACGGGGCAGCAGCCGGCGACCACGGCGAGGACTGAGCGCGGCGCAATCTCGCCCGGTGCGGTGTGCGTCGTGACGGCTCGGGGTTGCGCACCGTCGGGTTCGTGCTCTATTCCCCCAAGTGTGCGGGTGCAGCCTGCACGCTGGAGGAAACCATGAAACGCATCATGCGTCTGGCTTTGATTCCGGTGCTCGCGGCGGGCCTCGCGGGCTGTGCGACGAATGGCCGCGTCGACAAGCTCGAGCAGCGGCTCAGCGACGTATCGGCGTCCGCCGATGCCGCCAACCGCAAGGCCGAGGCGGCGCAGAAGACGGCGGATCAAGCGCTCTCGCGCGCACAGTCTGCCGAGGCCGAAGCGAAGTCGGCAGCGGCACGCGCGGACGACGCCGCGCGCACCGCAGAGGCCATCTTCAAGAAGCGGGTCTCGAAGTAGTGAACGTCGCCGGTGCGGGTGCGGGCAGTGTCCCCACCCTCACCGGCACCCCGCGCGACGCCGCGATGGCCTCGCGCAGCCGGCGCGTATCGACCAGATGCCCTACGCCCATGTCGTAGAGTGACAGAAGTGCGCGCTGGACCCGGTCGGGCTCTCGCCCATAGAGGTCGGGGTGTGCCTCGACGTAGATGCCATCGTCGAGGGCCCCCAGCTTCACGGTCTGGTAGATGAGACGGATCGGCGTTCCTGACGGCACGCGGTCGTAGAGGCCTGCGAGCTGGTCGTCGTAGAGACGGATGCAGCCGTGCGTCGCCATGCGACCGATCGACCACGGGTTGTTCGTGCCGTGAATCCCGTAGCTCGTGTTGCCGATGGTCATCCAGTGATCGCCCAGCGGGTTGTCGTCTCCAGGCGGCACCACGGCCGGCAGCTCGGGCTTCTCGGCCCGAATTGCGGCGGGCACCGTCCAGGCCGGATGCCGGCGCTTGGCGCCGACGCGAAATTCTCCGACGAGCGACGGATCCATCTCGTCACCGATCGCGATCGCGTAGGTCGCCGGCTCGCCACCACGCGTGAAGTCGTAGAGGCGCATCTCGGGGACGTTGATGAGCAGACCCTTGCGGGGCGCTGCTGGCAGCGCGTACTGGGTCGGAAGATCGACCACGGTCCCCGCGTTCGGAATCCAGACCTTCACCTTCGGGTTGAGTCGCGCGACGCTCTCGAAGCCGAGACGGTGCCGGTACGCGACGTCGAGGAGCGTCTCGTCGGGCTGGACGATGTCCTTCTGGGGCTCACCGTAGATCGGCGTGAGGCCCTCCGGACGCACGGGAACGAAGGCCGGCGTCTGAGCGCCGAGCAGGGCGAGCGCAGCCGTGGCGAGAGCGAAACGCCTCATTTCGCGCAATCGTATCCGTGCTTTCGAGAACATCACGTCCGTGGTCGGGGGGCTGAGGGATGATGACCGGGAGGCGCCGGGCTCGCAGGGTTGCGCAAATCCTCGCGCTTTCAAGCGTGATCGTAGCGGGCTGCGCACGCCCCCACTTCCCCGGCTATGTGATCGAGCCGACGGAGGGCGAGACGCCGCCCGGAGAACAGCTCGCGCTCCCGACTCCGGATTCGGCCGACCCGAACCGGCGCTGTAGGAGCATCGTCGCCATCGAGGTGCGCAAGGCCGAGCGCGCGCTCGTCGCACAGTGTTCGGATGGCGAGCCGATCCGCTTTCGCGCCGCGCTCGGTCGCGAGCCCCGGGGCCCCAAGGAGCGACGTGGCGACATGAAGACGCCCGAAGGGACCTACCGTCTCGCCGGTCCGCCGCGCTCGAGCCGGTTTCACATCTTCCTGCCGATCGACTATCCCACCGAAGGAGACGCCGAGCGGGCGCTTCGCACGGGCCTCATCACCGGAGCCGAGCGCGACGAGATCCTCGCGGCACGCTCGGCCGACCGCCTGCCGCCGCAGGACACGCGGCTCGGCGGACACCTCGGCATCCACGGCGAAGGCCCGCGCTGGCAGGGTGACTCGGCCGGCCTCGACTGGACGCACGGCTGCGTCGGCCTCGCCGACCGCGACGTCGAGTTTCTCGCGACGCGCGTCTCGACGGGAACGCCCGTGATCATCGTTCCGTGACACGGCCGAACCCGCACCCGGCGCAGGAGAGCGCCCGCCACCACGCGCTCGCCGTCGTGCTGCGCAGCCTGCACATGCTGGAGGCCCTGACGGTGGCCTGCTTCGTCTTTGCCCGAGAGTGGCTGCGCGCCGAGGGCAGCATGGCCGCACGGGTACAGCGGGCCGCCGGCCGGGCGCTCGTTCGCCTCGCCTCCTCGCTCGGTGCCACCTTCATCAAGGTGGGTCAGATCGCGTCGACCCGTGCGGATCTGCTTCCAGGCCCCCTACGCGACGAGCTCGTGACGCTGCAAGACCGCGTCCCGGCGTTCGCGTTCGAGCAGGTTCGCGCGACGATCGAGGCCGACTTCGGGCAGCCGATCGAGACGCTGTTCGCTGAGCTCGATCCGAAGCCCGTCGCCGCCGCGTCGGTCGCGCAGGTGCACCGCGCACGGCTGCGCGAGGGGGGAACCGTGGTCGCCGTGAAGGTGCGGCGTCCCGACGTCCTCGAGAAGGTGCGGCTCGACCGGGCCATCCTGCTGGCGCTCTCACGCGTCCTCGAGCGGATCGTGCCGTCGCTGCGTCTCGTCTCGCTCGAAGAGGCCATGCGCACCTTCTGCGACGCGGTCGAAGAACAGATCCATCTCGGAAACGAGGCCGAGCACAACCGGCGCTTCCGGGAGAACTTCGCCGATGACCCCGACGTGCGCTTTCCCGAGCTGGTGCCTGCACTGTGCTCGGATGCCGTGCTCACGATGGAGTTCATCGAGGGCGTTCGCGAGGAGGATCTGGTCGCCCGCGGCGTCGACGTCCACCGCGTGATCGAGGCCGGCATGCGCGGCGTTTGCCGGATGATCTTTCGCGACGGCTTCGTCCACGCCGACCTCCACCCCGGCAACCTGCGCTTTCGCCCGCCGCACGAGATCGTCCTGCTCGATCTCGGTCTCGTCGGTCGGCTCGAAGATCGAGACCGCCTGACGACCGTGCGGCTGTTCTACGCCCTCGCGAGCGGCGACGGCCGGACCGTCGCGCGCCTGTTCTACGAGAATGCGCCCCATCACAACACACCCGACTACGGAGCCTATGAGGCCGAGATCGTCGCTCTGGTGGACGCCGTGCAGCGCCGCGGGCTTGCGAACCTCGAGATCACGGCCGAGATCGGCCGCATCTTCGACACGCTCCGCCGTCACCGCATCCAGGCGCGCAGCCACATGACGATGGTGAACCTCGCCATGCTGACCGCCGAGGGTCTCGGCAAGCGCCTCGCCCCCGACCTCTCGCTCAACGAGGAGGCCCTGCCCTACCTCGCCGAAGCCCTCGGTATCGCTCCGCCCGCGCACGGAGCGGCCGCGACCTGACCTCGGCTCCCTGCCGTGAAGGAGGCGCCTTGCGAAACGGCCTCATCCTCGTCTCGGGCAGCGTCCGCGGCGACGTCGCGCTCGCACGGCAGGCCGAGAAGGCCGGCTTCGACTCCGTCTTCACGATCGAGTTCTTCAACCGCCACGGCTTCGTGCCGCTGGCCGCGATTGCGCAGGCGACCCGCAGGATTCGCATCGGCACCGCAATCGCCAACGCCTTCACGCGCAGCCCGCTCCTTCACGCGAGCGCAGCCATGGATCTCGACGAGCTCTCCGGCGGTCGCATGCTGCTCGGCCTCGGAAGCGGAACGCGCCGCATGAACGAGGAGTGGTACGGCGTCCCCTTCTCGGCGCCCGCAGCGCGCATGACCGAGCTAGTCCGCCTGCTGCGCGCCGCCTTCGCCGCGCAGAAGGGGGGCGGCCTGCGCTTCGAGGGCGATTTCTGGAAGCTGAAGGTTCCTCTTTACGCGCGGCCCGGTGCGGCACGCGAGCAGATTCCGATCTGGGTTGCTGCCGTCAACCGTGGCATGGTCCGCGCCGCAGGCCTCGTCGCCGACGCCCTCGTCGGTCACCCAATCGCGACGCGGCGTTGGCACCGCGAGGTGACGCTCCCCGGCCTGCGCGCCGCCGAGATCGAGGCCGGCCGCGCAGAGAGCGCCTGCACGCTCGCGCCGTACGTCCTGTGCAGCATCGCCGACACGCGAGAGCAGGCGCTCCGCGAGGCCAAAGGCCAGATCGGCTTCTACTACACCACCGAGCTCTATCACTCGGTCCTCGACCTGCACGGCCTTCGCCACGTGGGTCAGGCTTGTCGCGCAGCCTTCCGTTCTCTCGACATGAAGGCCCTCCTCGACGCGGTCCCCGACAGCCTCGTCGACGAGATCGCCATTGCCTGCACTCCCGACGAAGCCCGCGACCGCCTCGCGCAGTGGCAGGGCCTCACCGCCGACCCGCTCTTCTACCCCCCCTCGGTCGGCGTTCGCCCCGAGCGCGTCGTCGAGAACACGCACGCGATTCTGGAGGTCTTCGGCGCAGCGCCGGCGAACGCGTGACGGGAAGCCGTTGCCGGTGAGCTGCGACTGGGCTCTCAGTCCGCCCGGTACAGCAGCGCTCCGCGCTCGGCCCTCCGCTCGGCCTCGCCGAGAAGGCGCAGGTGCTCGAGGTGCGCATAGGTCTCGCTCTCGGCCATCGCGCCCCAGCTTCGCGGACGGAAGAGCTGGTGCGAGAACTCGCGGACGCTTGCCGGGCGACCGAAGTCGCGCGAGATCTCCTTCACGCGGGCCAGTCGCTCGTGGTGGTGACGCTTGATCGCCTCGGTACGCGCACGAAGATCGGTGAAAGGGTGGCCGTGTGCGGGAAGGACCGTGCCGATACCGGCAATCTCGGCCACGCGGTCGAGGGAATAGAAGAACGACGCCAGCGGGTCGCGCGACGCGGACAGACCCGAGATGTGCGGCGTGATCGTCGGCAGGACGTGGTCGCCGGCGAGGAGCGTTCCGCTGTCGGGGTCGTGCAGGCAGAAGTGGTCCGCCGTGTGGCCGGGCGTGTGGAACACGAACATGTCGCGACCGGCGAGTCGCAGCGCGTCACCGTGAGAGACAGGCTGCGTGATGTGTGGAAGCCAGCGCCGGCCGATGAGGCGCATCATGCGGAGCTGGAGGCGCCGGTGCAACGCGGGGCGCGGTCGCTCTCCGCCCCACGGCGTCCGGCCGGCCCACGGCACGTCCGCGCCCTTCGACGGCCGGCCCGTCTCGTGCACCGCCTCGTGCTCCGTCTCGTGCGCGGCCTGCGCCGCGACGTCGTCGGCGGAGACTTCGGGCCGCACCGCCTGGACGGGCTCGAACGAGAAGCCGTGGTGCGCGATCACCCGCGCGCCGACCTCACGCTGGAAGCGTGCCGCGCCGCCGAAGTGGTCGGGGTGCGAGTGTGTGATCAGGATGGTGTGTACGTCGCGCGTACGAAGCCCCGCCTTCGAGAGGCGATCCTGGATCGCCCGCCACGCGAAGGGTCCCGGAAGCCCGGGATCGATGAGCGCAGCCCCGTCGGCGTCGAGCAGCGCGTACATGTTGACGTGCCCGAGCCCGGGCATGCGGATCGGAAGCTCCATCCGCAGGATCTTCGGAGCGACCTCGACGACGTCGCTACGAGCCGGCTCCTGCTCCTGCCGATGCGCCATGTCTCTCCCGAGCTCGCGTGACTGCGCGAGGGTATCGAAGACCTCGGACCCAGCCCCTCGGAGGCGGCGCCGCTCGATCGCCGCGACTCATCGCGAACGAGGCGACCGTGCGGCGGGCGCCCGCGGTGCCGGCCGCAGCCCTGCCGCATGCGTGCGCAGCGCACGAAGCTCCTGCGGCGAGAGCGGACGCGCCTCGCCCCGCGTGAGCACACCGAGCCGCAGGCTCCCGATGCGCGTTCGCACGAGCGCGAGCACGGGATGTCCCAGCGCGGCGAGCGTTCGGCGGATCTGGCGCT
This sequence comes from Deltaproteobacteria bacterium, assembly GCA_020849175.1. Classification (GTDB taxonomy): domain Bacteria; phylum Myxococcota_A; class UBA9160; order UBA9160; family UBA9160; genus MYXO. The sequence goes on from JADLGR010000266.1 coordinate 7,221, forward strand.
TTCGGCCCTCGGTGAGAACGAGATCGAAGCGCGTCGCCCCCGCGCCTTCGTCGAAGCGTGAGCGGGCGGCGCGGCAGGGCGCCGTTGGACCGTCGTCGAGCACGATGCCGCGCTCTAGTCGGCGAAGGGTCTCGGACGTGACTCGGCCGCGCACGGTGACGTCGTACTCACGCTCGCTCCCGAGCGACGGGTGCAGCAGCCGGTGTGCGAGTGCGCCGTCGTTCGTGAGCAGGACGAGACCCTCGGTGTCGGCGTCGAGTCGTCCCACCGGGAACAGGCGCGAGAGTCCGGATGGGAGAAGGCTCAGCACCGTACGCCGTCCTTCAGGGTCGCGCCGCGTCGTCAGCACGCCGCGCGGCTTGTTCGCCATCCAGTACGCGAGCGGCTCCGCGCCGACGCGCCGGCCGTCCACCTCGACGCGATCCGTCGCAAGGTCCGCGCTCTCGCCCACCGCAGCGACGTGCCCGTTCACACGAACACGCCCTGCCGCGATCCACCGCTCCGCCTCTCGCCGCGAGCACAGCCCGGCCGCCGCGAGAGCGCGCTGGAGCCGCACCGGCCGGCCGCTCTGCGCGTCACGCCGGCGCTGCGTGCCCTCCGCCCTCAGTGCGGCTCGCCGCGGGACCCGGCGTCGTCATCGTCGAGCTCGTCGTCGAGCAGCGGATCGTCGTCCCCGTCTGCGTCGCGCGGCTCGGCGTAGGCGCTCTCGAAGCTGCCGAAGACGGTCCGGCCGGGGCCGTCCTCCTCGTCCTCGCCAGCGCGTGCTTCGTCGGATTCCGCGGCCTCGTCGTCCAGTCCATCGGAGACGATCTCGGCGCCGAGCCCGGCCTCGAAGCCCACGCCGGCTTCGGCGTCGTCGGATGCCGGCGGCATCACCTCTTCGATCTCTCGCAGCGTCGGGAGGTCCTCGAGCGAAGCAAGGCCGAACACCTCGAGGAAACGCTTCGTCGTCGCGTACAGCATGGGACGACCGGGGATCTCGCGGTGGCCCGCGATCCGCACGAGATTGCGCTCGAGCAGTGTCCGCACCACGGCGCCGGCGTCGACGCCGCGAACGTGCTCGATCTCGGCGCGTGTCACCGGCTGCTTGTACGCAACGACGGCGAGGGTCTCGAGCGACGCGCGAGACAGGCGGACCGCGCGTCGCGGCTGAAGCGCACGAACGTGCTCCGCGAGATCCGCACGCGTGCGGATCTGAAACCCACCGGCCACGTGCTGGATCTCGAAGCCGCGCTCTTGCACCTCGTACTCGGCGTTCAGCTCCCCGACGAGCTCCTGCACGAGGGCAGGCGTCGCGTCGGGAACGACGCTCGCGAGGCGTCCGGCCGGCACGGGCTCCGGCGCCGAGAGGACCAAGGCTTCGAGGATTCGTCGCTGCTCGCTTCGCTCCATGTCTCTTTGCCTCCCGATCTTGGCTCGGTTCTCTCGTTCCTGGTCTGCGGCGCCCGTCAGCACCCGCCGCCCGTCAGCGATCCGTCCGGGGTCACATGAGATCGGAGATGCGCGCGCTCCACGCGGCGCCCGACTCCTCGCCCGCTCGCCGCAGCCGGATCGGCCCCTCGGGCGCTCCATCGAGGCCGACGCCCTGGTAGATCCGAATCGCCGAGAGGCGCGTGAGCTCGAGCATGGCGAGGAACGTGGTGACGATGCGCGTTCGGCTCGGAGCACCCCCGGCGACGCGCATCACCAGGTCGAAGAATTCCATGGATTCAGCGCCCGCGAGCGCATCCATGAGATCGATCATTCCCTGCCGCACCGTGAGCGCCTCGACCACGACCTCGTGGACGACGCCGGCCGCCTCTGCGCGCTGCAACACCCGTCGCAGCGCGTCGAGGAGCTGAACGACCGTGACCTCGATTTCTTCGTCCGCGATCGGGACCGGCTCGGGCTCCGGTGGCACGGCTTCAAAGACGTCCCGGCCGAGCAGCGGTCGGCGACCCAGATCCGCGGCGGCCTCCTTGAAACGCTGGTACTCGAGCAGCCGCGCCACGAGCTCCGCTCGCGGATCAGGCCCCTCCTCGTCGTCCTTCGCGCCATCGGGCGGGAGCAGCATGCGCGACTTGATCCACGCAAGCGTCGCTGCCATGACGAGGTACTCGGCCGCGACGTCGAGGTGGAGCTCGCGCATCAGCTCGAGATACTCGAGGTACTGCTCGGCGATTCGCGCGATCGGGATGTCCGCGATGTCCACTTCGTCGAGGCGGATGAGGTGCAGGAGGAGATCGAGCGGGCCCTCGAAAGCCTGCAGCTTGACGGCGCACGCAGCGCCCTCACTGAGCAGCTCGAAGGCAGGCGCGACCTCTCCGCTCGGAACGGGGCCGTCCAGGCTCAAGGGCGTGGCTCCAGAGAGGATCTGGGAATCGCGCGGGGGGTGCGCACGGGCAGTATGCTGGACCACGCTTCCGTGAGCAACGGTCGTCTCGGCGGCGGAAAGCGAGGACCGCATCGGCGAGCGAGACCTGCACCGAGCCGCCCTTGGGCTCCAGTCGATCGTCCGGGTCCCCGTGCTACACGCGCTGCACGCGGCGCCCGGCGCCGGTCGCCCTTCGCCGGCCGAGCTCCCGTGCGAGCGCGAGCGCATCGTCCCGGCCACGCAGCCGCCCGTCGAGCATCTCGGCCCGAATCCTCGCCAACGCCTTTCCAATGGCGGGTCCCGACAGGCCGAGGGCAACGAGATCATCTCCGGCCACCGGAAGGCGCCGTGGCCGATCCTCGGTCGCGTAGCGCAGGATTCGCCGTCGCGGTGTCGGTACGGCGAACGCGAGCAGCGCGAGGAGCTCCTCGTCGCCGAGGCCGCCGAGGCCTGCGTCGATCGCTCCTCGCCCCCGCGCCTTGCCGAGCTCGCGCAACGCCACGTCGCGCAGGCGTGGAAATGTCGCGATCCGCACTGCGACCTCGCCGCGAACTGCAGCCCGCTGCAGGGTCCGCTGGCGCAGTCCCGCGTCGAGCGGTGCGAGCCAGACCGCGAGACCCGCGGCCAGCCGCCGCAGGCGCGGGCTCGGCCAAGGCGGGCTCACGAGCAGGCGGCCGAGACGTCGCAGCGGAGCGACCGAGCTTCGGTGCAGGCGCAGGCCCGGCTCGAGCGCGGCGAGAACGTGCCACTCGTCGAGCATCCGCAGCGCGAGTGCGGGGTCGGTGCCGTGCGCCGCGTCGTCGAAGAGCTTCTCGAGCTCGCGACGCAGACGGTCACCGCTCACGCGTCCGAAGACACCGTCCCGCAGCGCGTCGCGCAGCGCCACGCGCGAGCCCCGCGAGAGCGAGAAGCCGAGTCTCGCTCCGAGTCGCGCCGCCCGCAGCGCCCGCGTCGGATCGTCGTGAAGGCTGCGCGGATGCAGGATCCGCAGCGTCTTCGCGGCGAGATCTTCTTGCCCCTTCACGAGGTCGATGATCGCCGCCCTCCCCTCGCGAGCCCGCGGCGTCAGCGGCACGGCGAGGGCGTTGACCGCGAAATCGCGCCGAAGCAGATCGTCGTCGAGCGTTCCCGCGGCCACGATCGGCAGCGCCCCGGGGCTCGGGTAGTGCTCGCTCCGAACCGTCGCGAGATCGACGCGCGCCTCCGGAAGGTCGATCCGTACGGTGCCGAATCGACCGTGCGCCACGACGCGCGCACCCGGCAGCGCCTCGCGCGCGAGGTCGAGCCCCGCACCCGGAATGCGATCCTCGACGATCAGGTCGGCGTCGCGCACGGCACGCCCCAGCAAGAAGTCGCGGACGGGCCCTCCCACCATGTGCACCGCGAGGCCGCGCTGCGTCGCGACGGAGATGAGCCTCTCGACCGCGCTACGACTCGCGGGCGGCAGCGCTTCGAGCAGACCGATCCGCGCGGCGACGCTCACGACCGGGCCTCTCGCCGTCCGCCGCGTCGCCCCTCTCCTCGCGGGTGGTGACGTTCGACCGTGTCTCGAAGGCGTGACCGCGTCACGTGCGTGTAGATCTGCGTCGTCGCGAGATCCGCGTGACCGAGCATCGCCTGCACGGCGCGCAGGTCGGCTCCGCCCTCGAGCAGGTCCGTCGCGAAGGCGTGACGGAGCACGTGCGGCGAGACACGATCACGCGCAATCCCTGCCCGCAGCGCGAGCGCGCCGAGTCGGTCGAAGAAGTTCTGTCGCGTCATGGCCGCGCCGCGGTTCGAGAGGAATACCGCTCCCGACGCACAGCGCCCCGTCCGCGCGAGGACCGGCCGCCCCCTTTCGAGCCATGCGGCGAGTGCGGCCAGTGCCGCCTCCCCGATCGGAACGATCCGTTCCTTCCGCCCTTTCCCCGTGACACGCAGGACACCGGCCCTCCGATCGAGTGCGGCGATCGGAAGACAGACGAGCTCGCTCACCCGCAGCCCGCAGCCGTAGAGCACTTCGAGCATCGCACGATCGCGCAGCACGAGCGGCGTGTCGCCGGCGGCGCTCTCGATCAGCGCAGCGCTCTCGTCCGGCCGCAGCACGCGCGGCAGCGGCTGCGACATCCGCGGCGTCGCAATCCCATGCAGCGGATCGTCTCGTACGAGGCCCTCTCGCTGCCAGTGCCGCAGCAGCCGCCGAACCGATACCAGCGCTCGCGCGCGGCTGCGCGCGCCGAGACCTTCCGCCTCGAGCTGCACCATGAAGCCGCTCACGTGCGCTCGTGTCACGTCCGACGGGACGCGCACGCCCGAGTGGGCCAGGTGCCCGGAGAACCGCGCGAGATCGCGGCCGTACGCCTCGAGCGTGTGCGCTGAGAGCCCTCGCTCGACCGCAGCCATCGCGAGAAAGGCGTCGATCGCAGCCGTGACCTGGCCCTCAGCCATCACCCGGCTCTCCCTGCGCTGCACGCAGCAGATCCTGTTGCAACTGCGCGATGCGTTCTGGATCGAGGATCTTCTTGCCTTCGGCGTCCTTCAGATAGAACGTGTCCGCGATCTGGTCCATCACGGTCGCCGCCTTCGAGATGTAGATCTCGAGGCCGTGCCCCGCGATCGTTCGCGTCAGGTCGTAGAGCAGCCCCAGCCGGTCGTCCGCCGAGACGTCGACGATCGTGTAGAAGTCGGACTCGGCGTTCGAGACCTCGACTTCCGCCGGCCGCCGCGACGGCGGCCGCGGCGAGGCCTTGCGCAGCGAGTGACGGCGGCGCCGAATCAGATCGTCGAGGTCGAGCAGGCCCGAGAGCGCCCCGTGTACCATCGACGCGACCGCCTTCCAGGTCTCGCGCTGCTCCTCCGGCCCGCCGGCCGGGGTGGCGACCCGGTAGACCTCGAGCGCGAGGCCCGAGCGAGCGGTGTAGACGTGCGACCCCAGGATGTTGATGCCCTTCGCGGCGAGCACGCCCGACACCGTGGCGTAGAGACCATGCACGTCGGCCGTACACAGCAGGAACTCCATGATTCCGCCGCGAACCTCACGGACCGCGTGGGAAATCACCTTCTCGGGCGTCCACGCCATCACGACCAGAGCATGCCGCGCGATCTGGCGTGGCGAGTGCGAGACGAAGTAGCGCCGTGGCATGATCGAGAAGAAGTCGGCGATGCGGGCCTCGCCGACGCCGAGGCCACGAAGCTCACCGCGCGCCGCCTCCTGCCGGCGCTCGACGCGCGCCTCGATCTGCTCGAGTGCGACCAGCGGATCGTCGCTTCCCGTCTCGAGGAACTCGGACGTGCGTTCGAACAGCTCCCGCAGGAGCTGGCCCTTCCACTCGGTCCAGCCCGACGGTGACGACGCTCGAATGTCGGCGAACGTCAGCAGATACAGATTGCGAAGGTTCTCGCGGTCACCGCACGTGCGGGCGAACTCGACGATCAATCGCGCATCCGACAGATCGCGTCGCTGCGCCACGTGCGACATCAGGAGGTGCTGCCGCACGAGGAACACCACCCGCTCGATCCGTTCTCCCGAGAGCCCGAGCCGCTCCGCGCAGCTCCGGGCGCCCACCGCTCCTCGGTTCGAGTGGTCGCCCCCGTAGCCCTTCCCGATGTCGTGCAACAGACAGCCGAGGAAGAGCACCGGCAGGTCGGTGACCTCGCGCATCAGCGTCGTCAGCTCCGGAAGGGCCGCCTCGTAGTCGCCGCGCGCCAGCCGCCGCAGCTCCTCGATCAGAAACAACGTGTGCACGTCGACCGTATAGATGTGATAGATGACGTGCTGCCAGCGGCAGAAGATGTGCTCCCATTCGGGCAGGAAGGCGCTCAGGACGCCATCCTCGTTCATCTCCGTGAGCGTTCGCATCACGCGATGCGGCCCCTCGAGAATCCGGACGAACGCGGCGGCGGCCTCGGGATCGCGGCGCAGTCGATCGTCGATCAAGGCGAGGTTCTCGCGAACGAGGCGGCGTGCCGTTCGCGAGAGCTGAACCTTCTCGTCCTGTGCGATCGCCCACGCCGTCAGCAGCCGCACCGGTCGCTCGCGCAGATGCGCCGCGTGCGGGATCTCGAGCCGTGCGTCGGCGACTCGAAAGCCCTCGGCGACCTCGCGCGCAGGCTCGCGCGGCGCCGTCTTCGTCACGCGCGCAACACACTGCTCGATGATCAGCTCGGAGAGGCTCTGCACCACACGCGCATGCCGATAGTAGTCTCGCATGAAGCGCTCGACCGGAAGATCGTCGTCCTGCTCGTCGCTCGCGACGTACTGCCACGCCGCAGCGACCTGCTCCTGATGCTCGAAGCTCATCTGGTCGCACTTGTGCTTGGAGAGCAGGTGCAGCTCGTTTCGCAGCCGCCAAAGGAACTGGAGCGCGGCCCGGTACTGCTCCATCTCGGTCTCGGTGAGCAGGCCGAAGTGCAGCAGATCATCGAGGCCGCGCGTCGTCGGATGCGCGGCGCGCGTCGTCCAGTACGCATTGTGATAATCGCGCAGGCCGCCCGCGCCCTCCTTCAGGTTCGGCTGGAGCAGGTAGAGCGACTCGCCGTACTTCCTGTGTCGTTCACGCAGCGCTGCCCCACGCTCGGCCAGAAAGCTCTCGCGATCGGACGAAGTCTCTTCGCGCAGACTGTCCGTGAACTCGTGGAAGAGGTCGGTGTCACCCACGAGGAAGCGGACGTCGAGGATCGCCGTTCGAACGGTCGCATCGCTCGCTGCGAGGTCCAGCGTGTCGGCGATCGTTCGCGTCGCGCAGCCGACGGTGAGTCCGGCGTCCCAGAGCCACACCTGCAGCCTTCCCGTCATGCGCTCGACGTATGGGCTGAGCCGCCGCGGATACAGGAACAGCAGGTCGATGTCGGAGTGGATCGCGAGCTCACGACGCGCATACCCTCCGACCGCGACCACGGCCAGGCGCTGGCCGGTCTCGGCGCCGGTCGCGTAGTACTCCGCCTCGGCGAGACGGAACAGCCGCCGCACCAGCCGGTCCGTCAGATCGGAGTTGGCTTCGTTGACCGTCTGTCCGGCGGCGCCCGCACGGTGGAGCGCCTCGAGGTGGGCGCGCGCTTCGGCGAGATACGCGCGAACCGCCGTCGCGATCGCTGCGTCGCTCGCCGGCTGCGCTCCTTGTCCCGTCTCGAGTTCTCCGAGGAAGCGCTCGATCGTGGGCGCACTGCCGCTCATCGCGTCTCCGACGCCATGACCGAGTTGCTCGCGATCGCGTAGGCCGTGAGGCCGCTCGCTAGCCGATCGGCGAGCAGCTCGAGGTACGCGTCGTCGCGCAGCCTCTCGGCATCGCGGGGGTTGCTCGCGAAGCCCACCTCGACGAGGACCGCCGGCATGCTCGAGAGGAACAGCACGTAGAAGGGCCCTTTCCGGACGCCGAGGTCCTCGGTCGCTCCGTATCGCGCACGAAGACCGCGAACGACCGCACCGTGGACCTGACGGGCGAGGAGCTCCGAGCGGGACGAGACCTCCGAGACGCGCATCTGTGCGAGCGTTCGCTGGAGGTCACCAGCCTGCTCGGGAGCGACGCCGTTCTCGCGCGCTGCGACGTCGTCGCTGTGCCGCTCGTCACTCTCGTCGAGATAGTACGTTTCGATTCCCGAAGCCGTCGCGCGCGGCGCCGAGTTGACGTGGAGCGAAAGGAAGAGATCCCCATGGGCTGCGTCGGCGCGTGCCGTGCGCTCCGCGAGATCGACGGTCTCGTCGTCGTCCCGCGTCATGACGGCATGGAAACCCCAGTGCGCGAGCCTTCCTCGCACGCGCCGTGCGAGATCGAGGGTGATCTCCTTCTCGACGAGGCCGCCGAGGCCCGTGGCTCCGGGGTCGCGTCCGCCGTGACCCGGATCGATCACGATCGTGCGGATCGGCCGCCGCTCCCACTCGGCGAGGGGCTTTACGGGCGCCGGCGCAGAGCGCCCGGTCGTCTCGCCACCGGGTGCAGCGGGCGAAGCCTCGCGCGGCGTTCGCGGCGCCGCGCACCCGGCACCGACGGCGGCGAGGACGATCGCTACGGCGACGACGAGCCGGCCTGCGCGCCTCATGCCGGCCCCTGCTCCGCCAGCAGCGACACCAGTCGGTGCAGCTCACAGAGCGCCTCGAGCGGCGTCGTTCGACCCGGGTCGATCGCGCGCAGCGATCGCAATGCCTCGGCCTCCTGCGCAGACGGCCCGGACGGTGCCGGGGACGTGGAGAAGAGGCCGAGCTGAGCTCCGCCGCCCGCGTCGCGGGCGCGGCCCGGCTCGCCGGCCTGCCCTTCGAGCTCGCGCAGCAGCTCGCGCGCACGGGCGACCACCCGCTCGGGAAGCCCGGCCATCCTCGCCACCTGGATCCCGTACGAGCGGCTCGCGCCTCCCGCCACCATTCGCCGCAAGAAGATCACGTCCTCTCGATGCGAGCGCACCTCGAAGTGCGCATTGCGAATGCGGGCCCGGGTCTGCGCGAGCTCGGTGAGCTCGTGGTAGTGGGTCGCGAAGAGCGTGCGCGGTCGAAGGCCCGGTGTGTCGTGCAGGTACTCCGCGACGGCCCACGCGATCGAGACACCGTCGAACGTGCTCGTTCCGCGACCCAGCTCGTCGAGGATCACGAGGCTGCGCGGCGACGCCTGCGAGAGAATCTGGGCGCACTCGCGCATCTCGACCATGAACGTGGATTCGCCGCGCGCCAGCCGATCGGCCGCTCCTACACGCGTGAAGATCCGGTCGACTTCACCGATCCGCGCGCTCTCGGCCGGAACGAAGCTCCCGACGTGCGCGAGGAGCACGAGGAGCGCCACCTGCCGCAGGTAGGTGCTCTTGCCCGACATGTTCGGGCCGGTGAGCAGCAGAATCTGACTGCCGTCGCGGTCGAGGTCGGTGTCGTTCGGGACGAAGCCGAGGCCGTCGCGGGCGAGGAGCGGCTCGATGACCGGATGCCGTCCGCCCCGGATGTCGATGCCGTCGCTCTCGTCGACGACGGGTCGCACCCAGCCACCCTGTCGCGCGATCTCGGCCAGCGAGGCAAGCGCATCGAGCTCCGCGGCGGCGTCGGAAGCGGCGGTGATCTCGGCGGCCATCTCGACCGCGGCCTGTCGTACGGATTCGAAGATCTCGCGCTCCAGGGCTGCGGCGCGCTCGTTTGCTCCGAGCAGCGTCCGCTCGACCTCGCGCAGCTCGGGCGTCGTGAACCGCTCTGCGCTCGCGAGCGTCTGCTTGCGCTCGTACTCCGGAGGAACACGGCCCTGCTGGGCGCGCGTGACTTCGATGCCGTAGCCGTGCACCGGGTGGAAGCGAACCTTGAGGCTCGTGATTCCCGTGCGCTCCCGCTCGCGCGCCTCGAGCCCTGCGATCCACTCGCGACCCTTGCGCGCGCCCTCGCGCAGCGCATCGAGCTCGGGGCGATGCCCCTCCCGGATGAAGCCTGTCTCGCCCGCGCCGCGAGAGCCGCGCAGCAGGATGGGCGGCTCGTCGACCAAGGCCTCGGCGACGAGCCGCACGGCCTCCGGAACCGGTCGCGGCACGCGCAGCCCCGGCGGCGGCGGTGCGGCGACTCCGGGCAGTGAGTCTTCTCCATCCGGCGCCAGCGAGACCGCGACCGCAGGCAGAGCCTCGAGCGAGCGCCGGAGCGCGACCAGATCGCGCGGCGTCGCCGTCGGCCGCGCCACCTTCGACACGAGGCGTTCGAGGTCACGCACGTCACGCAGCGCGGCACGCAGGCGTCCCCGCGAGCGATCGTGCTCGACGAGCCATCCCACGGCGTCCTGCCGCGCCGCGATCTGACCGGCGCAGCGCAGGGGATAGGCAATCCAGCGCGCGAGTCGCCGGATCCCGGGCGGCGTCACCGCAGCGTCGAGACGCTCCAGCAGCGTGCCACGACGCGAGCGGTCCTCGGCGCTCTCGAAGAGCTCGAGGTGCGTGCGCGTCGCCGCATCCACCACCATCGCATCGCCGAGGGCGTAGCGCCGCAGGCGCGACGTGCGGCGCAGCACGAACGGCTGCTGCGTCCCGAGGTAGCCGAGCAGGCCGGCCGCAGCGCGCGTGGCGGCATCGCGTGCGGCCGCATCGAAGCCGTCGGGACGGGCCGGCGCCGCCGCAGGGTCGAAGTCGTCCACGTCGACGCGCGTCACGCTCGCTTCGGGCAGCTCCGCGTGCAGCCTTCGCGCAATCTCTTCACTCGCGTCGCGCGGCAGGAGGCACTCGCGCGGCGCGATGCGACCGAGTTCGGCGACGACCGCATCGGGCAACGAAGGCTGTCCGTCCGCTTCGATGCTCGTCGCGCGAAAGTCGCCCGTCGACGCCTCGAGCGCTGCCAGGCCCCAGGCGACGTCGCCGTCCCCGTTCGCTGCCGGAGGAAGCAGCGCCACGAGCGCGACTTCCTGCGCCGAGTCGAGGCCTTCGGGGTCGCCGACGAGCCCCGGCGTCACGACCTCGACCACCTCGCGCCGCACGAGGCGGCGCCCGGACACGCTGCGCGCGTCTTCGACCTGCTCGCAGATCGCAATGCGGTGACCGAGCGCAGCGAGGCGCTTCACGTGTACGTCGATACTGTGCGCGGGCACTCCGCACATCGGCACCGCGTCGGGCTTACCGCGATCGCGGGTCGTCAGCGCGATGTCGAGCAGCGGAGCAGCCCGCTGGGCGTCGTCGAGGAAGAGCTCGTAGAAATCCCCCATGCGGTAGAACAGGAATGCGCCCGGGTGCCGCGCCTTGAGCTCCAGGTACTGTCGCATCATCGGCGTCGCGAGAGCGCTCCGGGTCATGCGCTGCTCTCCCTCAGCCCCGTCTCCTCGCGCTCGATACACCCGAGCAGCGCGGGCAGCGCTGCCAGCGCCTCGGCCTCGCGGCTCGCGCCGAGCAGGACGCGAAGCAGGGCAGCGTGCGCGGCAAGGGCGCCGGGCTCGCGCGCCAGCAGGACCTGCAGCTCCGCCACGGCGGCGTCCACCTCCCCCCACGCGGCGAGCGCG
>JADLGR010000267.1 GCA_020849175.1 Deltaproteobacteria bacterium
AATCGCGGGCGACCAGCAGGCGTCGCTCGCCGGACAGGGCTGCGTCACGCCGGGAGCGGCGAAGATCACGTTCGGCACCGGCGGAATGCTGGATCTGTGCCTCGGCCCGAAGCGCCCCGGCTTCGAGGTCGTCGGCCCGAACGGCTGCGTGCCGGTCGTCGCGTGGCGCGAGCGGAGCGTCACGACGTGGATGCTCGAAGGGCTGATCCTTGCCGCGGGCTCGTGCGTCGAATGGCTGCGCGACGGCCTCGGTCTTCTCGCCAACACCGCGGACTGTCACGTCGTCGCCGCGTCGTGCGCGTCGTCCGAGGGTGTCGTCTTCGTTCCGGCGCTGGTCGGTCTCGGAACGCCGTACTGGGACTACGAGGCCCGCGGCACGCTGCTCGGCCTCTCGCGCGGAACGAGGCGCGCGCACGTCGTGCGCGCCGTCCTCGAGGGCATCGCACAGCGCGCGGCCGATCTCGTCGAGGCCGCGGAGGCGGACAGCGGACTCACGATCGAGGCGCTGCGGATCGACGGTGGCATGGCCGCGAACCCGACCTTCGTGCAGGCCGTCGCCGACGCGACCGGCCGCCGGACCGACGTCTCGTCGGAAATGGAGGCCACGACGCTCGGAGCGGCCTTTCTCGCCGGCATGGCGATCGGCGTCTGGAAGAGCTGGGGCGACGTCGCGGCTGCATGGTCCCCGTCACGCCGCGTCGAGCCGGCCGGCTCGTTCGACCGCGCGCGCTGGAAGGAGGCCTGCCGCCGCGCGGCGAAGCTGAGCAGGCCCTCGGCCCGCCCCGGCGGCGCGTAGTAGGCCCGCGTCAGGGGTTCGGCGAATCGAAGAGCACGGTGCGCAGGCGCGCGAAGGGCGCGAAGCCAAGGCCGCGGTAGAGCGCCTCGGCCGCGTCGTTTCCCGCGACGACCGCGAGCTGCACGTGATCGGCGCCGGCGGCGAAGGCCGCCCGACACAGCGCAGCGACACCGAGACGGGCGAGGCCGCGGCGGCGCATGCCGGGCCACGTGTAGACGCCCTGCAGCAGCCAGCCTTCGCGACGCTGTACGTCGGCATAGCCGACGAACGCGACGGCGCCCTCGGCCTCGACGACCCACGCACGCCCGACCCGGCCCCGAACCCAGCGCTGAAAGCCCTCCGGGTCGAGCTCGAAGGGATCGGGCCGCCCTTCTTCGGCGAGGCTCGCGCGCGCCGCGTCGACGAGCGCGGCGAGGTCCGAGCTTCGCGCGCGGCGAACGCGCGTGCGCGAAGGAGCGCCGGAGGGCATGGCGCGGGCCGCCCGCAGCACCCACGAGGTCTCGCCGCGGTCGACGATCGCGCGACAGCCGCTCTCGGCGAGCATCCGCCACAGCACGCCGGCCTCGTGTATGGGGCACTTCATCAGCCCCGAGCGCAGCGTCTCGACCCACGGCTGCAGCGACGCGAGCGCCTCGTCGCCGAGTCCGCCCTCCGCCACGAGACACGGCCGCAGCGCGACGAGGCCGCGCAGCGCGTGGCGGTCGAACGCGCCCGCCACTTCGGCGCCGGCCTCTCCCGCCGGCGGCTTCTCGCCAAGGCTCGCGACGAGGTCCAGGAGCCAGAGGTTCTCTCGCGCGCGCGGTGCGAGGTGCGCGAGCGCTGCCGGCTTGTCCGCGACGCCGAGAGCGGACGCTCGCACGCCCGGCTCGCCCTACCCGATCACGGCCAGGACCGCGCCCTCGTCGATGCTCTGGCCCTCGGCGACGCGGATCTCCGAGAGGCGGCCCGAGACCGGCGCCTCGACCGGAATCTCCATCTTCATCGACTCGAGGATCATGATGACGTCGCCTTCGCGCACCTCGTCGCCAGCGGCCTTCTCGATCTTCCACACGCTGCCCGTGATCTGCGCTTCCACGCTCGTCGCCATCGATGACTCCTCGGATCGACGCAGCCGCGCTGCGGTCAGCCCTGCTTCTGCTCGAGCAGGCGCGAAAGGTAGTGGATCGAGACCTCGCCGCGGAAAAACGCCGGGTCGGCCAGCACGCGCGCGAGCAGGGGCGCGTTGGTCTTGACGCCCTCGACCGAGAGCGTGCGCAGCGCTTCGCGGCCACGGCCGATCGCCGCCTCGCGCGTCTCGCCACGCACGATCAGCTTCGCGAGGAGCGGGTCATAGAAGGGCGTCACCTTCGAGCCCTGCTCGATTCCGGCGTCGACGCGAACGTCCGCGCCGGACGGCCAGACGAGGCGTGTCACCTCACCCGGCGACGGAAGAAAGCCCCGCGCGGGGTCTTCGGCGTAGAGGCGCAGCTCGATCGCGTGGCCCGTCTGCGCGAGGTCCGCCTGTGCGAGACCGAGCGGCTCGCCCGCCGCGAGGCGAAGCTGGAGCTGCACGAGGTCGACGCCGGTCGTCCACTCGGTGACCGGGTGCTCGACCTGCAGCCGGGTATTCATCTCCATGAAGTAGAACTCGCCCGAGGGCGCGAGCAGGAACTCGAGCGTCCCGACGTTGCGGTAGCCGATCGCACGCGCCGCGCGCAGGGCGGCGTCTCCCATGGCGTCGCGCACCGCGGGGGCGAGGTTCGGTGCGGGCGCCTCCTCGATCACTTTCTGGTGTCGCCGCTGGACCGAGCACTCACGCTCGAACAGATGAACGACGGCCCCGTGCGCGTCGGCGGCGATCTGGATCTCGACGTGCCGCGCCCCATGGACGAGGCGCTCGAGATAGACCGCGCCGTTGCCGAACGAGGCCTGCGCGCGACCCACGGCCGAGGCGAATCCGCGGCGAAGCTGCGCCTCGTCTTCGCACGGCACCATGCCGATGCCGCCGCCGCCGGCGCTCGCCTTCACCATCACCGGGTAGCCGAGGGTCTCGGCTGCGGCGACGGCGGCGTCAGCGTCGCCGAGAAGGCCGGTTCCGGGCGTCACCGGTACGCCCGCCTCGCGCATGAGGCGGCGCGCGGCAGCCTTGTCGCCCATGGCGCGGATCGCCGACGCCGGTGGCCCCACAAAGATGGCGCCCGCATCGCGCACGGCGTCGGCAAAGGCCGCATTCTCGGAGAGGAACCCGTAGCCGGGGTGCACGGCGTCGGCGCCGCTCTCCTTCAGCGCGACGAGCAGGGCTGGAGCATTGAGATACGAGTCGCGTGCCGGGGACGGGCCGATCGGAAACGCTGCATCGGCCTCACGGACGAAGGGCGCGCCGGCGTCCGCCTCGGAGTAGACCGCGACGGTCTCGACGCCGAGGTCGCGACAGGCGCGAATCACGCGGCGTGCGATCTCTCCCCGGTTTGCGATGAGCACGCGGCGTAGCACGCGCTGCGATGTAGCACGCGGCGCGCGCGGCCGCAGGGCAAGGCGGCGCGCCGGATCGCGCGCGTAGCCGCACACGATCGCGGTCCGTCGGTCCACGACCCGGCGAGCCGCGCGAGGCTCCGGCGGCTGCCCTGGCCGGGCGGTATGCTGCGCCGGCCGGAGGTTCTGGATGCTCGAGACGCTCACCCGGGGGTTCACGGCCGCGCGCGAGAAGCTGCGCGGCGTCCGCGAGCTCAGCGCGGAGAACATCGATCAGGCTCTGCGCGACGTTCGCACGTCGCTGCTCGAGGCCGACGTCGACTTCACGGTCGTAAAGAGCTTCCTCGCGCGCGTGAAAGATCGCGCGCTCGGCGAGAAGGTCGAGACGCGCGTTGCAGATGCGGAGGGCCGTCAGATCCGCGTGACGCCCGGTCAGCACTTCGTCGCGATCTGCGAGCAGGAGCTGTGCGCCCTCATGGGGCCGGTCGATTCGCAGCTCGCGCGGGGCAAGGACGGCGTCGTCTCGGTGATGCTCCTCGGCCTTCAGGGCGTCGGCAAGACGACGGTCGCCGCGAAGCTCGCGCGACACCTGCAGCGCGAGGGACGCCGCCCGCTCCTCGTCGCGGCCGACATCTACCGGCCGGCGGCGATCCTGCAGCTCGAGACCCTCGGCGCGTCGATCGACGTCGCGGTGCACCGCGGCGCCGAAGGCGAGGCGCCGCCTGCGATCTGCGCGGCCGCGGCAGCGCGCGCCCGCGCGCAGGGCTTCGACGCGATCGTCTACGACACGGCAGGCCGCCTGGCGATCGACGACGCCCTCATGCAGGAGCTCGCCGACATCACGGCCCGGACCACGCCGGCGAACACGCTGCTCGTGTGCGACGCCCTCATGGGCCGCGACGCGGTGCAGGTGGCGCAGGCCTTCCACGAGCGGCTCGCGCTCGACGGGCTCGTGATGACCAAGCTCGACGGCGACGCGCGCGGCGGCGCCGCCCTCGCCGTGAAGGCGGTGACCGGCGTCCCGATCAAGTTCCTCGGAACGGGCGAGAGCGTCGATCGCCTCGAAGCGTTCCGGCCCGAAGGCCTCGCCTCGCGCATCCTCGGCATGGGCGACGTCGTCGGGCTCGTGAAGGACTTCGAGCAGGTCGTCGACCAGAAGCAGGCGGAAGAGTCGGCGCAGCGCATGCTGAAGGGCCGTCTCACGCTCGACGATCTGCTCTCGCAGCTAAAGGCCATCCAGCGCATGGGCCCGCTGCGCGACGTCTTCGCGAAGCTGCCGATGTTCGGAGGGCTCGCCGACCAGGTCGACGAGCGCGAGCTCGGCAAGGTAGAGGCGATGATTCGGTCGATGACGCCGGGCGAGCGTTCGGACCCCGACCTCATCAACAAGAGCCGCGCCTCGCGGATCGCGCGCGGCAGCGGGCGGCGCAGCAAGGAGGTCGTGCAGCTCGTGCAGCGCTTCCGGCAGATGCGCGACATGATGGGCGCGCTCGGGGGCGGCGGCCTCGGCGGCTTGCTCTCGAAAGTCCCGGGCATCGGGCGGCTGATGGGTGCCGGCGCCGGGATGCCCGCGGGATTCGATCCGTCCGCGCTGCTCGGCGCCGGAGCACCCGGCGGCGGAGGCGGTGGACGCGGCGGCCAGCAGCGCAGCGCCTCCCGCCAGCGCGACGCACAGAAGAAGAAGCGCAAGCAAGCGCGCAAGGACCGGCGCAAGGGCCGCCGGCGCTAGCACCACGGGTGCAACGCACGCGCAGACCCCTGGCATCGCGCGTGCGAGCGCGTAGATTGTGGTGACGTTTGGTTGGCGCGTGCGCCGTACCACACCGGGGGGTGGTGCTACGGAGAACGCGGGAGACCGCGCCTCGTCGTGGGCCGGGCCGTTTCAGGTTCTGCACATGCCGTGCCGATGCGGAGGACCCATGCGCCGAGCCCTCACGACTCTCGCCGCGATCGTCACCGTCGTGACCGCGACCACCGGGCATGCCACGCCGGCGGACTTTCCGAGTCCGCCCGCGCTGCAGCCGCCGGTGCGCTTCTGGACCCGGATCTACACCGAGGTCGGGACCGATGCCGCACTGATCCACGATCCCGACAACCTCGACGTGGTCTACGAGCGGGTCGATTTCCCGAGCGAGCTCGGTGGCCGCGAGGTCGATTCCCGCTACGAGTCGACGAAGGCGAAGTACCGCGAGATCCTGCGCCGCCTCGCCGCGGGGGAGCGCGAGAACCTCGGCCCGGACGAGCAGCGCGTGCTCCGACTCTTCCCGCAGGGGGTCTCCGCCGAGACGCTCCGGCGCGCGTCGGAGAGCGTGCGCCTCCAGCGCGGGCAGGCCGACCGCTTCCGCGAGGGGCTCGTTCGCGCCGGTGCATGGGAGGACCACATCGAGCGAACGCTCCAGCGCAAGGGGCTGCCCAAGGAGCTCGCCACGCTCCCGCACGTCGAGTCGTCGTACAACCCGATGGCCTACTCGAAGGTGGGCGCCGCCGGGCTCTGGCAGTTCATGCCCGGGACGGGCCGCACCTTCTCCCTGCGCGTGAACGACGTCGTCGACGAGCGGATGGATCCGTTCCGCGCCACCGAAGCCGCCTGCGACCTGCTCGAGCACAACCACGACGCGCTCGGGACGTGGCCCCTCGCGCTCACGGCCTACAACCACGGGGCCGGCGGCATGGCGCGCGCCATCCGAGAGCTCGGCACGAACGACATCGCCGAGATCGTGCGTCGCTACGACGGCCCGGGCTTCGGCTTCGCGTCGCGCAACTTCTACACCTCGTTTCTCGCCGCACGCGAGGCGTCCGCGAATGCGACCCGCTACTTCGGCGAGATTCGCAAGCAGGCGCCGACCGAGTACCGCGTCGTGAGGCTCGAGAAGCCGTTCTCCGTGAAGACGCTCAAGAGCGCTCTCGGCGTCGATCTCGACACGCTGCAGGCCCACAACCTCGCGCTGCGCGACGGCTTCTGGAGCGGTCGCCGGCCGGCGCCGGCGGGCGTCACGGTGCGTGTCCCGAAGGGCCCGACGCCGGCGAACGCCCTGTCGCTCGCACGTGCGGAGCGCTGGCGCCCGAAATCGCCCGGCGAGGCGCCGCCCACCGTCGAGGCGCGTCCCGCTGATCCGCCCGCTGAGCCGAACGTCGCGACGACGGCGAGCGCAACCGGTCCGGTCGTCGAGCGCACCGGCACCGTCATCCACGTCCTGCGCGGCGGTGAGACGGTCGCCGCGCTCTCTCGTCGCTACGGCGTTCCGACGAGCGTCATCCTCGGCGTCAACCACGTCCGCAGTCCGCGCGACCTGAAGGCCGGCGATCGGCTGCGCATCCCGGAGATGGCAAGCGAGCCTGCCGCCGATCCCGCGCCGGTTGCGCAGACGGCAGCGGTCGTCGAGGCCGCAGCGCCCGCCGCAGCGGCGGACGACTCGCAGAGCGCTGCGATCGCGCAGGCGCCCGTGCAGCCCGAGACCTCGGCTCCGCCGGCCGCGCAGGCCGAGCCGCCCGAGGGCGAGCCCTCCCCGGCCCCGCCTGCCGCCGAGCCGGTGCCCATCGTCGTCGAGCCGGAGCCCGAGCCGCTCGGGGCTGTCGTTGCCGCACTGCAGCGCGCCGAGGACGCGGAGCCGGTCGAGGAGGCTCCGCTCGGATCGGCGCTGCCGGAGCGGGCCGCGCCCGCGCGAACGACGGAGAGAGCCGCCAGCGCTGCGGTCGCGAGCCGCAGGGCGGCAGAGCCGTCGCGCGAGAAGGCCGACGCGCCCGCGAAGGCCGAGAAGTCGTCCGCGAAGCGGCGTGAAGCGAACGATCCGCACGAGCTCGCACGCGACACGCTCGACCGCGCTCGCTACGCCGTCGGCCCCAAGAGCACGATCACGATCCAGCCAGACGAGAGCCTCGCACGGATCGCGCAGTGGGTCGGGTCGACACCCGCAAAGCTGCGCGCCTTGAACCGCCTCTCACGCAAGGCAGAGCCCGGCGCCGGGCGAAAGCTCCGGCTCGATTTCGAGAAGGTCTCGGCACGCAAGTTCGAGGCGCGCCGCATCGCCTATCACCAGGAGCTGCGCAGCGAGTTCTTCGACGCCTTCGAGGTGGCGGGCACCGAGCAGCGCGTCGTCCGCAAGGGCGACACGCTGCGTAGCCTGACGCGTGGCAAGCCGCCCGTTCCGACCTGGCTCCTCGACCACTACAACCCGAACGTCGATCTGGGCGCGCTCAAGCCCGGCAACCGGGTCGTCATTCCGAAGCTCGAGAAGCGCACCTCGTAGCGGCCGGCGCTACGTCTGGAAGAGCGTCTCGTCGGGCAGCCGGATCGCGGTGAGCGGGCCGCCAAAGGTCGCGCCGGTGTCGATCCCGATGCTGAAGGGGAGATTCCAGCGCACCTCGCGGTCGGCGGCCGGCGTGTGTCCGTACACGACCGTGCGGCCGAGACGGTGCGGCTGATCCCACGTGTCGCGGCGCCAGAGCAGGTCGTCGGGTCGCGCACGCCGTAGCGCGAAGTCGACGTCGCTCTCCGCGAGCTGTGCGGGCGCGAGACCGGCATGGACGAAGAGGTAGTCGCCTTCGAGGTGCCAGAGCCGAAGCCCGCGGAAGAACGCCTCGTGCGCGGGCGGCAGCCGAAAGCCCTCGGGCGACGGGTCGCTCGCATCGAAGTATCCGTAGCTCGCGAGCGTTCGCGCTCCACCGTTCGCGAGGAAGGCGTCACCCGCGAAGTAGCTCCTCCCTCGCCAGCCGAGGAAGTCGAGGAACATCGATTCGTGGTTTCCCATGAGAAAGATGCACGACACCTCGCGCGCGACCGCGATCAGACGCTCGACGACGCCGAAGGCGTCGGGCCCGCGATCGATGTAGTCGCCCGAGAAGACCAGCCGATCGTTCGGGAGAAGGGGGAGCGACGCGAGGAGCTTCTCGAGCTTCTCGCGCTCCCCGTGGATGTCTCCGATCGCATACAGCACGCTGGCCCGCCCTCCGAAGCGAACGCTCTCGGCCCTCGCGCGCGGGGCCGCTCCGGGCTCATCGGTTCGGAGACGGCGTCCTTGACCCGCCTTCGGCCCGCGCGGCGAGCTGCCCGCAGGCGGCGTCGATGTCGGCGCCGCGGCTGCGCCGCAGCGTGACGGTCATCCCGCCGCGCGCCAGGACGCCGAGGAAGCGATCGATCGCATCCATGGCCGGTGCGCGGAAGGACGATCCGGGATGCGGATTCACGGGAATGACGTTCACCTTCGACGGTAGACCGCGCAGCAGCACGAGGAGACGCTCCGCATCCGCAGGTGCATCGTTCACGCCGCCGAGCAGCGTGTACTCGAAGAAGACGGGGCGCCGCGGCGAGATGGCTTCGAGACTTCGAAGCTCGCCGAGCAGGGCGGCGAGCGGAAAACGGCGATTCAGCGGGACGAGCGCGTCGCGAAGCGCATCGGTCGTCGCGTGCAGCGAGACGGCCAGATTGACGGGCGCCCCTTCGAGGAGCGGGCGAATCTTCGGCACGAGGCCGGCCGTCGACACCGTGATGCGTCGGCCGGCGAGCGCAAAGGCTCGCGGATGCACGAGAACGCCGATCGCGCGCAGCACCGCCGGAAGGTTGAGCAGCGGCTCGCCCATGCCCATGAAGACGACGTTCGTGATGCGCTCGCCGGGGCCCAGCGTCTCGCGCATCCGGCACACCTGATCGACGATCTCCGCCGTCGTCAGGTTGCGCGTAAAGCCCATCGCACCGGTCGCACAGAACGAGCACGCGAGCGGACAGCCGACCTGCGTCGAGAGGCACAGCGTCACGCGATCATCGTCCGGGATCAGCACCGACTCGATCTGCGCGCCGTCCGCAGCGCGAAGCACCGCCTTGCGGGTTCCGTCGGCCGAGCGCCGAACCACCGCGGTCTCGAGCGCTCGGGTCCGCCACTCGGCGGCAAGCCGCTCGCGAAGGTCGAGCGCGAGGTCGGTCATCTCGCGCGGGTCGTCGACGCCGCGCGCGTAGAGCCAGGCGAGGATCTGGTCCGCGCGATACGGCGCGACGCCACCGGCCGCGAGGCGCTCGCGAAGGCGCGGCGGGTCGAGATCCTTCAGATTCGGAAGCGCCTGCGGCATCGGCGCCTCCGCCCTCACGCCGCGCACCGGCGGTAGTGCCAGAAGTGCATCGGACGGCCCTCGGCGCGCCACTCGACCTCGTACGCGGTCGCGCGCCGGCCCGGGACGTCGCGCAGGAACGGTGCCGGCGCGAAGGCGTTCTCGAGCAGCGGCTCGCCGGCGAGCGCGGCGTCGATCGCGTCGGCATAGCCTTCATGGTCCGTCGCGACGTGGAGCGAGCCGCTGGCAACGAGCCGCTCGGCGAGTGCGCGCACCATCTCGGGCTGGAGCAGGCGGCGGCGATGGTGCCGCTTCTTCGGCCAGGGGTCCGGGAAGTTGATCCAGAACTCCTGCACGGACGCCGGCGCGAGCAGGTCGTGAACGACGATCTCGCCGGTGCAGTCGAGAAGCCGCACGTTCGCGACGGCGGCACGAGCGAGGCGCCGCGCCATCTTGAGAACGCGCTTGGTCGAGTACTCGACGCCGACGTGAGGCGTGGCCGGGGCTGCGAGCGCGAGGTCGATCAGGAACTCACCGCGGCCAAAGCCGATCTCGACGACGAGCGGGCGCGCGGCGTCCGCATCGTCGCCGAAGATCGCTGCCCAGCCCTTGGCGCGAACGTCCCCCTCGCCGATCCGCCGGTCGGCGCCGGGGATGTCGTGCTTGAGCGCGCGCGACACGGCTAGGCCTCCCCGCGCATCCAGCGAACGAGCGTAAGGCCCGCCCACGTCCGCAGCCCTGCGAAGCGTGGAAGGCGTGGGTGCACGTCGACGAGCACGCGATCGGCGGCGCCGAGGCCGGCGCGCTGCACCGCTTCGGCGAGCGCCTCGAGTGGCCCGCCGAGCGCATCGACGAGGCCGAGTGCATGCGCGCGCGCGCCGCTCCAGATGCGTCCCTGCGCGACGCGCTCGACGGCCTCGGGGGCAAGTCGCCTGCCCTCGGCCACGCGCGCGACGAAGGTCTCGTACACGCTGTCGACCTGCGCACGCAGGGACGAGCGCTCGACGGGCGTGAAGCCACGCGTCTCACTGAACAGGCCGGCCTTCGCTCCCCGCTCGACGGCGTCGCGCCGCACGCCGAGGCGCTCGTAGAGGCCCTCGAGATTCACCTTGCCGCCGACGACGCCAATCGATCCTGTGAGCGTTCCGGCTTCGGCGAGCACGCTCGCCGCGGCCGTCGCGAGGTAGTAGCCGCCGGACGCGGTGACGTCGCCCATGCTGACGACGAGCGGCTTCTCACGCGCGAGGAGGGAGAGCTCTCGCCAGAGCAGGTCCGACGCGAGTCCGTCGCCTCCGGGGGTGTCGAGCCGCAGCACGACACCGCGAACGCGGTCGTCCTCGCGCAGGCGGCGCAGCAGCGCGCGCAGCGTCTCGGTCGCGATGCCGCGCAGGCCGCGGCCGCGGCGGATCATGCCGCGCGCGACGACGTACGCGACGTGCGGCGGCTCGCGCAGCAGCGGAAGCCACGCGCTGTCTGCGACGCGCCACGCGTGGTAGGCCACCGCATCGACGGGCTTCTCGACCGCCGCGGCCGCCACCTCGCGAACGCCCGCGTCGATCTCGTCGGGATAGAGCGCTTTGTCGACGAGGCCGGCTGCACGCGCGCTTGCCGCCGTGAACAGGCCCTCGTCGACGAGCTCGCGGACGCGTTCGGGAGCCATCCCCCGCCCTTCGGAGAGCGCGGCGACGAGGTCGTCGAAGAGGTCGTCGACGAGGCGTTCGAGCTCCGCACGCTGCTCCGGGGACATCGAGGAGCGCGTGAAGGTCTCGCCCGCGCTCTTGTAGGTCCCGGCGCGTATCACCTCGGCTTCGACGTCGAGGT
This sequence comes from Deltaproteobacteria bacterium, assembly GCA_020849175.1. Lineage (GTDB taxonomy): Bacteria > Myxococcota_A > UBA9160 > UBA9160 > UBA9160 > MYXO. Next base: position 11,108 of record JADLGR010000267.1, read on the forward strand.
GGTCGAGCAGGCCGCGCAGGAAGACGCCCTCGGCGCGCAGGCCAGTCAGATGAACACTGCCACCAGGCGCGATCCACAGCTTCGATGCCGCACTGCCGACGTAGAGGTCTCCCGTTGCGAGCGTCTCACCGAAGGCAACGACGGGCTTGCCCGCGTTTCGCAGGCCGGTGAGCGCGCGCCGCAGGGCCTGCCGCTGGCTCCAGCCGCCCGCGCCGCCCTCGAGCTCGACGAGGACACCGCGCACCTGCGGGTCGCGACCGGCGACACCGAGCGTCTGGAGCACGTCTAGCAACCCGAGCGCACTGCCTCGCGCACGCAGCGGGCCGCTCTCACGCTGCTCGCCGAGCGCCCGGCCAAGGCGCACGCGCAGCCAGAAGCCTCCCCGGTGCCCTGGTGCGGGGCGCAGAAAGATGCGCCGCCCCGCGCGCCGCGCATTCACGAGCGCTCGGCGCAGCACGCCGACCGGCTGCAGCCACGCGCTCCTTCGCGCGCGCTCGTCCCGCGCGCCGGCCGGTTCGCTACGGGAGCTCGGCTGCACGGGGGGGTGACTTCTTTCGCAGCGTCTCGATCAGGTGTCGAATGATCGAGAGCACCGAGCGGTCGAAAGACTGGTTGTCGACGATCGGAACGTGGAAGCGCTCGGCCAGCTCGAGCAGATGGTCCTGGATCCGAAGGATGGCATCCAGGTGCTCGAGGTAACGGTGCGGCGGCCGGTTCACTTCGCCTTTACCACGCGACTCGAAGCGACTCCGGAAGACGGCCGGGTCGAGCGTGGCCACCAGCAGGAAGACCACCTCGGCGCGGTTCCGATACGCATCGAGATCGATGAGTCCAGGAACCACGGAGACGCCGTCGAGGATCACGCTCGCGTTCTCGGCGACCGCCCGGTCCATCATCGCGCGAACGCCTGCCGAGACGATCTGGGCCTGATCTCGGAAGCCCTCGACGACCGGATCGCCCGCCTGGCTGCCGCGGGCCAGCACCTTCCAGGCATCGTACGACGAGGTGTGGATCGCAGGCACCAGCTCGGGCGAGAGCATCATGCGCATCACCTGACGGATCGCGTCGGTCGAGACGACACGATGGATGCCGAGCCGGCTCGCGACCTCGAGCGCGAGCGAAGTCTTTCCGGCCCCGGCCGGGCCGCCGAGCAGCAGGATCACGGGGCGCTCGGGCTCCTGGAAGCGCCGCCAGACCAGATAGCGTTCGGCGATCTGGGGTCCGGTCCGCGCACGGAGCGTCTCGAACGCGAGGCGCCGCAGGTCGCGCCGGTCGACGCGCTCGACGCCGCGGGCCAGGAGATCCTGCTCGATCTCACGCGCCACGTCGAAGGCGTCGTTCGGGTCGATCGCGGCCGCGAGCAGCGACTGCGAGAGGATGCCCTTCGAGAACGGCGCATCTGCGCCCTGGCCCGTCACCGCGACGCTCGCAGCGCGCGGCGGGCGGGGCTCGTCGCCGAGGGCGTCAGGGCCGAGGATCTCACGGGCGGTGGCCGCGATCTCGCTCCGGCTCACGACCGGTCGCCCGCGCAGCCGGCGTCGCAGCTCGTTCGCCGCGCGGTAGGCGTCGTCGAACGGGACGCCGCGCGACATCAGCGAGTGAACGAGGATTCCCCGCATGAAGGGACGGCGACCGGCGTCGTCCTCGACCAGGATGCGGCCGCTCTCGGCCGCGGGCTCCGGGTGCTCGCGCCCGGACTCGTCGGATTCCATTTTCTGAGCGTAGCGAAAGCGCCGGACGGCACATTCCTGCTCGTTTTTTGTTGACATGGCTCCCGGGCCGGGCCTAGGGTGGCGCACGGATGGTGGGGAATGGGAGGTTCATGCCGGGAAGGTCCCGTGCGCCGGCCGAGACTGCCGATCGGCTCTTCCGCTCGAGCGATGTCCAGCAGCTCCTGCGCCTCTCGCGGCGCCAGCTCCAGTACTGGGCGGATACCGACCTCGTACGCCCCGACGCCCGTACGCGAGGGGGACATCACCGCTACACGCTCGAGGATCTCGTGGCCCTCAAGGCCGCGAAACGGCTCATCGACGCCGGTGTTTCGGTGCAGCGCATCCGCAAGAGCATTCAGGCGCTGCGAAGAACGCTGCCCACCGTACGCCGGCCCCTCGCCGAGCTGGTGCTCGTCGCAACCGGGGACGTGGTGCTCGTGCTCCACGGCGGCACGGCCTTCGAGGCCGTGACCGGACAGGAGTGGATCTTCGAGGTCTCGCGCTTCGAGCGCGAGATCGCGCGCTGGCAGGCGCAGCGAGCGCTCGCCGGCTCCCGGAAGCTGCGGCCCGCCCGTCCGTCGAGGGCCATCGCGCGCTCCGCCTGAATCCGCTGCCTCGTTCCGATCGTCGCGATGGTCGGCCTGCCCGGCTTCGCACCCTGCGTGAGCGGCTCCGCTCGTTCGATCGGAGGGCATTCCATGCGAACGATTGCCGTCGTGAACCAGAAAGGCGGCTGCGGCAAGACGACGACCGTCGTCAATCTGGCGGGCTGTCTGGCCGCCGATGGCGCGCGCGTGCTCGTCGTCGATCTCGACCCGCAGGCGCACGCGACGCTCGGGCTCGGCTGCGATCCCGAGGCCGTCGACGAGAGCCTGTACGAGGTGCTCGCCGACACGTGCGGGGCGGAGTCGATCGATCGCGTGATCGTACAGACCGAGTCGGGCGTCGATCTCGCGCCGTCGGGGATCGTCCTCTCGGCGCTCGAGCAGCGGCTCGCTTCCGAGCCCGCCGAGACCCGAACGGCTCGTCTCGCCAACGCCCTCGCCGGGCTCGGGCGCCCTTACGAGTACGTCCTCATCGACTGCCCGCCGAACGTCGGCCTGCTCACGTTCAACGCGCTGCGCGCCGCCGGCGAGCTGATCGTTCCGCTCGAGACCAGCTTCTACGCGATCCACGGCGTGCAGAAGCTGCTCGAGACGATCGGGCTGCTCGCCGAGCGCATCGGGCACGCCGTGCAGGTGCGCATCCTGCCGACGCTCTACGACGGGCGAACCCGCTACGCGCGCGAGACGCTGGCAGAGATCCGCGCTCTGTTCGGCGACCTGTGCTTCGACACGGTGGTGCGTGCGAACGTCAAGCTGCGCGAGGCCGCACGGCGCGGCCTACCCGTTGGCCGCTACGCGGCGCAGTCGAACGGCGCATCGGACTATGCGTCGCTCGCCGTCGAGCTCGCAGTCTCGCCGCCGGTCACCGCCGCCGAGGTGAGTGAGCCGGCATCCGCGCCGGAGCGACAGATCGAGGTCTCGTTCCGCGACGGCGGTGCGAACGACGTTCGAATCGCGGGCGACTTCAACGGATGGGTGCCGGACAAGGGCGTGCGAACGCGGATGGACGCCGACGGCGAGCAGCGCGTGTGGACGAAGATCCTTGCGCTCGCGCCCGGACGCTATCAGTATCGCTACGTCGTGGACGGTGAGTGGCGCGAGGATCCTGAGAATCCCGAAGCCGTTCCCGGTCCGGCGGGGGTGCGAAACTCGGTGCTGGTGGTGCGCTGATTTGGCTCGTGGTCTCGCGGACGTCCTTCACTACTTCATCCCGGAGGTGCCGCCGAAGGAGCGCGCCGGCGACGCGCCGGCAGCCCTTCGCGTGCCGATCGTCGGCGTTCCGCTCGCCGACGGCGACGTCGTCGGCGCGGCGCTGGTGTGGAACCTGGCCGTCGAGGTCGCACGGCTCGGCTGTCGCGGAAGCATCGTTGCGCCGGCGACGCAGGACGCCTCCGCGCTCTGGCCCGAGCCGGGACAGGGGCCTCTTGGGACCGAGCTCGTTCTCACGTTCGCCGAAGACATCGGCGAGCTCGCGACCGCCGCGCTCGACGTCGCTTCGACGCGGAGCGAGGAGGCTGCCGAGGGGGGCTTCGTGCTGGTGCGGGTACCGCCCGCGTGGCTCGAAAAGAGCCCGGCGACGCAGCCCTTCGTGCGGCGCGTGCTGGTCTTTGCGTCGCCCGACCGGCGGGATCTCGTCGAGACCTATGCGCTCATCAAACGTTGTTTTGCGGCTGGCGCAGAGAGCGTGGGCGTCACGATCCACGGCGTTCGCTCGGTCGGTGAAGCCGAGCAGGCGTTCTTGCGGCTCGCGCGAGCCTGCGAGCGCCACCTCGGCCAGACCCTCGCGAGCTACGGGCTGCTGGTCGACGACCTCCACGTCTACCGCTCGATCGTGAGCCGGCGCCCTCTGGGCCTCACGCATCCACACTCGCCCGCGGCGCGCACCCTGCGTGACGTGGCGAGGCTCGTCTTCGCCGACCTGCGCGGAGGCGCTCTTGCCTGAGATCTCGCTCGTCGCGCCGCCCGCACGGCCGGACCTGCGCCGCGCGGTCCGCTCGCGGCTCGCCGACCTCGGCCTCACGCTCCGTGTGATCGCGGAAGATCTTCTCGGTGCCGATGGCGCCATCGATCTCGTCGCTCTCGACCCACAGGGCGGCGTCGTCCTCGCGCTGCTCGCGGACGAGGGAGGCGACCTCGAGCTCATGGGCCGCGCCCTGGCCCAGCGCTCGTGGGTCGAGCCGCGCCTTCGCGACTGGCTCCAGCTCTCGCCCCGGCTCGGTCTCGCCGCCGACGCCCCGGTTCGCCTGCTCCTCCTCGCTCCTGGATTCGGTCCGGCTGCGCTCGCGGCGGCACAGGCCCTCCGGGCGGGACTCGTCGATCTCGCGACCTACCGCTGCGTCCGCAACGGGGGCGCCGTCGAAGTCCTGCTCGAGCGTGTGCGCGGCCGAGCCCCGGCCGACCGGGCAGGCTCCCGCCCGCTCTCGACGTTCCGCAGCGGTCTCGGGGATGCGGATCTCAGCCTCACGCCCGAGGAGCGCAGCGACCTGGAATGATCCCTCGGGGGTTCCCCCGAGAAAAGTTCGTCACGCGCTGACATTTTTTGACACCTCCTCGTTCGGCCGGGTCACTCCCAAGCAGGGCGCCTCCGCGCTGGCGGCGGCGGCCCGGATCGGGAACCTGGGACTCTCGAGGGGGAATGCTGCATGGCTGCATCGGATCTGGCCGCAACGCTGCCGACGGACGAAGCGCTGGTCGATCGATTGCGCGCGGGCGAGCGTGAGGCCTTCGAAACGCTCTACGACCGTTACCTCCCGCGCATCTACCAGTACGTCGATCGACGCCTCCGCAATCGCGCCGACACTGAAGAGACCGTGCAAGAGGTCTTCTTCAACGTCTTCAACTCGATCGATTCGTTCCGGGGTGAGGCGCCGTTCGGCGCCTGGGTCTTCGGACTCACCCGGAGAACGATCGCCGCCCGCTTCAAGAAGAAGCGCCACACGACGATCCCGTTGGGTGAGGACGAGGGCGAGGGACTCGACGTGTACCTGACGTCGGTCCGCCGCGACGCCGACCCGCTCCAGGCCTACGAGGCCCGCGAGTGGGTCTCGCGTATGGACAGCGCGATGCGCAGCGAGCTCTCCGACGAGCAGCGCACCCTGTTCCACTTGCACCACTTACAGAACCACCCCATCCAGGAGATCGCGCGCACCCTGCGCAAGAGCGAGGACGCCATCAAGTCCAACCTCTACCGCGCCCGCAAAGTCCTGCTTGCTCGCTGACGCCGGTAAGACCCGCTGATGGGAGCGGGCACCGGGCCGCGACACCTGGACGCGATCGAGGACGACGGCGCCTTCGGCTCGGAAGCGGGCGAGCCTCTCGACCTGTGGCTCGGCGAGGCGTCGCTGGCGACCGATGTTCCGGAATCGCGCCAGCAGCACTTCGAGCTCGCGAGCCGCGGCGACCGCGTTCCCGGTCGACTCCTGCTCCCGGCCTCACGGAGCGGACCCTACCCGCTCGTGCTCCTCCAGCATGGCCTCGGCGGGTCGAAGCTGGCGCCCTATGTCCTCGCCGCGGCCGGGCCGTGGGTCCGCGGCGGCGCCGCCGTGGCGTCGATCGACTTCCCGCTTCATGGCGAGCGCGCGAGCGCAAAGCTGCCGCCCGATCTCCTGCGCGGCCTCGTCGGGAGCACGGACGGTCCGCCGGCGCTGCCGGTTGCGCTCGTTCGCCAGGCGGTCACGGATCTACGCCGCACGCTCGACGCGCTCGTCGCACACCCCCTCCTCGACGCGAGCCGCGTGGTGTATGCCGGCTTCAGCATGGGCGCGATGCTCGGCGCACTCTTCTGCGCCGCCGACGCGCGACCACGCGCGGCCGCACTCGCGCTCGCTGGCGCAGGCCTCGGCCCGCCCGAGGTCGATCCGGCCCGCTTCATCGCACGTCTGGCGCCGCGGCCACTGCTCCTCGTCAATGCCGAGCGCGACGAGGTCGTTCCGCGCAGCGCAGCCGAAGCCCTCTACGCAGCGGCCGGGCAGCCCAAGCAGATCGTCTGGTTCGACTCGAATCACACCGGCCTGCGCGGCGTCGCACTCAAGGCGATGTGGAGCTTCATGCGGCCGCAGCTCGGGCTGTAGAACCGGCAACGCGCGCTGTAACTATGCTAACTTCGGGGTCTTCCTCTCCAAGGAGACTGCATGGACCGTCGCCTTCGATTCGCCGCCGCCGCGACTCTCGCCACGGCACTGTCCGTCGCCTGCTCGCCGCGCGACGCAACGCCGCAGACCAGCAAGGCGCCGGTTGCAGCCGCAGACACGGAGGTCGTCGCCGAGATCGATGGCAAGCCCGTCACCGCGGGAGAGCTCGACGCGTGGATCCGCGAGGACCTCTATCAGCGCGAGGTGGCGAACAAGGGCAAGACGGAGCTGTTCGAGCTGCGCAGCGAGGCGCTCGATCGCATGATCGACGAGAACCTCCTTGCCGCCGAGGCCGGGCGGCGAAAGCTGTCCGTCGACGACCTGCTCGCCAGCGAGGCGAAGACGTCGGACGAGATCAGCGACGAGGCCGTGAAGGCGTTCTACGAGCAGAACAAGGCGCGCATGGGCGGCGCCACGCTCGAGCAGATCGGCCCGCGCATCCGCCGCTTCCTCGAGGAGCGGCAGAGCGCGGACGCCCGCGAGCAGTACGTCCGCTCGCTGCGCGACAAAGCGGGAGTGAGCGTCCGGCTCACGGCGCCCCGCGTCGAGGTCGCCGCCGAGGGCCCCTCGCGCGGCCCGGCGAACGCACCGATCACGATCGTCGAGTTCAGCGACTACGAGTGTCCGTTCTGTAAGCGTGCCGAGCCGATTCTCAAGCAGGTGCTCGAGCGCTACCCGGACAAGATCCGCCTCGTGTACCGGAACTTCCCCCTCGAGCAGATGCACCCCCGCGCGCGTCCGACCGCCGAAGCCGCGCTGTGCGCCGAGGAGCAGGGAAAGTTCTGGGAGTTCCACGAGAAGGTCTTCAGCGGCAGCGGCCTGCAGGAGGCGGACCTCGTCGGCTACGCAGACGCGGTCGGTCTCGACACCGCGAAGTTCAAGGCGTGCATGGCCGAACGTCGCTACAAGGACAGGGTCGACGCCGACGCACAGGCCGGGCGCGACGCGGGCGTCAGCGGAACGCCGGCCTTCTTCGTGAACGGCATCATGCTCTCGGGTGCAAAGCCGGTCGAGGAGTTCAGCGCGATCATCGAACGTGAGCTCGACGCCCGGGGCAAGGCGGCCGCGGGGTCCTAGCACCGGAGCTGTCTGAGCTTCGCGGCCCCGTTGACGCCCGGGAGCGAAGGGGTCCGCGGTGCCGAAGCGTCACCCGCCCTACCACTTCTGCCGGTCGACGAAGCGCGGGGCGTGGAGCACCTCGCGGACGGCCTCGCGCTCGCGCGGCAAGAGCGCCCGGGCATGGGTCGGCGCCGGGGCGCTGCTGCCCGGTCTCGGACCTCGCACGGCGGTAGAAGGTCGCCCGCGACAGGCTCAGGGCGTGACAGGCCGGGGCCACCCCGACCTGTCGCGCGAGTCCCTGGGCGGCGTTCACGCGCTCTTCCCGCCATCGAGGCTCAGTCCCAGCAACCCGACAACTCGTTGGTGCGTTCTTCCTTCTGCAAATCCCTACTCATCCCGGTGTAGGGTCGAGAGGGTGGGCTGATCTCGCTCTCCTTTGGGTTGCAACACCGACAAGGGAAGGAATGCGAGATGGCCCACCACGACGGCGAGGCTACTGCGGCGTAGCGCGGGCGATGGAAGTGCTGAGCGAGGAGGGGCTCGGGGCCATCGGGAAGGCCCTCGAGCTGCTCCTGAACGAGGCGACGCGAGCGGAGCGAGCCGCGTTGGTCGGCGCGGTGCCAGGCGAGCGCACACGCGAGCGCGTGGGCCACGCGAAAGGCTTCAAGCCGAAGACGGTGACCACGCGGCTGGCTTACACCCTCGGAAGCGTTCGCGCGGGCCGTTGCGATGACCGCTCGAGACCGTCGAGGCCACTCCAGGCACTCCTCCGCGCTCCGGTACCGTAGGGCCGGATGGGATCGGCGCGAGGCGGAGGGTGCGGCTTGCGCCGCGGCGCGGGGGCCGCGGCGGCGCCGCTCGCAGTGGCCGCAATGGTGCTGGCACACCCGCCGCTGCGCGTGCCCGGGCTCGGGCTCGTCATGATCGCGCCTCTTGCCTTCGCGCTGGACGGGATGCGCGCGCGGCGCGCCTTCGCGCTCGCCTGGCTCACGACGGGCGCCGCGGCGCTCTGGCTCGTGCGCGGCCTCCTGCACGCGCTGGTCGAGGAGTACGGGGTCGCACCCGCGCCGGCCTCTCTGTTTGCCGCGATCGTGGTGTTCGGCCTCGCGCTGGTACAGGGCGCGGCGGGCGCGGCCTTCGCGGCGATGGCTCCCCGACTGTCCGTGCGCGCCGCGCCGCTCGCATTCGCTGCGATCTGGACGCTGGGCGAGTGGCTGCGCGGCGCCGGTCTCGGCGTGCCCTGGCTCCTCAGCGGGCACGCGCTCGCGCACTGGCCCGCGGCGCTCCAGGTGGCCGAGCTCTTCGGGCAGTACGCGGTCTCGTTCGGTGCGCTCGCCGTGGGCGCGGGGCTCGGCATCGCGCTCCGGCGCCAGAGCGCGCAGGCGCTCCTCGGGCCCGCGTTCGTGGCGATGCTCTGGCTCGGCTACGGCGAGGTGCGGCTCGCGACCTACGCGCCGGCGCCGGGGCCTGTCGCAAGGGTTGGTGTGGTGCAGGCGTCGGTGCCCCAGGCCGAGCGCTTCCAGGCCGACTCCGCCCTGCGCAATCTGGCGCGACATGCCGACGCCACGCGCGCGCTCGCCGCTCGCGTGCCGCTCGACCTCGTGGTCTGGTCGGAGACTGCCGTGGACGCGGACATCGGCCGCAGCCCGTATCTCCGTGCGCGTCTCGAGCAGCTCGCTACGGAGATCGGCGTCCCGATCCTGACGGGCGCGCCCCGCTCCAGCGATGGAGGGCTCCGAAACGCCGTGGTGCTCTTCGCACCGGGCCGGGGATTGGTCGAGTCCTACGACAAGCAACGCCTCGTGCCCTTCTCCGAGTACAGCCCCGTCCTGGGAAACTGGCTCGCGTCGCTCGTGGCCCCCGTCATGCGGGGCGCCCCCTACGTGCCCGGGAGCGTGGCGACGGTGTTCCGCGCCGCGCCGATTGCGCTGGCCGCACCGGTCTGCTTCGAGATCACGGACCCGGAGCTGGTGCGACGCTTCCGAGCGGCGGGCGCGCGGCTCTTCGTGAACCTCTCGAACGACGCGTGGTTCGGCCCGGTGGGCTACCCGGAGCTGCACTTCGAGCACGCGATCCTGCGCGCCGTCGAGACGCGCAGCCCGGTGGTGCGCGGCGCGAATACCGGGATCTCGGGCGTGATCGATGCGAGCGGGAGGGTGAGAGAGTCGATCCCGGTATTCACGGAGGGAACGCTGCAGGCGAAGGTCGCTGCGGCCGGTCCGGCGCCACTCTACGCGCGCACCGGCGATGCGCCCTTCGTCACGGCGCTGCTGCTCGCGCTCGCCGCGGCGGCGCGCCGCCCGCTGGCCAGGGGGCACGCTCCTTCCCCCCGTTGATGGGGGCGGTCGTCTCGGGCGGCAGCACGCAGCCAACCTCGGCGAGGAGCGTCTTGCTTCGCTTTCCGAAGTTGACAAGCCGCGCATCCGCGAGCGTAGAATGCGCGCCTGAACGCGCGATCCGTGGGCTGCGTTCAGGCAGCGGCATTTCGCAATCCTGGAGCCGAGCCATGCGCCGCTTCGCGTGGGCGAGAGTCTGGCGATACGTCGCGGGACCGGTAGCGGCCCTTGCCGCCCTTGCGCTCCCTGCGGGCCGAGCCGTGGCGGACGGTCAGGCGACGCTCTCCCTCGACTCCAACTCCTATCTCTCGTACAGCGAGTCGCAGAACCCGCACATCCCTGCGGGCAGCACGATCCGGTTTCGCTTCGCAGCGGCGAGCGCGGATGGATCCGTTCCGATCAGCGTTCGCCCCGAGGATGTCTCGATCGCTCCGATCCCCGTGGCGGAAGGGCTGGCCATTCAATACGCCCTCGCCCGGCCCGCAACCGGAACGCTCCGGAGCGTTCGCGGCAGCAGTCAGATCGAGCTCTTCGCGACGCTCGTCGCAACGCTTCAGGGGAGCCCGCAGACGCCGCCCGCCTTCTTCGAGCTCCGGTTCACGACGGGCTCCGCGCAGGCATCGAATGCCAGCCGGACCGAGACGGTGGTCGTCGATGGCGCGCCCGCAGAGGCGGAGAACCATGTGCGGCTGGTCGGCGCGGCGACGAATCGTCCGGACGCGTTTCCAGGCCCCGGCGAGGCCGTCTACGCGATTCTGAGCGGGAGCTTCGACTGGCTGCCGCGCGGGTTGTGACGCCGTGCGGAGATCAGCGCTCGTCGCACTCTGCACGGCCCTCTCGCTCGCCCCGAGCACGGCCTCTCGCGCGTCACACCGTGTCTGCAGATCTGGATCGGAGCACTGCACCTTCAGCATCGTTCCCTTCCTCGATCAGCCGATCTCCTCCGCATGCAATGGTGGCCCCAGTTGGAACAACAGCGAGTGGCGGATGGTGACGGTCCGCTGTAAGGACGGCGTCGCGAATCCGGGACCGGTGGAGCTGGGCGGAGCGGGCGGGGACATGTGCTGCCAAACCGACGAGCACGCCGCGTGGAGTTATCCGCTGACGGGCCTGCGCTGCGCACCGACGACCGCGGTCTACGACGAGTGCGATCCCGGGCCCGAGCCGCCGGGCTGCCGCGGCCCGGCCAACAATGTGGGGAGCTGCATCGGGGATCCCGTCGACGTGACGACCGGGAACCTCGAGCAGATGGCAACCGACCTCGATCTCGGACGGGGACTCGCGTTCACCCGGCACTACGCCAGCGACGAAGGCTCGACGACTCCGTCGCCACTCGGGCCGCACTGGCGCAGCAGCCTCGACTGGCGCCTCGTGTACGACGCGCCGGATACGACCGTGGAGACCGCGCTGGTCTGGCGGCCGCTCGGAGGCTCCGACCTGTTCCTGCGCTTCACGTCGCCGATCACCCAGACCCCGTCGCCCTGGACAGGCGGCACCCGCGCCCAGGGCGGCGTCACCGGCGGTCCCGCCAGCGGCTTCGTCTACACGCACCGCGACGGCACGCGCGTCTACTTCGGCGGACAGACTCGCCAGCTCGAGAAGATCGAGCCCCCCGGCGAGGCGCCGATCGTGGTCGGGTCCACGGGGAGCCTCACGACCTTCCGGCAGGGCGAGGCGTGCTTCGCCGTAGCCAGGACGGCTGGAAGGGTGGAATCGGTGGCGAGCCGCCCGGCCGCGAGCTGCGACACGGGGCCCAACGATCAGCTCTGGACCTACGCCTACGATGCCGCCGGTTGTCTCGCCACGGTCACGGCGCATGGCTACCCGGGCGTGGCCCCGCCGCAGGGGCAGACGCAGGGGATCGTATCGTGGAGCTACACGTACGAGGACGGGAGCTGTGCACGGCTCGAGCGCGTCGAGCGTGCCGTCAATTCGGTGAGCTCACAGATCAGCCAGTGGACGTACGACGCGGCAGGCCGCGTAACGTCGATCGACGAGCCCGCGCTCGATCAGAAGCTCTCCCTCGCCTACCCCGACACGGCCCCGACCGTGACCGAAGTGCGCAACGCTTCGGGCACGGCGCTGCTCGCGACCGTCACGGCGGGCGCGAATCGGACACGGATCGAGAGCGTGAGCGGGCCGGGTGGCCCGGGGTTCACGGTCCCTTTCAAGGACGCAACGTTCACGCAGGGCCCTGGGGCAGCGGGTGCGCCGGAGGGGCTGTGGAGGACGACGATCGACCTGAACGACGTCAAGACGCTCTATGAAGAGCACGACACGCGGGGACGGCCGCGGTTCGTGACCGAGGGCTGGAGGGACCTGAACGGCAACGGGGTGATCGATGGCACGGAGGCCTACGAGCGGCGGCGCGAGTACACCTACCACCCGCGCCTCGACGCGCCGCTGACCATCACGCAGGGGTCCGTGCTGAGCCCGGCAGGCAATCGCGTCGAGACCAGCGTGTACGACCCATCGATCGATCGGCTCGTGACGCGCCGCCTCGAGGGCTTCACGCTCGATGCAAACGGTGCCGCAATCCCGTTCCTGGACGAGACGACGTACGGCTACGACGCGAGCGCCCGCCTGACGTCGATCAGCGGGCCTCGGCCCGCGCAGCACACCGAGATCGACTACGACCCGGCCTCGGGCTCTCGATCTGCGCTCCGTCGCTACCTGAGTGGGCCGGGCTCGGGCTACCTCTCCTGGTCCTTCTCGAGCTTCGATTCCCACGGCAACCCTCAGAACGTGACCGATCCGAACGGCCGCACGACGGCCTTCACGTACGATGGTATGGGCCGCGTGCTCACCGCCACGCCGCCTTACGAGGGGAGCGGCAGCACGACGCTCGGCTTCAGCTACGACGTCGACGGCAACCTGATCCGCGTCGACTTCCCGCCGGACTCGGCCGGCAATCCCGTCTTCCTCGCCTTCGGCTACGACGCGGCAAGGCCTCGCCTGCTGCAGCTCCTCGCCGACTCGCAGGGCAACGCGATCGTCTACACCTACGAGAACGGCCGCGTGCAGCGCGAGCAGCGGTTCGCGGGCTTCACGAGCCTCGCGAGCCCCGGAACCCCGGTCGGCGACGCGGCGTTCTCCTACACGAATGCCGGCCATCTCTTCCGGGCCTTCAATCCGCTCTTTCCAGGGGGCACCGTCCATTCGGAGTTCGGCCCTGACCCGAAGGGCAACCCGACGCGCCTCCGCGACGAGAACGGCAAGCAGGACCTCCTGCTCTACGATGCGCTCGACCGTCTGACGAGGGTCAGTCAGGTGCGGGCAGTGACTTACGAGACCGACTTCACCTACGACGCGCTCTCCAACGTGACGAGCGTCACGGACGCCGCCGCAAAGGCGACCGCTCTCCTCCACGATGACCGGGGAAACCTCGTGGAGACTGTCTCGCCCGACACCGGCACGACGCGCTTTCTCTACGATGCCGCCGGCAACCTGGTCCAGAAGATCGAGGATGCGACGCCCGCGGGCGCGAGGCGAACGACGTCGTATGGCTACGATGGACTCAATCGGCTCGGCACGATCAACCTATCGACCGATTCGGACTGGGTCTTCACCTACGACACGGACGTGGCGAAGAACCAGAAGGGGCGCCTCGCCCAGGCCTCGAACGGCGAGGTGACCACGCAGCTCGAATACACCCGGCGCGGCGACGTGGCGGCCGAGCGCACGATCGTGGGCGGG
>JADLGR010000268.1 GCA_020849175.1 Deltaproteobacteria bacterium
GACCGGCACCGGGGCCAGCACGCCTACGACTGCATCGTTCCGTTCTCGGGCGGCAAGGATTCGACGTTCACGCTCTGGTATCTGGTCCGGGAGAAGAAGCTCCGCCCTCTGGTCGTTCGCTTCGACCACGGCTTCCTGCGCAAGAACGTGCAGGAGAACAGCCTGCGAACGTTTCGAACGCTCGGTGTCGACGTGCACCAGTTCACGCCGAACTGGCAGGTCGTCCGCAAGCTGATGTTCGAGTCCTTGCGCCGGCGCGGCGACTTCTGCTGGCACTGCCATACCGGCATCTTCTCCTACCCCATGTGGGTCTCGATCTGGCAGCGTGTGCCCCTCATCATCTGGGGCGAGCCGACGGCGGAGTACGCCTCCTTCTACCGCTACGACGAAGCGGAAGAGGTCGACGAGCGTCGCTTCAATGCCTTCGTGAATCTCGGGATCAACGCCGAGGACATGCTCGGAATGCTCGACGACACGATCTCGAGCTATCCCGTGACCGAACGCGACCTGCTTCCGTACACGTATCCTCCGGCAGGCCAGCTCGCCGGTGTCCGATCCGTCCTGCTCGGCTCCTACATTCCCTGGGACGTCAAGAAGCAGGTGCAGATCATCAAGCGCGAGCTCGGCTGGCAGGGCGATCAGGTGGAGGGCGTCCCGCCGGAATACGACTACGAGAAGATCGAGTGTTTCCTGCAGGGCGTACGGGACTACATCAAGTATCTGAAGCGCGGCTTCGGCCGCACCTCGCACCTCGTGTCGATCGACATCCGGAACGGCCGGAAGACGCGAGAGGAGGCCGAGGAGCTCGTCGCCGAGTTCGACGGCCGGCGACCCGCCGCGCTCGACCTGTTCCTCGACTATCTCGGCATCACCGAGAAGGCATTCCTCGAGCTGATCGAGCCGCACGTCGTCTCTCCGCACGAGATGCCCTCTTGCGAGGAGTGCCGGCGGCACGGACACGGCTGGCTTCCGAAGGACTTCGCGACGTGGCCGCGCGTGACGGGCGACCCCGAGAAGGACGAGACCGCTTCCGGTTGATCCCCGGCTTCCGATGAAGGTCGCCATCATCGACTACGGCGCCGGGAACATCGAATCGGTGCGCAACGCGCTCCTGGCCGCGGGCGCCCGTGCCACGGTGGCGCGCGACCCGGAAGCCGTACTCGCCGCAGACCGGCTGGTCCTGCCCGGCGTCGGCGCCGCCGGCCCGGCCGCCGAACGCCTCGAACGGTCGGGACTGTCCGAGGCGATGGTCGACGCCGTCCGACGCAAGGGGCGGCCGATGCTCGGCATCTGCCTCGGGATGGAACTCCTCGCCGAACAACTCCTCGAGTTCGGCCGAACGCCCGGCCTCGGCTGGCTCGCGGGCGAGGTCGTCCACCTGCGCGATGCCGGCGTGCGCCGGGCCCGCGTGCCCCACGTCGGCTGGAACACGGCCGAACCGATCGGTGAGGTCCGGCGTTTCTTCGAGGCTCCGGAGCGAATGCGGACGTTCTACTTCTGTCACTCCTACACGCTCGTGCTTCGCGACGAAGGCGCCGTAGCGGCGCGCACCGAGTACGAGACGCCGCTCGTCGCGGCCGTGCTCGATGGCACGGTCTTCGCGACGCAGTTCCACCCCGAGAAGTCGCAGATCAATGGCCAGCGCCTGCTCCGCGCCTTCCTGACCTGGGCGCCCTGAGCGCGGATGAGTCGTGCGATGCTGAAGCGAATCATCCCGAGCCTCCTGCTACGCGGCGGCCGGCTCGTCAAAGGCGCGGCCTTCGCCGACCACCGCGATGCCGGGAGCCCGAGCACGACGGCGCGCGTCCACGACGCGCAGGGAGCCGACGAGCTCATCCTCCTCGACATCGATGCCAGCCGCGAGCAGCGCGATCCCGACTTCGCGTCCTTCGCGGCCGTGGCCCGTGCCTGCTTCATGCCCCTCACCGTGGGGGGCGGCATCCGCAGCGTCGATACCGCCCACCGCTGCCTCGCGGCGGGTGCGGACAAGCTGTGCCTGACGACGTCGGCCCACGACGCGCCCCGCCGGATCGGCGAACTCGCCCACATCTTCGGAGCCCAGGCGATCGTGCTCGGCGTGGACGTCGTCCGCACGCCGGCCGGCCGGTTCCTCTATGACCATCGCTCGCACCGCCCGCTGGAGGCGCCCGCTTGGGACGAGTGGCTTCGCCGCGGCGTCGGCGAAGGCGCCGGCGAAGTGCGGCTCCTCACCGTCGATCGCGAGGGGCGCCGAACGGGTCTCGACACGGAGCTGCTCGCCGAGGCCTCCGAACGAGTCGACGTGCCGATCATCCTCGAAGGAGGAGCGGGCACGCTCGATCAGGTGGCGACGGCGTTCCGCGCTGGCGCAGAGGCCATTGCCCTCGGAACGATGCTCGTGTTCTCCGACAACAACATCCACAAGGTCAAGTCGTTCCTTCGGAACGCCGGCCTCGAGTTGCGGCTGTGACGGCTGCCCTTCCGCGCGTCGCCGTGGTCGACTACGGACTGGCGAACATCCGCTCGGTGGTGAACGCCCTCTCCTGCTTCGACGCCGACGTCACGATCGCCGAAACCGGACGCGAACTCGGCGATGCGGATCTCATCGTCCTGCCCGGCGTCGGCTCCTTCGACGCGGGCATGGAGGGCCTCGCGGCGCGCGGCCACGCCGAGGCGCTCGAGCACCGCGTGCGCGAGGCCGGCGTGCCGTATCTCGGCATCTGCCTCGGCATGCACTTCCTCTTCTCCGGCAGCGAGGAAGGCGTGCGCCCCGGGCTCGGCTGGCTGGACGGCAGCATCGTCCGCTTCCCGGCCGGCGAAGGCCATCCGAAGGTGCCGCACGTCGGCTGGAGTGCCGTCGAGATCGCGGCTTCCTCGAAGCTCATGGCCGGCCTCGCCTCACCGTCGGACCTTTACTTCGTGCATGGCTACCACGCACCGCTCGCACGAACGGCCGACATCACGACCGGGATCTGCGAGTACGGCCTGCGCTTCTGTGCCGCCCTCGAGTGGGAGAACGTCGCCGCCGTACAGTTCCATCCGGAGAAGTCCCAGCTCGCGGGCATGAAGCTTCTCGAAACCTTCGTCACCCGGCCCCGATGAGCGCGCTCCCGAAACACCGACTGATCGCGAGTCTGCTGGTGCACAACGGGCACGTCGTCCAGACCCGGCGCTTCCGGCCGACCAATGACGTCGGCAGCGCGTTCACGGCGGTCGATTTCTTCAACGCCTGGGCCGTCGACGAGATCATCGTCCTCGAGATCTCGCCGGACGAGCGGCACCTCGAGCGCTTCGAGGCCCTCGTCGAAGGTCTCTCGCGCCGCTGCTTCGTCCCGCTCACCGTGGGCGGGAAGATCCGCGATCCCGACCGCGTGCGCGCCTACACACGCGCGGGCGCGGACAAAATCGCGCTCAACACCGCCGCGCTCGAGCAGCCACGGCTGATCACCGAGATCGCCGACCGATTCGGCCGGCAGTGCGTCGTGCTGTCGATCGACGCGCGGCGCAACCCCGACATGCCATCGGGCTACGAGGCGATGGGCGGCCGCGGCCGCCTGCCGAGCGGTCGGGATGCACGCGCGTGGGCACGCGAGGGGGTGGCCCTCGGCGCCGGGGAGATTCTGCTCAACGAGATCGAGCACGACGGCGACAAACGGGGCTACGACCTCGACCTCGTTCGCACGATCAGCGACGCCGTCGACGCCCCGGTCATCGCCTTCGGCGGAGTTGGAGCCTGGGAGCATCTCGTCGACGGCATACGCCTCGGCCGCGCGCAGGCCGTCGCGGCCGGAAACATCTTCCATTACACTGAGCACAGCACGAAGAAGGCCAAGGAATTCATGGCCCGGGCGGGCGTCCCCGTGAGGGACAGCACGTTCTACAAGATCGCGATGCCCCGCCGTCCCCGCTATGCACCGTTCTGAGCCACTCTGCGCCGGAGCAGGACGAGACCCGACGATGGAATACTGCAAGCGCTGCGTGTATCCGGCCAACGCGAAGCCGGGCATCGTCTTCGACGACCATGGCGTCTGCTCCGGCTGTCGCTCGTTCGAGGCCAAGACGACCCACCTCAGTCAGGTCGACTGGCCGGCGCGCGAGCGAAAGCTCCGCGCGCTGCTCGAGGAGTACGGGGACCGACAGCGCGCGAAGGGCAGTCCGTACGACTGCATCATTCCCGTGTCCGGCGGCAAGGACAGCCACTTCCAGGTCTACGTCGTGAAGGAGCGCTACGGGCTGAACCCGCTGCTCGTCAGCTACAACCACAGCTTCAACACGCCGCTCGGGATCCGGAACCTCACGAACCTCGTCGACCGGATGGACTGCAATCTGCTCCGGTTCACGACGGCTCCAGGCTCCGCGAAGCGGATCGCGCGCGCCATGCTGCACCGGGTCGGCGACGTCACGTGGCACTACCACGCGGGCATCATGACGTTTCCGATCCGCGCGGCGGTCCAGTACGACGTGCCCCTGGTGATCTGGGGCGAGGAAGGATTCTCCGAGCTGGTCGGCATGTATAACATCGACGATTTCGTCGAGTTCACCAAGAAGAAGCGGCAGGAGCATTCGATGCGGGGCTTCGAGCCCGAAGACCTCCTGCTCGAGCCGGACTCCGGGCTCACGCGCTACGACCTGGCTCCCTTCTTCTATCCGTCCGACGAGGATCTCGAGCGCGTCGGGGTCCGCGGCATCTATCTCTCGAACTTCATGCCCTGGGACGGCCGTGCGCAGGCCGAGTTCGTGATCGAGAAGCTGGGATTCGAGACCGCGCAGGCCCGCGATCGAACCTTCAACCTCTATGCGAAGACCGACGACATCCATGCCAGCGGCCTGCACGACTATCTCAAGTACCTGAAGTTCGGGTACGGCCGCGCGACCGACGACGCTTCGAACGAGGTGCGTCACGGCCGGATGACGCGGGAACGCGCGATCGAGATGGTCGCCCGCTACGACCACGTTCGTCCCTTCGACATGGACGTCTTCCTGCGCAGCGCCGGAATGACCGAGTCGGAGCTGCTGACGGCGATCGAGCCGATGCGCGACCCGGCCATCTGGCGCCGGGACGCCGCCGGCGTCTGGCACACGACCGACAGCGTCGAGAAGCACCGCGACGACGCGGGTGTCGAGGAGGCGCGGATTCCGCTCGTCGACGCCGACCGGCCCTTCCTCCGCACTCCCGAGAAGCGCGGTGCGCGGGCGCAGCGCGATGGAGAGCAGAAGGAATACGTCCTGCTGTGACGGCCGAGATCCGCATCGCCGGGCGGCGGATCGGGCCCCGGCACCGGCCGTACGTGGTGGCCGAGCTCTCGGCGAATCATCTCGGCGGGCTCGATCGAGCGCTCGCCATCGTCGAGGCGGCCGCCCATGCGGGTGTCGATGCCGTGAAGCTCCAGACCTACACGGCCGACACGATCACGATCGACCACGCGGGGCCGGGCTTCGTGCTCGAGAGCGGCCCGTGGCACGGCCGGCGGTTGTACGAGCTCTACCAGGAGGCCCACACACCCTGGGAATGGCATGAACTCCTGTTCGCGCGAGGCAGGGCCCTCGGCCTCACCGTCTTCTCGACGCCCTTCGATGCGACGTCGGTGGCCCTTCTCGAGCGGCTCGGTTGTCCGGCTTACAAGATCGCCTCCTTCGAGCTGGTCGATCTGGGGCTGATCGCGGCCGCCGCGGCGACCGGCAAGCCCCTGCTCCTGTCGACGGGGATGGCCGAGCAGAACGAGATTGCCGAGGCCATCGACGCGGCGCGGCGCGCCGGCGCACGCGAGATTGCCCTGCTGCACTGTGTGTCGAGCTATCCGTCGCGGCCGGAGGACTCGAACCTCTGCACCATCCCCGACATGACGCAGCGCTTCGGCGTTCCGGTGGGTCTCTCGGACCATACGCTCGGAACCGCCGTGGCCGTTGCCGCGACCGCGCTCGGCGCGTGCGTGATCGAGAAACACGTCACCCTGCGCCGTGCCGACGGCGGGCCGGACGCTTCCTTCTCGCTCGAGCCCGAGGAGTTCGCGCGCCTCGTCGGCGAGACCTCGACCGCGTACGAGGCGCTCGGCAGCGTGCACTACGCCCCCGAGACGTCGGAGCTGGCGATGCGCGACCTGCGACGCTCGCTCTACGTCGTCGACGACGTAACCGCAGGCGAGAGGTTCACCCCGCGGAACGTGCGCTCCATCCGTCCCGGTCACGGCCTGCACCCGCGGCACCTGCCGGAGATCCTGGGACGCCGCGCGCGCACGGCGATCGCCCGCGGCACACCCCTCGCGTGGTCGCTGGTCGATGAGGCGTGTGACCGGGCTCCTGCCGCAGGCCGTGCGCTGCCTGCCGGCGCCCTGCCCGTTCAGCGGCGGGCGGCCATGAAGGAGCGCACTCTCGGGCTCCGACCGGCCACGCTCGACGACGCCGATCGGCTCCTCGCCTGGCGCAACGATCCCGAAACGCGTCGTGCCTCGCGGAGCAGTGCTCCCGTCGCCCGGAACGAGCACGTCGCGTGGCTCACCGCTGCGCTCGCCTCGTCAGACCGGCGGCTTCGCATCGCGGAGGAGGCTGGCCAGCCGGTCGGGGTCGTGCGGGCCGACCGCCGCGAGGACGCGTGGGAAGTCTCGTGGACGGTCGCTCCCGAGGCACGCGGGCGCGGCGTCGCTCGCCGGATGCTCTCGCTGCTGCTCGGCGAGCTCGATGGCCCGGCCACGGCCGTCATCCGGCAACCGAACATCGCGTCGGCTAGAGTTGCGGCCGCCGCAGGATTCGTGCGTGTCGGCCGCGCAGAACAACTCGGCTTCGACCGCTGGCTGTGCGAGAAACGCAGCTAGCAGCCCGCCTCCGCCGCCCTGACTGAACGGCCCGCGCCGGAAGGCCACAAACGAGATGTTCGGCAGCAGACTACGGCAGTATCGCTCGTTTCTCGCGCAGGTCTGGCGCTACACCGGGCCCGAGAAGGCCTTCTTCGTCGCCTTCGTCTTTCTCTCCATCTTCGCGGTGCTGACGGAAGGCGCGGGCGTATTCCTGCTCGTTCCGCTCCTCCAGTCGATGGGCAAGACCAACATCTTCGCCAGCGTTCCCGTGCTGCGCTTCGTCGCCGCGCCGTTCGAAGCGCTCGCACCCACCGACCGCCTGATCTGGGCGGGCGCCCTCATGTTCGTGATCGTGCTCCTCCGAGCCGCATTGCAGTTCTCGGTCGACGTCATCGGCTACACGATCCCCTACCGCGTGGATCACCGCCTCCGTCTTCGTGCCTACGCCTGTCTCCTCGAGAACAGCATGCGCTTCACGGACTCTCTCGGCGCCGGCGCGCTCTCGAACTTCAGCACCGGTCACCCGACGCGCGTCGGCATTGCCGTGCGGTATCTCGCGCTCCTCGCGTCGAATCTCGCGATCCTGCTCACCTACCTCGCCCTGCTCACGCTCCTCAACCCGGCGCTCTGCATCGCGGGAATCGTGTACCTTGCCTCGACGACGGCGCTGTTCAAGCGGGCCACCCACGGTCTTGCCACCAGAATCGGCAGGCAGTTGACGGAGACCAACGAACGTTTCAGCCAGATCTTCTACGAGACGCTCAACGGAGCCAAGCTCATCCGACTCGCGAACGCTGGCCCGCTGATCGATAAACAGGTGCGGCACATCGTCCACGAGCTGGGGCGGGCAAAGATGGCGAGCGCGGCGCTCGATAACGTGGGCTTCCCGTTCTTCAGCGCAATCGGCGGAGCGCTCGTCTGCGTGATCCTCATCGGCGTCGGGATGACGAACGAAGAGTTCGCCACCGCGGCCGTCGGCATGCTCGTCATCTTCCTCGTCCTCATCACGCGTGCGCTCGGGCCTCTCACGGTGATCAACATCTCGAGGACGAACCTGCTGATCCATCGCGAGGCGCTCGACGAACTCGACCGCTTCTACGCCCTCGCCGAGCGCGAGAAGGACCCGGACGGAACGCAGCCGCTCGGGCAGTTCCGGGAGTCGATCCGCTTCGAGCACGTCCGCTTCTCGTACATCGAGGACGGCCCGTCCGTCATCGACGACGTCAGCATCGAGATTCCCCGGGGTCGCATGGTTGCGCTCGTCGGGCCTTCCGGCGCGGGCAAGACGACCCTCGTGAACCTGCTCACCCGCCTGTATCGCCCGGCACAGGGACGCATTCTGATCGACGGCGTCGACCTCGCCGACGTCGTCGCGAATACGTGGTGGCGCCGGCTGAGCGTCGTTACGCAGGAGGCGATCCTGCTCAATGACACGATTCGCCGGAACATCTGCTTCGGCCTCCCGGAGGACGTCGCGGACGATCGCCTGCGCGCGGCGGCCCGGATGGCGGCGATCGCCGACTGGATCGAGGCCCTCCCGGAGGGATACGAGACCGTCCTTGGAGACCGCGGCTCGCGCCTGTCCGGCGGACAGCGCCAGCGAATCCTGCTGGCGCGCGCCTTTCTCCGGGATCCCGAGGTGCTGATCCTCGACGAGGCGACGAGCGCGCTCGACACCCTGACCGAGCGCATCATCCAGCGGGAGATCTTGCAGATGCGCGGAGAGCGGACGCTGGTCGTGATCGCTCACCGCCTCTCGACCGTTCGGCGCGCCGATACGATCTTCGTGATGGACCATGGTCGGGTGATCGAGGAGGGGTCTCACAACGATCTCCTCCGGAAGCGCGGGACCTACTGGCAGATGATCGAGTCGCAGAGCCTCGACCTCATCGATGACGAGGAGCAGCCGGCGCAGGCGGCGGCAGCGCAGGGCTGACACTGCGGCGAAGAGCCGGCCCCAGAATCTCCGCCAGACGCGCACCCACGAACTGCCCGGCCAGCACGTTTCCCGCGTCGGACAGGTGCGTGTCGAACGACTGGTACGGCCGAACGCCCTCAGCGAGCACGTCCGTCACGTCGATCTGCGGCAGCGTCGGAAACGATTCGCGCACCCAGCGCCGAAGGCGCCCGAGGTCGGTAGACCGTGCGCGGTCACCGAGCGAGAGCGCGTCCTGGAGCTCGGC
>JADLGR010000269.1 GCA_020849175.1 Deltaproteobacteria bacterium
ACTGCGCGGCGCATCGCCTGGCTCGACGTGTACGGCCCGAAGTAGTCGGCGCCGTCGTCGCGAAAGCGCCTCACGCCGACGAGGCGGGGCCACGGCTCCCGCGGATCGAGTCGCAACGCGAGATACTGCTTGTCGTCCCGTAGTCTCACGTTGAACGGCGGGCGGTGCCGCTTGATCAGCTCGTTCTCGAGCAGGAGCGCATCCTTCACGCTCGCGGTCACCACCACGTCGACGTCCGCCACGGCCTCGACGAGCCGCGGCACCTGCGGTCGGCCATCGCCGCCGGCCGCGAAGTACGAGCGTACGCGCGTGCGCAGGCTCTGGGCCTTCCCGACGTAGAGAACGCGCCCGCGAGCGTTCTTGAACAGGTAGACGCCCGGCGAGCGCGGCAGCGCTGCGATCCGCTCGTCGACGCTCGCCGTCATCCCCGTCCGAGGCGCTCGGTCTCGAGCGCGCGGATCCGATCACGCAGCGCCGCTGCGCTCTCGAACTCCAGCGCCCGCGCCGCCGCGGCCATCTCGCGTCGAAGCTCTGCGATTCGCGCCGGGAGGTCCGCGGCGGGGATCGCGGCATCGGGCTTTTCGTCGGGAAGCGGCACCGTCACGTAGTCGGCCTCCCAGATCGACTCGCGCAGGCTCGAGATGCGCTTGACCACGCTGCGGGGCGTGATCCCGTGCTCGGCATTGTACGCCTCCTGCAGCGCGCGGCGGCGCGCGGTCTCGGAGATCGTCGTCCGAATCGAGTCGGTCTCGCGATCCGCGTACAGAATCACCGTTCCGTTCACGTTGCGCGCCGCGCGCCCGATGGTCTGGATGAGCGAGCGCGCCGACCGCAGGAAGCCCTCCTTGTCGGCGTCGAGGATCGCGACCAGCGCCACCTCGGGGATGTCGAGACCCTCGCGCAGCAGGTTGATGCCCACGAGAACGTCGAACACGCCCTGTCTCAGCTCGCGGATCAGCTCCATGCGCTCGATCGTCTCCACGTCGCTGTGCAGGTAGCGAACGCGCACGCCGTGCTCGGTGAAGTACTCGCTCAGCTCCTCGGCCATGCGCTTGGTGAGGGTCGTCACGAGGACGCGCTCGCCCCGGTCCGCGCGCGCCCGAACCTCGCCGAGCAGGTCGTCGACCTGCCCCGACGCCGGTCGCATCTCGAGCTTCGGATCGACCAGCCCTGTCGGGCGGATGATTTGCTCGACGACCACCCCCTTGCAGTGCTCGAGCTCCCACGGACCCGGTGTGGCCGACACGTAGATCGCCTGGCGCACCCGCGCCTCCCACTCCTCGAAACGCAGCGGCCGGTTGTCGAGCGCCGATGGCAGCCGGAAGCCGAACTCGACGAGCGTCTCCTTGCGCGCCCGGTCTCCGCGGTACATGGCCCCGACCTGCGGCACCGAGACGTGGCTCTCGTCCACGAACAGGAGAAAGTCGTCCGGGAAGTAGTCGAACAGCGTGTACGGCGACTCGCCGGCCGCACGTCCGTCGAGCCAGCGAGAGTAGTTCTCGACGCCGTGGCAAAAGCCCATCTGCTCCAGCATCTCGAGGTCGAAGACCGTCCGCTGCTCGAGTCGCTGCGTCTCGAGGAGCTTGCCCGCGCCGCGCAGCTCCGCGAGTCGCTCGCGCAGCTCCTCGCGGATGCCCACCGCTGCCCGCCGCAGGGTCTCGTCGGACGCCACGTAATGGCTCGCCGGGTAGATCAGCACCCGCTTCGGTCGCGCGATCACCTTGCCGCGCAGCGGATCGATCTCGGCGATGGACTCGACCTCGTCGCCGAAGAACTCGATTCGGATGGCGCGCTCGTTCTCGTACTGCGGGAAGATCTCGACCACGTCACCGCGTACGCGAAACGTCCCCCGGTGGAAGTCGATGTCGTTGCGCGTGTACAGCATGTCGACGAGACGACGCAGGAGCGCATCGCGCGCGAGCGGTGCGCCGACCTCGACGTAGGCGTGCATCTCGCCGTACGTCGCCGGCGCGCCGAGGCCATAGATGCACGAGACGCTCGCCACCACGAGCACGTCTCGGCGCGTCAGGAGCGAATGTGTTGCCGAATGACGCAGCTTGTCGATCTCGTCGTTGATCGACGAGTCCTTCTCGATGTACGTGTCGGTCGATGGGATGTAGGCCTCGGGCTGGTAGTAGTCGTAGTAGGAGACGAAGTACTCGACCGCGTTCTCAGGGAACAGGCCCTTCAGCTCGGCGTAGAGCTGCGCCGCGAGGGTTTTGTTGGGAGCCATCACCAGCGTCGGGCGGTTCATGCGCTCGACGACGCAGGCCATCGTGAACGACTTCCCGCTTCCGGTCACACCGAGGAGCGTCTGGTGACGGTCGCCGCGGCGAAGACCCTCGACGAGCTGCTCGATGGCGCGCGGCTGGTCGCCCTTCGGCTCGAACTCCGAGACGAGACGGAACTCGCTCACGTCCGCCGCCAGCGCGGGCCCGCCGGCGTATCCTCGATCACGATGCCCTCCGCCGCGAGCGCGTCGCGCACGCGATCGGCCGCCGCGAAGTCCTTGCGCCGGCGTGCAGACTCCCGCTCCGCGACCAGTCCGTCGATGCGCGGATCGCTCTCGGCTACGGCGGTTCGGGGCGTGGCCGACGCGAGATCGAGACCGAGGAAGCCGTCGAACTCCAGCAGCAACGCGCGCTTCTCGGCTGCACCGAGATCCGCGCCCCGCGCCACCTCCCAGGCCACCGCCAGCGCCCGTGGCGCGTTCAGATCGTCGCGCACCGCCTCCCGAAAGCGTGCACGGTACGCAGAGATCACCGCGTCGTCCGGTCGCTCCGCCGCGTCGCGGACCTGGACGGCAACGCCGAGCAGTCGCCGGTAGCCGGTCGCCGCAGCTTCCATCGCATCGATCGTGAACGCCTGCTGCTGCCGGTAGTGGCCTTGCAAGAAGAAGTAGCGGAACGCGAGCGGCTCGAAGCCTCGGTCGACGAGGTCCTGCAGCACGAGGACGTGACCCTTCGACTTGGAGATCTTCTCGCCGCCCAGGTCATAGAATTCATTGTGGATCCAGAATCGGACCCAGGGGTGCACGTCGAGGGCGCACTCGCTCTGCGCGATCTCGTTCGTGTGGTGGACCGGAATGTGGTCGACACCGCCGGTGTGAACGTCGAATGGAGCGCCCAGATACTTCGTGCTCATCGCCGAGCACTCGAGATGCCAGCCTGGAAAGCCGCGCCCCCATGGCGAATCCCACTCCTGCTGCCGCTGGACGGCCGGGGCCGGCAGCTTCCAGAGCGCGAAGTCCGCGCTGTGACGCTTTCCGGGAACATCGGCGATTCGTGCTCCCGACTCTTGTCCGGCCAGGTCGAGCCGCGCGAACTCCGTGTAACGCGGGAACTTCGCGGTGTCGAAGTAGAGGCCGTCGTCGATGCGGTAGGTGTACCCCTTCGCTTCGAGCCGCTTCGCGAGCGCGATCTGTTCGGCGATGTGGTCGGTCGCCTTGCAATACACGCTCGCCTCGAGGCAGCCGACCCGGCGCCGGTCGTTCTTCCACTGCTCGGTGTAGAGCGCGGCGATCTCGGCGGCCGTGCGGCCGCTCTTTGCCGCGGCGCTCTCGATCTTGTCCTCGCCGGCGTCCGCGTCGTCCGTCAGGTGCCCGACGTCGGTGATGTTGATGACGTGGGTGACGCGAAGCCCCTCTGCCTCGAGCGCGCGCCGCAGCAGGTCGGCCATCAGGTACGGCCGCAAGTTGCCGATGTGCTGGGGCGCGTAGACCGTGGGGCCGCAGCTATAGACGCGTGCGTGGCCGGACTCGATCGGCTCGAATGCCTCCCGGGTCCGCGTTCGGGTGTTGTAGAGCACGAGGCCCGTCATCGGCCGCCGGACTCCGCCGGCGACGCGAGAAGTGCGACCGCCTGTGCCGCGATCCCCTCGCCGCGGCCGATCGCTCCGAGACCGTCGGTACTCGTGGCCTTCACGTTGACACGCTCCTCGCCAACGCCGAGCAGGTCCGCGAGCGACGCGCGCATCGCGTCGAGGTGCGGTGCGAGACGCGGCTCCTGAGCGATCACCGTGGCGTCGACGTTCGCAACGGTGAGGCCCGCCGCTCGAACGCGCGCCGCGACCTCGCCGACGATCCTCCGACTCGAGATGCCCGCGAGCGCCGGATCCGACGACGGGAAGTGCCGGCCGAGGTCTCCTGCTCCGAGGGCGCCGAGCAGCGCGCTCGCCACGGCGTGGAGCAGCACGTCGCCGTCGGAGTGCCCCTCGAGACCACGCGGGTACGGAATCTCGACACCGCCGAGCCGTAGCGGACGTCCCGGTGCCAGGCGATGCGCGTCGATCCCCTGCCCGATCCTCACCGCACCGCCTCGTCGCACGCACGGAGGTCGAGCAAGCGCGCGTGTGCCGCTGTCAGGTCCTCGGACCGCGTGATCTTCACGTTGCCAGGGTCTCCTTCGACCACCGCCACCGGCAGGCCAAGGCGCTCGACGAGCCGCACGTCGTCGGTCGCCTGGAAGCCCTCCGCAGCGGCCCGCGCGAGTGCCTCGCGAAGCACCTCGGCCCGAAAGGCCTGCGGGGTCTGCGCCGCCCAGCACTCCGATCGTTCGGGCGTCTCGACCACCCGCCCTGCGCGAACGCGTTTGATGGTATCGGTCACGGGCACCGCCAGCAGCGCAGCGCCCACATCCCGGGCCGCCGCGAGCACGCGCGCAACGTCGCGCGCCCGGACGAACGGACGCGCCGCATCGTGAACAGCGACGAGGTCCACGTCAGGGCCGAGGCTCGCGAGGCCGGCCTGCATCGAGTCCTGCCGTTCCGCTCCTCCCCAGACCGGTGCGGTCAGCTTCGGGATGCCGGCGAGCCCGGGCGCGAGCGCTGCGAAACGGTCACGGTCCGCCAGCGCGACGACGGGCACCACACGATCGACCTCGCGGACCCTCGCCATCGCGGCGAGCGAGCGCACCACCAGCGGGACGCCCGCCAGCGGTGCGAACGCCTTCGGCACTGGCGCCCCGAGGCGCTCTCCGCGCCCCGCCGCGAGTACGAGGACCGCAACCGTCATCGATCGCAACGGTAGCCGAGCCGAGGGGCGCACGGCGCGGCGGTCTTGCTACGGTGCGGACACGGAAAGGGGGGTCCTCGATGCGACGTTGGACTGGCGGGGCGGGCGCGCTCGCGCTCGCCTTCTCCTTGCTGGCGCCGCTCGCGCACGCGGGCGACGACACGGACCCGGGCCACGACCTGCCCGCCGCGCGCGAAGCCGCTGCGAGCTCGAATGCCGACGAAGACGAGGCGCGTCGCCTCGAAGGCAGTGCGAGCGGCGCGACGCCCGGCATGGACGCGGCGGAGGCCGACCGTGCGGCCCAAGACGCCACGCACGATGCGCTCGGGACCCGCTCTGCCTCGGAGCCGCGCAAGACTGCCGGCGAGGCCATCAATGACCTCTCGGGAACCATCTCCCTCGGCCTCGAAGAGGCCATCCGTACCGGTCTCGAGCGTAACCTCGACATTCAGGTCATTCGCTTCGACCCGTACATCGCGCAGGAAGGGATCGGGATCGCGTGGGGCGCCTACGACCCGAACTTCGCGAACGAGTTCGGGTACAGCAGTGTCGCGCAGCCGAGCTTCAGCCTCTTCACCCTTCCCCAGCAGGTGGTCCAGCAGAACAAGCTCGACGGCGAGACGGGCCTCAAGGGCCTCATCCCGTGGTGGGGCGCTTCCTACGAGATCGGCTACACCGGCGCGCGGACCTACTCGAGCTCGACGAGCGCCGGCTTCTCGCCGCAGCTCGACTCCAACGTCTTCGGCAGCATCAGCATCCCCCTGCTCAAGAACCTGGTCTGGAACCAGGCATGGACACAGGTGAAGGCCTCGCAGATCGTCTACCGGGGCAGCCTCGAGGACTTCCGTCGCCAGGTCATGGACGTCGTCGCACGGATCGAGACTGCGTACTGGGACGTGATCGCCGCGCGCGAGCAGCTCCGTGTCGCCGAGAAGAGCGTCGAGACCGCACGGGCCCTGCTCGATCAAACGAGGACGCAGTACGAGGTCGGCGTGGTCTCGAAGGTGGAGGTCACCGAGGCGGAGGCCGGTGTCGCGCAGCGCGACTTCAATCTGATCGTCGCTGCGAACGCCTACCGTGCAGCCCAGGACCAGCTCACCGACCTCGTCTTCGGCGAGAGCCTTCGTCCGACCTCGACGTACCGTCTCGAGACGACGGACGAGCCCGCGAACTTCACGGCCTTCGACGTCGATCCCGACGAGGCCGCGAAGAAGGCGTTCGCCAATCGGCCCGAGCTCGCGCTCCTGAAGCTCGAGATCGCGCGTCAGGAGATCCTGCTCAAGTTCGCACGGAACCAGACGCTGCCGCAGCTCGATGCGGTGCTGAGCTATGGCCGCCTCGGTCAGGTGGGCGAGTTCAATCCGTCCGCGCTGAGCAACCCGTTCTTCGCCACGCTGAGCGGGACCCAGCGGGCCCTGCTCGCGGACGTCGACACCGGGCGAAACGTCTCGGGCGCGAACTCGGACTTCTTCGGCGCCAACCCCAACGAGCAGTTCGCGGCGCGCGGAATCCTCTCGATCCCCCTCGGCAACCAGACGGCGACGCAGACGGCCGACAAGACCGAGTTCGAGCTTCGCAAGACGGTCAGCCGCGAGCGCCGCCTCGAGCAGGACATCGTCCTCGGAATCCGAAAGTCGGTCCGCGACCTGCGCTCGTCACAGGAGGGCGTCGTCGCCTCCGAGCGGTCCGTCGCCGCCGCTTCGGAGCAGCTCCGCGCCGAGCGCATCCGCCTCGACAACGGCGAGTCGACGCCGTTCAACGTTCTCCAGCGCGAGAGCGACCTCGTGACGGCCGAGAGCGGGCAGATCAACGCCCTCAAGGTCTACCGGAACTCGACGACGAACCTCGACCGCCAGCAGGGGACCATCCTGAAGACGCACCAGATCCGGATCGACAAGGTAGGCGCGCTGCCGTAGTGCGGTAAGATCGGAGCGAGCTTCGAGCGGAGGACGCCGTGAGCCTGTTCAGCGGACGGAGAAAAGAAGGGGGGACGGAGCCGCGCCGCGTGGAGCCGGAGATCCGCCCCGCGACGACGACGGCCACGACTCAGGCGGCGACGACGAGTCCGCCCGTGACGGCCCCGGCCGCTCCGGCGGTCGCGCGACGTTCCAGTGAGATGACACCGCCCAAGACAGGCGGAGGGGAGGATATGGCGAACATCGGCAAGTCGATCGTGATCAAGGGAGATCTGAGCGGCAACGAGGATCTCGTGATCGAGGGCAAGGTCGAAGGCAAGGTGGACTTGCCGAACAACCGGCTCACGATCGGCGCTGGCGGGCAGGTCCACGCGCAGGTCCACGCCAAGAACGTGGTCGTGGTCGGCCGCGTCGCCGGCAACGTCAGTGCCGGCGAGCGTCTCGAGATCCAGGCCTCGGGGATCGTCGAGGGCGACGTCGAAGCGCCGCGCCTGGTCGTCGCGGAAGGCGCGGTCCTCAACGGCTCGGTCAAGATGTCGGCAAAGGGTGCGGCGACACAGCCCCGCCCCGCCGCGGCATCGACGGCCACGGCCGCCCCGCTCGCCGCCACCGGAAGCAGCTCGGCGGAGCCTGCAAGGCTGATCTAGGCCCGGAGCGCGAGCCGCCCGCGCAGCGGGACCGAGGGCCTCGCCGGGGCTGCTGCCCCGTACGCGGGGCGGCAGCCCCGGCGCGCACACACAGAATCAGGCGCGAGCCGGCTTCGAGCCCTTCGCGGCGGACGCCGTCGCGCTGCCCCAGCGACGCTCCAGCAGCAACAGCGTCGGCGACGCGATGTAGATCGACGAATACGTCCCGACGACGATGCCGATCACCATGGCCAGCGCGAACGGTCGTATGATCGGTCCGCCAGCGACCAGCAGCGCGAGCACCGCCAGAACCGTCGTCGCCGACGTGAGCAGGGTCCGCGACAGTGTCTGGTTGACGCTGCGATTGAGGACCTCTCGCAGATCGAACTTCCCGTGCAGCTTCATGTTCTCGCGAATCCGGTCGTACACGATGATGGTGTCGTTCAGGCTGTAGCCGAGGATCGCGAGCAGCGCGGCGAGCACCGTGAGATCGAACTCGTAGCCGAGGATCACGAAGGCGCCGGACGTAATGACGATGTCGTGTATCAGCGCGACGATCGCGCCCGGAGCGAAGCGCGGCGAGAAGCGGAACCCGATGTAGATCAGGATCAGCAGGCACGAGATGCCGACGGCTTTGAGCCCCGCGCTCTGGAGGTCGGCGCCGACCTTCGGACCGACGAAGCCGACGCGCTCGAGCTCGACAGGCCCGATTCCCTTCGCGAGCGCGGCCTTCAGCTCGTCGGCCACCTTGCCCTGCTGCCCTTCCTCGCCCCGGAACCGGATCAGGAACTCGGCCTTGTCGGCCTCTCCGAAGCGCACGATCGTCGGCTCGGCGACCCCGAGGTCGGCGACGATCTGGCGAACCGCGCCTTCGTCTTCCGGGAGCTTCTCCGTGAACCGCACCTGAATCTCGTGGCCCCCGGCGAAGTCGAGTCCCAGCCGGATGCCGCGCACCGGAATCGCCACGATCGACGCCACGATCACCGTGATCGAGATCGCCAAACACGTCTTCCACTTCCCGATGAAGTCGATGTTGGTGTCAGGGCGAATGATCTCCATCGGCACGGATGACTCCTCGGCTCAGATCGAGAGCTGCTCGACGCGGCGCTCGCCCGGATACAGGTCGAAGCACAGGCGCGTCACCAGCATGGCGGTGAAGACGGAGGTCACGAGGCCGATGCACAGCGTGACGGCGAAGCCCTTGATCGGGCCCGTTCCGTACTGGAAGAGCACGAGCCCGGAGATGAGCGTCGTCACGTTGGCGTCGAGAATCGTGACCCACGCCTTGCTGAAGCCGGTGGCGATCGCGGCCTTCACGGCCTTCCCGAGCCGCAGCTCCTCGCGGATTCGCTCGAAGATGATGACGTTGGCGTCGATCGCCATACCAACCGTGAGGACGAGGCCGGCGATGCCCGGCAGCGTGAGCGTCGCCCGAAACGCCGACATGACGCCGATGATCATGACGAGGTTCGCGACCAGCGCGATCGTCGCGTACAGGCCGGAGAGCCGGTAGTAGACGATCGCAAACAGGCCCACGAGAACGATTCCGAGAATCGAGGCATTGAGCCCGCTGCGGATCGAGTCGGCGCCGAGAGCCGGTCCGACGCTTCGCTCCTCCTCGATCGGAACCGGAATCGAGAGCGATCCCGAACGCAGCACGATCGCGAGGTTCGCGGCGTCCTGCGAGGTGAACCGTCCGTCGATCTGCCCGCGGGCGCCGATGCGCTCGCGGATCACCGGGGCGCTGGCCACGTCGTCGTCGACCACCACCGCGAGGCGACGGCCCACGCTCTTCTCGGTGAGCGCCTGGAAGATCTTCCCTCCCTCGGGGCTGAACGTGAACGTGACGATCGGCCGCTGCTGGCGGTCGAATCCGACACGCGCGTCGTCGAGGTAATCGCCCGTGATCGCCGGCGTCTTCGAGACCAGCAGCGCTTCGAGCACGCGCTTCGTGGTCTTGTCCTTCTCGAAGACGATCTCCTTGTCGTCGGGAATGCCCTGCGGGTACTTCGCGCGCAGGAGCTCCTCGCTCGGAGCCTGGTCGTCGACGATCTTGAACTCGAGGAAGCCGCCGACCGTGAGCAGGCTGCGTGCGGCCTCGCGGTCGGCGTTCGACCCCGGAATCTGCACCAGGACGCGATCCTCGCCCTGTGGCGTCACGACCGAGTCCTGCACGCCGTGGACGGGATCGTCGATCCGCCGCCGCAGCACCTCGAGCACCTGCTGCAGGCCCTTCTGCGCGACGTCCTTGCGCCACTGCGGCGTCAGCTCGAGCTCGACCTTCGTGCCCGCACGCTCCGCGACCCGCACCGCGCGCGTGTCGCCGGCGAGCTCTGCGAGCTTGTCGGCATCGGCGCCGCTCGCGAGCTCGGCGACGATGCGACCGTCCTTCACGCTCATCGCGACCGGCGTGATCTTCTCCTCCGCGAGCTGCTCCGTGAGCTGACCCTTCATGTGATCGAGCTCGTGGTCGTACGCGACCTTCAGATCGGCCCCGAGCACCCAGTGGATGCCGCCCTGCAGATCGAGCCCGAGGCGGATGCCGTTCGTCGGCAGATACCACGCCTCTTTTCGCATCTGCGCCGGAAACAGATTCCCGAGCGCGAGGTACGTGAACAGCAGCACGCACCCGATCACGAGCCCGGCGCGCAGGCGTAGGCTCACTCGCCGTCTCCCTTCGATTTCTTGTCCGCGCCGGCCTTCGCGAGCACTCGCTCGACGCGACCGCGATCGAGCTTGTAGCGAACCCGGTCGCCTTTCGACGTCGCCTCCGTCAGCTCGACGGTGAGAACGTCGTCGGTCGTTCCGACCACGACGACGTGCGTGCCGCCGGCCGTCACGACCCGGTCTCCCTTCTCGATGCCCGTGAGCATCGCCTGCTGCTCCTTCTGCCGCTTCTGCTGCGGCCGGATGAGCAGGAAGTAGAAGATCACGAAGATCACCGCGAACGGCACGAGCATGCCGAGCGGACTCTGACCGGGTCCGCCCGGAGCGGCCTGGAGCAGGAGGAAGCCAGCGTGCTCACTCACGATTGCGTCATCCTTCGCACGGTACAGCCACCCACGCTGCGGGTCCCGACCTCTCGATGCCGTGCGCTCCGTGCCGCCATGGCCCGTGCGCCTCGCCGGCCGAGATCGAGCAAGTCACGCCTCGGCGCGGAGCGCCTCGGCCTTGTCGGTCCGCTCCCACGGGAATCCCTGGTCCTCACGGCCGAAGTGCCCGTGATACGACGTCGCCCGGTAGATCGGCCGGCGCAAGTGGAGGTGGTCGATGATGCCCTTGGGCGTCAGATCGAAGTGCTTGCGGACGACGCGCACGAGACCGTCTTCATCGAGGCGTCCGGTCCCGAACGCGTCGACCCGGATCGAGACCGGCTCGGCCACGCCGATGGCGTACGCGAGCTGCACCTCGCAGCGCCGCGCGAGGCCGGCCGCGACCAGGTTCTTCGCGACCCACCGCGCCGCGTACGCCGCGCTGCGATCCACCTTCGACGGATCCTTGCCCGAGAACGCACCGCCGCCGTGGCGTCCCATCCCGCCGTACGTGTCCACGATGATCTTGCGGCCGGTCAGCCCCGCGTCGCCCATGGGCCCGCCCACGACGAAACGGCCCGTGGGATTCACGTGATGGATCGTGTTCGCATCGAGTAGCTCGGCCGGCAGCGCCGGGACGATCAGCTTCGCGATGACGTCCTTGCGAATCTGGTCGTACGAGACGTCCGGGGCGTGCTGCGTCGAGAGGACGACGGCCTGGATGCGCTTGGGACGATCGCCTTCGTACTCGATCGTCACCTGCGACTTCGCGTCGGGCCGCAGGTACGGAAGCTCGCGACTCTCGAGGAGCTGCCGGTGGCGTTCGATCAGCCGGTGCGAGAGCCGAATCGGCGCCGGCATCAGCTCCGCCGTCTCGTCGCACGCGAAGCCGAACATCATGCCCTGGTCGCCGGCTCCCTGCTCCTTGTGCAGCCCCTCGC
The DNA here is from genome assembly GCA_020849175.1 of Deltaproteobacteria bacterium. GTDB lineage: Bacteria > Myxococcota_A > UBA9160 > UBA9160 > UBA9160 > MYXO. Next base: position 11,527 of record JADLGR010000269.1, read on the forward strand.
CCTCGCTCACTCCCTGCGAGATGTCCGGCGACTGCTTGCCGAGGGCCACCATCACGGCGCACGTGTCGGCGTCGAAGCCCATCGACGAGTCGACGTAGCCGATGTCGCGAACGACCTCGCGAACGAGGCTCGGAATCTCGATCTTCGCGTTGGTCGTCACCTCGCCCGCGACGACGATGAGCCCCGTGGTCGTGAGCGTCTCGCACGCGACGCGCGAGCGCGCATCCTGCGCGAGCATCGCGTCGAGGATCGCGTCCGAGATCTGATCGCACATCTTGTCCGGATGTCCCATCGAGACGGACTCGGACGTGAACAGGGAACGGGAAGCCATCGCTCACTCCTCGGGAAACGGGCCGCGAGTCTAGGCGAGCGACCCCGCGGGATCAATCGGCAGAGTCCGCGTCTCGCGGTCCGCAGGAAACGTCGCACGGGTCGCGGCCGAGCGGTCAGCCGCCCGCTCGTTCGGATCCCTCGTGCACGCTCTCGAGAAGCTCGCCGAGCGCCAGGACGGCGGCCTCCGCATCCTCACCGACCGCCCGGATGCGAAGCCTCGTTCCGGGCCCGGCGGCGAGCGAGAGCAGCGAGAGCACGCTTCGCCCGCTCACCCACTCGTCGCCTCGCGCGACCGAGACCTCGGCGCGGTAGCGCCCCGCCAGCGACACGAAGCGCCCTGCGGGCCGCGCATGAAGGCCGAGCTCGCTGCGGACCGTGAACTCGCGCTCGATGGGGGCGGCTGCGGTCACCGGGAGGATTCCGGCAAGATCTCGCTCGCGACCGAGATGTTTCGCTGCCCGTAGCTCTTGATGAAGGGCGCGAGCTCTTCGAGGGGCTTCTCGTCGGGCAGCGTCGCGAGCTTGATCAGCATCGGCAGATTCACGCCCGTCACGACTTCGACGCGATGTTCCGCCAGGAACGAGAGGCTGATGTTCGACGGCGTCCCGCCGAACATGTCCGTCAGCACCAGCACGCCATCTCCCGTGTTCGCCGCCTCCAGCGCCTCGGCGATCGCCCGCCGCATCTCGTCGACCGACTGCCTCGGGTCGATCGACACCGCAAAGAAGCGCGGGCCGTCGGGCACGATCAGTCGAAGCGCCTGGAGGAACTCCTCGCCGAGGCGGTAGTGTGTCACGATCACGACCCCGACCTTCATGCCGTCTTCCCCGCGTCCCGATGAGAGACGTTCGTCTCGCGGCCTTCGGCGCGCAGGTCCTTCGCCAGCGCGTTCGCGATCGCCACCGACCGGTGCTGTCCCCCCGTACAGCCGATCCCGATGGTGAGGTAGGCCTTTCCTTCCCGATCGTACAGCGGCAGGAGGAAGCCGAGCAGGTCACGGAGCCGCACCAGCAGCTCACCAGCCCGTGCACTCTCGAGAACGTACTTCGCCACCTCCGGGTCCTCACCGGTCCGGTCGCGCAGGGACGGCTCGAAGTGCGGATTCGGAAGGAATCGGACGTCGAAGAGCAGCTCGGCCGAAGGCGGAGTCCCGAATCGGAATCCGAAGGAGACGAGGCTCACGACCGTCGGGCGCACGAGGCCCGAGACGTGACGCGCGATGGCGTCACGAAGCTGGTGAACGTTGAGCCGCGTCGTGTCGAGACGCAGGTCGGCGAGCCGCGCAACATCGGTCAACAACGCGCGCTCGGCGGCGATGCCCTCCTGAACCGATCCCCCCGGCGAGAGCGGGTGCACCCGGCGCGTCTCCCGATACCGGCTCACGACGACGTCGTCGGCGCAGTCGAGGAAGATCACGTCCACGTCGAGCCCGCCGGTCCGAAGCTGCTCGACCATCGCGGGCACCGCCGAGAGGAACGCCGCCTCTCGCGCGTCGACCGCGAGCGCGATCTTCGCGATCGGCGGGCTCGCCTTCGAACACAGATCGACGAACTGGCCCACGAGCTGGGGAGGCAGGTTGTCGGCGCAGTAGAAGCCGAGGTCTTCGAGCGCCGCCATCGCGGTGCTCTTGCCGCTCCCGGACAGCCCGGACACGAGGACCGCGCGCGGGCCGACCGGGTTCACACCGCCCCTCCCGCGCCACGAACACGTTCGTCGAGCGTGCGCGCCGCGTTCGATCCAGCCCGGCGCCGGAGTAGATCACGCACACCGACCTCGACCAGCGTCGCCATGCTCCCCGCCGGACGGAGCGGGAGGAGCAGCGCCGGAACGTCGACGCCCAGGATCGGCTCCGTCGGACGGTCGATCCCGACGCGCTCGTACTCGGCGTCTTCCCGCCAGCGCTCGAGCCGGCAGACGAGTCCGATCTGTGTCTCGTCGCGTACGGCGTCGGCGCCAAAGAGCTCTGGAACCGAGAGCAGCCCGAGACCGCGGATCTCGACATAGTGGCGGATCAGCAGCGGCGCCCTTCCCGTGAGGCAGCCGGCCGCGTCGCGAACGATGCGCACCACGTCGTCGGCCACGAGCCGGTGCCCCCGCGTCACGAGCTCGAGCGCGCACTCGCTCTTTCCGATGCCGCTCGGTCCGAGCAGCAGCACTCCGACTCCGAGCACCTCGACCAGCGCGCCGTGAGCCTGGATCTCCAGCCTGCGCCTCGCTCCGGGCCTCTCGGCCCGCTCAGAACTTCGCGTCCTCTTCCTCGATCGCGCGGAACACGTCGTCG
>JADLGR010000270.1 GCA_020849175.1 Deltaproteobacteria bacterium
CGCGACGCCACGAACTCCTTGGCCACGAGATTCATGCCATCTCGGATCGGCGTGACCAGCATGACGTCGGCCGCGCGATACAGAGCCACCACGGCCTCGCGTGTCAGGGCGCGGTTGATCCAGTGGATCGGGACCCAGTGCGGCGTTGCGAATCGGCCGTGGATGCGGCCGACGAGCTCGTACGCCTGTGCTCGAAGCGCCTGATAGGCCCCGACGTCCTCGCGCGAGGGGACGCCGACCTGCACGAGGCGGATGCGACCGTGCAGCTCGGGATGCCGCTCGAGGAGCCGCTCGAACGCGAGGAGGCGGCGTGGGATGCCCTTGGTGTAGTCGAGGCGATCGATGCCCACGAGGAGCCGCGTATCGGTGTCGCCTCGAATCGCGCGTACCTCTTCCTCGACGGAAGGCTCGGCAGCGACCGCCTCGAACGCGCGCGCGTCGATTCCCATCGGGAACACGCCCATCGTGACATCGCGACCCGGAAGACGGATCTTGTCCACGTCGGCGATGACGCCGAGAACTCGCATCACAGCCGCCGCAAAGCAGCGCATGTAGGACGCGGTGTGGAAGCCGATCACGTCGGCGCCGAGCATGCCGGTGAGAAGACGCTCCCGTCCGGGAAGCGTTCGAAAGACTTCGGAGCTCGGAAACGGGATGTGCAGAAAGAAGCCGATTCGCGCGTGCGGAAGGCGCCGCCGAAGCAGCTCGGGCAGGAGCAGGAGATGGTAGTCGTGGACCCAGATGCGATCACCGTTGGCGTAGTGCCGTGCCACGACGTCGGCGAAGCGCTCGTTGACGGCTTCGTAGGTGCGCCAGTCGCCCTCGTCCACATGGGGAGGCGGGGACTGATAGTGAAAGACGGGCCAGAGGATCCCGTTCGACATGTGATCGTAGAACCGTTCGACATCGTCGGGGCCGAGAGGCACGCAGACGAGGCGACGCGCCACGAGCTCTGCCTCGAGCCGGCGGCGATACGAGGCGGACGACGAGTCGACGGCGCCCGTCCATCCGATCCACAGCCCATCACCGCGCGCGTGCAGGGGTCCGAGCCCGGTGGCGAGGCCTCCGGTGCTCGGCTCGATCTGCACGTCGCCGTCGACATCGCGCGCCGTGATCGGCAGCCGGTTCGCAACGATGAGAAGCCGACTCACGGCGTCCGTGCCACGTGAGAGGTGTGGGCGCTCATTGGATCCGATCGCTTCTCCTCGTTCGTAACACGTGACGCGAAGCACTGCAATCTCTGCGAACCCGTGTGTCACGGAGCGATCGTCACCAACAAGTGTATACGGCGTGACACGAGCGCAGGCACCTGCACGTTCGGATCATCCCGGCGTCGCCGCAGGAATCCGAGGTCGGGACCTCGAGCCGTCCGTCGAGGGAGGCGGTAGAATGATGCCCTGTCATGTCCCCGCGCCGCGTTCCGCCGCTCCTCGCTCTCGTGCTGCTGCCGCTGGTGCTCGCGCTGCGCTGTCCGCTGGCGCCGGAGAGCGCGCCGCTCGTGGTCGCGCTTCCGCTCGCCGAGCGCGTTCGAACCTTCGAGCGCTTCGAGACGGCCGGACAGGTGTGGGATGATCAGCAGAACCCATTCGATCCTGCCGAGGTGACGGTCGACGGAGAGTTCCACGCACCGGACGGAGAGGTCGTCTCGACGCCCGGCTTCGCCACGCGTGCGTACGAGCGCGCGCTCGAAGGAGGCGTCGAACGACGCACCGCCGTGAGTCCGATCCACTTTGCGGTGCGCTTTGCTCCTTCGCGGCCCGGCCGCTGGGCGTGGCGCTGGGTGGTGAGAGCGCCGCACGGATCGGCGGCGACGGAGTGGCGCGAGATCATGGTCGATCCGCCGGCTCCGGGCCGACATGGCTTCGTGCGAGTGAGTCCACGTGACGCGCGCTATCTGCGCTTCGACGACGGAGCGCCGTACGTCGCAATCGGTGAGAACACGGCGTGGTACGATGGACGCGGCACGTACGCATACGACGACTGGTTCGCGAAGCTCGCGGCAGCCGGTGCGAACTACGCTCGGATCTGGATGCCGGGCTGGGCCTTCGGCCTCGAGTGGGACGCAGCCCTCGGCGACTACTCGATACGCCTCGATCGCGCGTGGCAGCTCGACCGCGTCCTCGAGGCCGCCGAGCGTCACGGGATCTACGTGATGCTGTGCCTCCAGAACCACGGAGCGTTCTCGCTCGAGCACGACTCGGAGTGGACGGACAACCCGTACAACGCTGCGAACGGCGGGCCGCTCGCGCAGCCCGAGGAGGTATTCAGCGACGAGTCGGCACGCGCGCTCTTTCGACGCCGGCTTCGCTACGTGGTGGCGCGCTGGGGCTGGTCGCCGAACGTTCTCGCGTGGGAGCTCTGGAACGAAGTCGATCTCGTTCCCGCGAGCCCGGCGATGGTCGGCTGGCACGCCGAGATGGCGCGCGAGCTGCGCGCGCTCGACCCGAATGACCATCTCGTGTCGACGAGTCTCGCGCGCGGCGACGTCTCGCCGCTGTGGAGCCTGCCGGAGATCGACCTGCTCCAGATCCATCACTACGCATTTCCGCTCGGCATCGACATCCCGACGATCCTCTCGGTTCGGATGGCGACGCAGGCGCTCACGCACCCCGGAAAGCCGCGCC
>JADLGR010000271.1 GCA_020849175.1 Deltaproteobacteria bacterium
GCGGATCGCGTAGCACGGGCCGCTCGGCCACTGCCTTCTCCCACGCCGCGCGGTCGACGAAGCCCTGCTCGCGCATGCGGTCGAGCACGTAGAGTCGGCGCTGCTCGGCCGCGGCCGGATTCACCATCGGCGAGTAGTCGGTCGGCGCCTTCGGCAGGCCCGCGATCAGCGCGGCCTCCGAGATCGTGAGGTCTCCGATCTTCTTCCCGAAGTACGAGCGCGCCGCCTCGCCCACGCCGTACGCGCCGTGTCCGAAATAGATCTGGTTGAGATAGAGGTAGAGGATCTCCTCCTTCGTGAAGCGCTCTTCGATGCGCTTGGCGAGGAGCATGTCCTTGAGCTTGCGGATGTAGCTCTTCTCGGACCCGACGAGGCTCTTCGCGACCTGCTGGGTGATCGTGCTCGCGCCCTGCTTGATCTTTCCGCCGGCCGAGAAGTTCACCCACGCGGCGCGGACGATGGAGAGGTAGTCGATGCCGGAGTGCTCGAAGAATGTGTCGTCTTCGGCCGCGACGAACGCCTGCACGACCTGCTTCGGAATCTCGCCCGCTGGAGTGATCTGGCGCCGCTCGTCGAAGAACTCGCCGATCGGGCGGCCCTTGCGGTCGTAGACGACCGACGCCAGCGGCGGCGTGTAGTCCTCGAGACTCTCCAGGCTGGGGAGGTCGGCCGCGATGAGCTGGTAGAAATAATAGGCGCCGCCCGCGGCCGCGATCCCGGTAAGGACCCCGAGCACGAGCAGGAAGACGAGGACGCGCCGAACGAACGCCATGGATGCTCCGGGGCCCCGAGGACCGTAGCCGACGGCCAAGACCCTGCGCTACCGCTTCGGTCGGCGCGCGAAAGGGCTGAATGGCGGACCGTCCCCTCACGCTGCTCTTCGTGATGGATCCCGTTCTCGGGATCGACTGCACGAAGGACACGACCTTCGTCCTCATGCTCGAGGCCCAGCGCCGAGGCCACCGGGTGCTGGTCTGCGAGCCGGGCGATCTGGCGGCCGACGGCGGTCGCCCGTGCGCCCGGGCCAGCGGTGTCGTCCTGCGACGAGAGCCAGGACGCCACGCCGACCTCGCCGCGCCGCACGAAGTCGTCCTCGACGACGCCTGCGACGTCGTCTTCCAGCGCAAGGATCCGCCGGTCGACGAGGCGTACACGACGGCCACGCAGCTCCTCACCCTGTGCCAGCGTGCGCTCGTGCTGAACCGCCCCGAGAGCATCCTCGCCGCCAACGAGAAGCTCTACGCGCTGCGCTTCCCGGACCTCATGACCGAGACGTGCGTGACGCGGAGCATCCCCGATCTCGTCGACTTCATGACGCGTCTCGGCGGCGAGATGATCGTCAAGCCCCTCGGCGGCAAGGGCGGCGAGGGCATCTTCCATCTGCGCCACGACGACCGGAACCTCTTCTCGATCCTCGAGCAGGCCACCGCATTCGGCGCGCGCTGGACGATGGCGCAGCGGTACCTGCCCGACGTGCGGCAGGGAGACAAGCGCATCCTGCTCGTCGACGCAGAGCCGATCGGCGCGGTGCTGCGTGTCCCGGCCGAGCGTGAGACGCGCGCGAACCTCCACGTCGGCGGAAGGGCCGTGAAGACCACCCTCGATCCTGCGGACCGCCGCATCATCGAGCGCATCGCGCCGGCGCTGCGCCGCGACGGCTTCTTCTTCGTCGGCATCGACGTCATCGGCGGCTTTCTCACCGAGATCAACGTCACGAGCCCGACCGGCATCCAGGAGGTGAACGCGCTCGAGGGCCTCTCGCTCGAGGCGAAGGTGATCGACGCCGTCGAGCGACGTGTCGTTCGCTGATCGGATGATTCGCACGGAGGATCCATGAGCGGATGGCCGTTCGTCCACGTCTTCGCACTCGGCGTCTGGATGGGCTGCGTCGGGGTCGAGTCCGTCCTCGAATCGCTCGCGCATGGCGATGCGCGGCTGCGACCGGCCGTGGCACGCATGCACTTCTGGATCGACGCGCTGGTCGAGGTACCCGCCTTCACGCTCGTCGCGATCAGCGGCATCGCGATGCTTCGCCTCGATCTCCTGCACGGCGCGTACGCGGTGATGGTCGTGGCCGGGAGCGTCGCCATCGCCGTGAACCTGTGGTGCGTGCTGCCGGTGGTGCGTCGCAAGGCCGCGGCCGACCGCGGCGACGCCGCAGCGCTCGACGGGCAGTCTCGCCGCATCTACGGGGCCTTCGCGATCGGTGTGCCCTGCGGCCTGGCGGCGCTCGTGAGCGGGGTCCTCCTCGCTCACTGACCGCCCGGCGGCTTGCTCCGAAAAGCGTGCCGATCGGTCGCAACTTTGGCTTAGAACTCCGCGAAAGGCATTGACACCGTCGGAGCAGGCCCCGATTCTAGGGACGGCTCCGAGGGCGGTCCCCACCCCGCCCGATGGCTGCCTTCCTCCGCGCCGCCGCGCCGCTTGCGCGGCTGTCCGAACGACGCGAACGGAGTCGAAGGAGACACCCATGGCGACGAAGATCGAGAGGACGGGCGTTCGCCGCGAGCGCGGCTGGCTCTATTTCCTCGACAAGCAGGGGGACGTGAGCCGCGCCAAGATGGCAGTCGGCGGCGGGAAGCACGGCGGCGGCAAGCCGCAGAAGGTCGCGAAGGCCGGGGTGAAGCGAGAGGAGGGCTTCCTCTACTTCATCGACAAGGATGGAGACATCGCGAGGACGCCGATGGCGCGGGCCGGCGCGCGCCGCAGCAAGACGCGGGGCAAGGCGCGCAAGGGCGCCCGAACGACCGCTCGCCGCACCGCGCGCAGGACGGCCCGCAAGGCGCCGCGCAAGGTCGCCAAGCGAAGGGCCCGCACGACGGGCCGGGCGCCGGCGCGCCGCGCGCGCCGCTGAGCCGGCCCAAGGCCGATCGACCGGGGCGGCGGGCAATGGCCCGCCGCCCTCGTCATCTCCGGCGCGCCCCCGGTATCCTCGGCTGGCGGTGCCCGTCATGAGCCAGCCCCCCGACGTCGGCGCGATGTCTCCGGCAGGGCCTCTCGGGATCCTCCTCCTCGACGACGAGGAAGCGATTCTCGAGTCGCTCGAGATGACGCTCGCCGACGAATACCGCGTCTTCACGGCGCGAAGCGGCGAAGAAGGCCTCGAGATCCTCGCGCGCGAGCAGATCGCGCTCGTGATCAGCGACCAGGTGATGCCGGGCATGAGCGGCGTCGAGTTCCTGGAGCGCGTCGAGAAGCACCACCCCGAGACGATCCGCATGATGCTGACGGGCTACGCGGACCTCGGCTCGCTCACGCGGGCGATCAATCAAGGACACATCTACCGCTACGTGCCGAAGCCCTGGGAGCCCGACGAGCTGCGTCTCGACGTGCGGCGCGCGCTCGAGGCGTGGCAGCTCCGGCAGCAGAATGTGCGGCTGGCGTCCGAGCTCGCTGTCGCCAACGAGCGCCTCCAGCGCGAGAACCTGTTCCTGCGCCGCGAGGTCGAACGCCGCTACGCCTTCGATCAGCTCATCGGCGAGAGCCCTGCGATGCACCGCGTATTCGACGTGATCGAGAAGGTTGCGGGAACCGACGCGACGGTGCTGCTCACGGGGGAGACCGGAACCGGAAAGGACCTCGTCGCACGCGCGATCCACTATGCCGGCGCGCGCAAAGCCGGGCGCTTCGTCGCACAGAACTGCGGAGCTCTTCCCGAGACGCTGCTCGAGAGCGAGCTGTTCGGTCACAAGCGCGGCGCGTTCACAGGTGCGCACGCCGACAAGAAGGGGCTCTTCGAGCTCGCCGACGGCGGGACGATCTTCCTCGACGAGATCGGCGAGACGCGGCCGGGCATGCAGGTGCGCCTGCTGCGCGTCCTGCAGGATGGTGAGATCCGACCCCTCGGCTCGTCCGAAACGCGCAAGGTCGACGTTCGCATCATCGCTGCGACCAATCGCGATCTGCGCGCCGAGGTGGCCGAGCGCCGCTTCCGCGAAGATCTCTACTACCGACTGCGCGTCGTCGAGATCCACCTGCCGCCGCTGCGCGAGCGCCGCTCGGACATCCCGGCGCTCGCGCACCGCTTCCTCGACCGTGCGAACGCGAAGATGGGACGCGTGCTCCGCGGCTTCTCGCAGTCCGCGATGGAGCGCTTCATGGCGCACTCCTGGGCCGGGAACGTTCGCGAGCTGGAGAACGAGATCGAGCGCGTGGCGGCGCTCGCCGGCGAGGCCGACCTCGTGACGGTCGACATGTTGTCCGAAGAGATCGGCGGCCCGACGCGAGCGCCGGCCCCCGTAGCGCCCGGTACGACCGTGGCGGGGGTGGAGCTCGACCTCAACCGCGCGGTCGACGCGCTGAAGCGCTCGATGATCGAGGCCGCGATCCACGAGACCGGGAGCAAGAGCCGCGCCGCCGAGCGGCTCGGCATTCCGCGCCAATCGCTTCAGAAGATGATGAAGCGGCTGGGGCTCGGCGCGGACATCGACGAACCGGAGGGGTGATCTCACCCCGCTCATACGGGTGTGGCTCAGCGCACATCCGTGCCTGGCGCGTTAGCTTCCGCCCGCTGCGACCCGGAATGCTCTGAGGTGCCGATGTCGTTCGATTTCTCGCCGGTCGAGGCGAAGATGCGTCTTGCCGGA
>JADLGR010000272.1 GCA_020849175.1 Deltaproteobacteria bacterium
GGCATCGTGCGCGCACGCGCGAGCGGCAGCGATACCGTCCTCGCGCCCGCCGAGATCGCACAGCTCGTGGCGCTCGCTCGCGAAGCGCCGCAGCGCTTTCCGTTGCTGCGCGGCGACGACGGGACGCCGCGCCCGGCGGACGTCGAGTTCGGCTTCCGAGACGGGAAGCTGACCCTGCTGCAGATCCGTCCCTTCAACGAGAGCCGGAGCGCGCAGAGCAGCGAGGTCCTCCACCGTCTCGATGCGCGAACCGCCAGCGAAGGCGCGCGAAAGGTCTCGGTCGACGCACTGCCGCGGGAGACGCCATGATTCTCGCCCCGTTGATCTTCGCCCTGCTCGCTGCCACCGGAGCGAGCGCATACCCGCTCGACGGAGCCGCAGCGACGGGAATCCCGCGACTCCAGGCGTACGAAGAGGTGCTGAAGGGGTCGGTGCGTGGGCCACGCGTCGTCGCGGGCGCGCAGTATCCAGGGGCGCGGATCGAGCTCGCGCTCGCTTCGCGGCCGGACTTCGAGATCCCTGCGCCCGACCGCGAGCTCTCGCGGCGGCTCGCGTCGCTCGCCGGCGGCGACGCCAGCGTCTACGGCATCGCGCTGCTCGATCTCACCGACCCGCAGCACCCCGTTTACGCCGAGCACAATCCCGGCCTGAAGCTCAACCCCGGCAGCGTCGGCAAGCTGATCGTGCTGCTCGGCTGGTTCCAGACGCTCGCTGACGTCTACCCGGACGATCTCGACGCGCGCCGCCGCGTGCTACGCGAGACGATGATGACCGCCGACTCGTGGATGGGACAGGACGAGCACACGGTTCCCCTCTGGAGCCCCGGCGACCGGTCCGTCACGAACCGTCCGATTCGCCACGGCGACACGTGGAACGTCTACACGTATCTCGATCACATGATCTCGAAGAGCTCGAACGCGGCCGCGGCGCTGCTGCAGCGAGAGCTTCTGCTGCTCGACCACTTCGGCCGCGAGTACCCGGCGGACGCGGCGCGCGAGCAGGAGTACCTCTCGAAGACACCCCGGCCGGATCTGGTGAAGAGCCTGTTCCACGTGACGCAGGATCCGATCCCGCGAAGCGGCCTCGATCTCGCGACGCTTCGCCAGGGCGGCTTCTTCTCGCGGACCGGAAAGGCGCGCGTTCCGGGGACGAGCAGCTACGCGACGGCGCGTTCGCTGATGGAGTATCTCGTACAGATGGAGAAGGGAAAGCTCGTCGATCCCTTCTCGAGCCTCGAGACCAAGCGCATCCTCTACTCGACCGACCGGCGCATTCGCTACGCGTCCGCACCCGCGCTCGCCGACTCCGCCATCTTCTTCAAGTCCGGATCGTTCTACGACTGCGGCGGCGGCGACTGCCCGAAGGCCCTCAAGTACAAGGGCACGCTCAAGAACTACATGAACTCGGTGATCGTCGTCGAGACGCCCGACCGCGCCGTTCCCCTGCGCTACGCGGTGACGCTGCTCTCGAACGTCCTCGGCCGCAATTCAGCCGTCGTCCACCAGACGATGGGGACGCGCATTCACCGCCTGATGGAGGAGCGGCACCCGGCCGGCGCAGCGTCCCTGGTTCGGCCCGAAGCGCCGGTGAAGGAGGACGTGAAGTCGGCCGAGGGCGAGGAGCCGGGCGACACCGGGAACAGTGGCGCCTACGATCCTCCGGAGCGCTGAGAGCTCGCGACGCGTGTCGCCGGGCTTTCGAGGATGAGCCGGTCGAGCGCGACGATGATCTCGCGCATCCACTGCCCGCCCGCCGGGCTCTCGGCGAGTGCGACGGCGATGTACCTGCGGCCGTCGTGCTCGACGAGCGCGCTGTCCGAGTGCCACTGCGCCCACGTGCCGCTCTTGCGGTAGACGCGCGCCTGCGGCGCAACGCCAGCGAGCCCGGCGACGAACTTGTGCTCGATGCCCGGTTTGGAGAGCATCTCCTTCATCTTCGCGCTGGCCTCGGGGCTCACGAGGTTGCCGCTCTCGAGCAGGTAGTAGAAGCGCGCCACCTGCATTGCGGTCGCGGCGTGCGAGAGGTTCTGCAGCGGATCGCGGCGCCACAGGCCGGCCTGCGCGTAGTCCTTTCCGGCCCACAGACCCCCGCCGCGCTTCGGGTCGTAGAGCCGATAACGCGGGCTCTGCAGGACGTCGGCGATGAACGGCTTGCCGACACGCTGCATCATGGCCGCAGCGTCCTCGTCGGACGAGACGCGGATCATGCGCGTGAGCGACGCCTCGGTCTCGGCGTCGAGCGTCATGCTGCCCTCGGCGATGCGCTCGAACGCCGCAAGCAGCACGGCGATCTTCGGCAGGCTCGCCGCGTACATCTCGTGGTCACCGTTCACGGCTGCGACGCGCGGGCGTGCAAGATCGGTGACGTCGACGAGGGCGACGGCGAGGTCCCTGGCGCGGATGGCGTCGCCGAGGTCGAGCCGTTCGAGGCTGGCTTCGAGCCCACGCTGCAGGGCCGCGTCGGTTCGCGACCACAGCGGGGCGCGATCGCGCGCGGGGGCGAGCGCCGCTCCGCCCTCGGCGGGCGCCTCGGGCAGGCCGTCGTCGCCGCCGTCACCGCGCGCGGCGACTGGAGCGAGCGCGAGTGCCAGAGCCAGCGCGAGCGCGCAAGCACGCAACGGTTGTCGCATCGGACGCCCCCCTCTCGCCGATCCGAAGCCGCGCACGCCGGGTCCCATGGGGGTGAGTCCCCTGCGCCGCGTCGAAGGTGATGCCCTCGGGGGAACCCCCGAGCCCCCCGGCAAGGTAGCGGAAGGCCCATCGACCGGAAGCGGCCCGCAGCTTAGCCGCACAGCGCTCGCCGGCCCCGGCCTTCGTCCGGCTCCGTCTCCCTGTGAGAGCGCTGCGCGCCGTGGCTACGGCTCGCCCTTCTCCCAGGGCAGGCGTACGACGACGCTCTCGGGGCGGGCCTCCGGGTCGAAGGCGATTGCCAGCAGCCGCTCGGCCACGAAGGCCGGCGTGTTGAAGCCGTCGTTGTGGGCGAGCTCGAGGAAGCGTGGGAGCGACGGGAAACGCTCGGCCGGAGTCGCGCGAATCAGTGCCTGCATGTCCGTATCGACCACGCCCGGCGCGATCGCGTGGGCGCGCAGCCCGCTCGCCGCCTCCTCGAGCTGCACGCACTCGGTGAGTCGATCGACGCCGGCCTTCGCCGCGCAGTAGGCAGACCAGCCCGCGTAGCCGCTCTGCGCCGCGCCGGAGGAGACGTTGAGCAGCACGCCGCCGCCTCCGCGAGCGCGGCGGTGTCGCACGAAGGCGCGCGTGCCGAGGAAGACGCCCGCGAGGTTGACGTCGATGTGGCGCCGGAAGTCCTCCGCCTCGATCTCACGCAGCGGAGCGATCGGCCCGAGCACGCCCGCATTGTTCACCCAGCAGTCGATCGCGCCGAAGCGCTGTTCGACGCGCGCGACGAAGTCGCCGAGCGCCTTCTCGTCGGTGACGTCGAGTCGTGCAGCCACGACACGAGGACCGTCGGGCAGCACGTTCTCGCCGCGCGCGCACAGGCCGAGCCGAAGGCCTCGCTCCGCCCACGCGCGCGCCAGCGCCGCGCCGATTCCGCGGCTCGCGCCGGTGATCACGGCCGTGTGTCTCTCGAGCGGCGGTAGCGCCACGCTGCCTCCCCGGCCCCGAGCATAGGATGCGCTCGCCTGGCGGACAGGCGACGAAGGAGCGCGGAGCCCACCGCGCAGCCTCGTGGGCGGCGAAGGCTCGATCACCGGCGGGCTCCCCCTCGACACGTCCGACGTGATCGGAGCCATCGGCGAACTCGCTACCGTCTGCTCGGTGACGCTCCGAGCGACGAGCCTCCCGATCGTCCGACGGCGCACGCATGGGCGCCTGCGCGCAGGCCTCGTCGCCGCGGCGCTGCTCGCGGTCGTGGCCGGGGTCTGGGCGCTGCGGACGATCCCGTTCGGAAGCCACGCCTTCGGGCCCGACCCGCCCGCGGCGAGCAGCGCTGATCGCTACGGCGGCGTCCCGCTCGATCCGACGAGCCCGTGGCCGAAGTTTCGCGCGAACCCGCTCCAGAACGGCCGGAGCCCGATCGCGCCCCAGATCGACGAGTCTCGCCGCCCGTGGACGTTCCGCACGGGAAAGGGGGTGTTCAGCTCGCCCGTGATCGACGCCGAGGGGAACGTCTACGTCGGCTCGGCCGACCAGCACTTCCATGCCGTCGATCGCGACGGACGCCTCCGCTGGAAGTTCGCGACCGGCGAGGTGATCGACTCGTCGGCGCTGCTCGACGATCGGGGTCGCGTCTACTTCGGCTCGGGAGACGGCCACGCCTACGCGCTCGACCGAAGGACGGGCGCCCTCGTCTGGAAGTTCCGTGCCGACACCGTCGAGGCCGTCGAGCGGCGCTACGGCGTCGAGTCGTACAACGTCGATTGGTTCGAGGGCAACGTCGCCATGCTCCCGGACGGCGCGCTCCTCGTGCCGAACGACAACTTCCTGATCTACGAGATCGATCGCGACACCGGAGCCAAGAAGCGCGAGTACCTCGGCAACGAGCTCATGTGGTCGCTCCCGGCCGTGAATGCGCGCACGGGAAGGTTCTTCGCCGGCTCGCAGTACATGATCTGGCGCAACGTCTTCGCCTTCGACTTCCGCACCGGCGAGAGGGCCTGGACTGCCGGGGGACTCGGCTCGAACGCAGCGTCGCCGCTGCTGACGGCGACCGCGCCGAACAGCGCCGTCGTGGTCGGCGGCTTCGACGGCCACGTCCGCGCCTACGCGCAGGAGAGCGGCAAAGAGATCTGGTCGCAGGGTGTCCGCGGTCATCTCTATGCGAGCCCCGCGCAGCTCTCGGACGGAACGATCATCCAGGCGTCGACCGATGGCACCGTCTACGCGCTCGAGCCCTCGACCGGCCGCATCCGCTGGGCGCACGACACGCTCGGGCCGATCCGCTCGTCCCCTGCCGTCGACGCGAAGGACCGCATCTACGTCGGCGGCGGCGAGGGGAGCCTCGTCGCCATCAACCCCGACGGAACGCTTCGCTGGGCCTACCGCCTGATCGACGAAGAACGGAACGACCTCAACGCCTCTCCGGCGCTCGGACCGGACGGGATCGTCGTGGCCGGTGAGAACGGCGGCGTCTTCCTCGTGCCCTGGGACTACCCCCTGACGGCCGCTGGACGCGCGGATCCGCGGACGACGCTCGGTCCCGACGAGCCCCTCCCGCGCGACGGCGTCTTCCTGCTCTATACGGCGCCCTTCGGCGCCTTCTACCGGCCGCCGCCCCGCACGATCGCCGCCAACCAGCCGCTCACGTTCACGCTCTTTCGGCGAGAGGACGGCGACACGCGCTACGCCGCGATCGACCCCGAACGGCTGAGCGTGCGCGTGGGCGGCGCCCCCGCGGAGCACGTCCACGTCTCTGCCGATGGACAGTTTCTGACGCTCGTCCCGCGCGAGGTGTGGGTGGGACCCGAAGGCGGTGCGCTCGACATCGAGATCTCGGGCGAGATTCGCATCGACCCCTGGCGCATCGGCCTCAAGTTCTTCGGCGGCCGATCGGACGGACGATTCGACGAGAGACTCCGCTTCGAGGTGGCGCCGAGAGGCGGCGAAGGCTCGCCCTACGTCGTTCCGGCGCAGCCCGGAGACCCCGGCACCGTGTTCGAGCTCCGCCGCTTCGCGGCGCCGAACCCGACGATGCTGCCCTCGTGGAACCAGATCGGCTTCGACTCGCTCCACGATCTCGCGGGCATCGTCGAGGGCGACGCGCGTCGCGCGCTCGTCTGGGTGATCGGCGGCCGCCTCGTCGCAGGCCGAACCGTCGTCGACCCTGCCTCGACGCTGCGCTTCCCGCTCGTGATGGAATACGACCGGGGGCTTCTGACGCTCCACAATTACGACGGCTTCAAGATCCAGTTCGTGGGCTCGTGGGACATGCCCTTCGGACTCTACCGGGCTTCGACGCGGGTCGATCCCGCGAGCGGACGCGCCCTCGAGTCCGCGGCGCTCGTGGCCGTCGCAAGCACGAACGACCTCGAGTACTACGGCCGCTTCCTCCAGCTCATGGGAATGGCCGACCTCCGCACCGGGCACATGGCGGTCTTCGGCGGGCTCGACATCGACCTCCACGAGCAGGGCACCGCGACGCTGCCCGCGGGTGTCGGGGCCGTTCGCTTCGTGCGCGACGCGACCTCCGTCACGGCGAAGATCGAAGGCAGCACCCTCCGCAAGGACGATCACGTCCATTCGCTGCTGCTCGTCGATGCCGTGAGCGGGGCGCCGGTGCCGCTCTACTACACGGGCCGAACGGAGGTGGCTGCCGATGCGAGCGGTGTGGTCACCGCCGTCACGATCCGATTCGACGACGGGCAGGCGCCGGCCTCGGTCCGCGCGATCTACCTCGTCGACACGCAGCCCGCGGCCCGCGGCCTCGTTCCCCCTGGACCGCTCCCCGGCGCGGCGGTTGGTTCGCGCAGTCTCGGCGAGTAGACTCAGAGTCGGATCTGGAGGAACCCATGCGAAGCCCCGTCGTCTGGCTCGGCGCGCTCGCGAGTGCGCTCGTCCTCTCCTCCGCAGCACCGGCACGCGCCGAGGATCTCCCGGCCGCCGACCACACGCAGCGCGACCACGTCTTCGTGACGATCCTGCCGCTCAAGGTCCGGCCGGAGGTGCAGCACATCCGCGCGGGCGACGCCGTGGGCTGGCTCAACTACACGAATCGAATCGCGCGCGTCTACTTTCCGAAGGACGTCGCGAAGCACATGACCTGCACGACCAAGGGAACGTTCCGCATCAACGGCGATCGCCTCGAGTCGGCCAGCATCCAGGCGCAGCAGTTCGCGTCGCTCTGCAGCCTCGCTGCGGGTGACTACGCCTACACCGTGGAGCTTCGCTCCGGCGTGAGCGCCAGCGGTGGTGGCGGCGTCACCAGCACGCTCGAAGGCAGGATCGTCGCCGAGTAGAGGGGGCGGGTCGCGCGGCTCACGCGGCCGCGAGGATCTTGCCGACGTCGATTCCCTTCACCAGCGGATCGACGCTCGCGACGATGAGACGCGCGCTCCCGCTCTCGGCGGCGAGATCGACGTCCGCGGGGCTGTCGAGCGAGCGCCCCTCGCGATCGGTCACGATGCGCACCTTCGGGCTCGTCGCGTCGACGTGGTTGAGCGTGGTCACGACGGCGAGCTCGTTGCTCGCGAGCCGAACCAGCTCGCCGACGGGATACGTCCCCATCATCTCCGCGAAGGCGGTGACGATCTCCGGGGCGTAGGCCTTGCCGGCCATGCGCCGCACGAGCCGAACCGCCTCGCTCGGGTGTCGCGACTTCTGATAGGTGCGCGTCGTCGTGAGCGCGTCGTAGCAGTCGGCGAGTGCGACGATCTGTCCGTGCGGATGCACCGTGCTTCCGGCGGGCAGCTCGGGATAGCCGGTTCCGTCATGGCGAATGTGGTGGTGGAGGACGATCTCTCCGGTCTCGCGGTCGACACCGCGCATGGCCGCCGTGATCTCGGCGCCGAGCTCGGGATGGCGCTGCATGATCCGCATCTCGTCGTCGGTGAGCGCGCCGGGCTTGCGGATGATCTGTTCGCAGGTGCGCACCTTTCCGACGTCGTGGAGCAGGCCGCCGAGGCCCACGCGTCGCAGCGCCTCGCCGGTGAGACCGAGCTTCTTGCCGAAGGCGAGACAGAAGATCGCGACGTTCACGGAGTGGACGTACGTGTACTCGTCGTAGTTCTTGAGCAGCGTGAGGCCGAGCAGCGCGCTCTCGTCCGTGAGGATGATGTCGCGCATGTCGTCGATGATCTGCACGGCACGCTCGGAGCTGGGGATGCGCCCGAGGCGCAGCTCCGACATGAGGTCGACCACGATCCCGAGCGACGCGTGATACGTCGCGTGCGCACGCGCACGGGGGTCGGAGTCGTCGTCGAGCTTCTCGGCGAAGGAGACGTGCTCGATCGAATGGCGCTTTGCGGCCTCGGGGACGCTCTCGCCGGCGTGCGGGCCGCGCGGCGAGAGCACGACGAGAAGCCGCTCGAGCTCGCCGAGCGAGACGCCACGAAGGAAGTGGACGGCCTCGAGCTTGCGATCGGTGAGCGTCGCGTAGACCGCCTTGAAGCGAGTCGGCGCGTCGTAGAAGGGGATCTCGTCGAGGACCAGCACGTCGTCGACGAGTCCGAGCGTCACGCGCTCGCGCTCGGTGAGCAGCGCGGCGAGGGTGCTGGCGACGTGCCGCAGCGGAGTGTGGACCGCGGGATGACCCTGCGGATACAGCTCGGTGCTGCGGAGCGCACCGGCGAGCTGCTGCAGCATGCCCGAGATCTGCGACTTCGCGTCCATCACGTGGCGGGTGGTCCGGGGGCGGCGCGATCGACCGGGCCAGGTCCGGAGCGCGAGGCTGCCCGCTTCGCCGCTTCGCGTACGGCGGCGCTGCCGTGGCTCGCGGCGTGCGCGAGTGCAGCGTGGCTGGCGTCGCCGGGTAGCTTCGCGAGCGCGGCGACCGCGGCGAGCTGGAGCTCGCGAAGGCGTCGCCGCCGAAGCAGGCTTCGGCGTTCGAGGATCTTCGCGAGTACGGGCACCGTTTCGGGGCGTCCCATGCGGCCGAGCGCGCGTACGGCCTCTCGGGCGAGGTCGAGCGTCGGCCCACCACCCTCGCGCCGCGCCGTCGCGAGCAGCGCCTCGAACGCGCGCGCGCCGCCGGCGACACCGAGACAGAAGGCGGCGTGCGCCGGCATTCCTTCGTGCGGGCTGCGAAGCGCGCTCGCCAGCGCCTCGATCGCGTCGGGTGATCCGATGCGGACGAGGGCCTTCGCGGCCTCGCGACGCAGGTCCGCGTCGTCGCTGCCGAGCAGCTCGATGAGGGCGTCGAGCGTCCCGCCGTTCTGCATCTCTCCGGCGAGGCGGATCGCGAGACCCGCGCGCCGTCGCTCGCCGCTCTGCATCGCGTCGCACAGGTCGCCCGTCGTCGCATCGCCCATTGCGATCAGGATTCCGAAGAGCTGACCGCGGCGGTCGAGATCCTGCTCGGCTTCGACGCGGTGGAGGAGCGCGGGCACGGCGGGAGATCCGATTCGCAGCAGGGTCTGCGCCGCGCGCAGGCTGGCGCCCTCGCCGGGAGCACACGCGCGCTCGATGAGCGCGTCGAGCCGCCGGCCGCGCGTCAGCTCACGCAGGCACTCGTGCGCCGCCGTGCGAACCGCGTCAGTTCGTTCGTCGCTTGCGGCGTGCGCGGCGAGCACGAGGATCGCGCGGTAGCCCTCGTCGTCGAGGCCGTCGTCGGACAGTGCCGCGGCGAGGACGGAAGCCTCGCGCGCGAGATCGCGGTAGCGCACGTCGTCGTTCGCGGCGTCGAGCTCGCGCAGCAGCGTGACGAGCTCGCTCGCGCGGTCGTCTTCGAAGCATGCGTCGAGCGGAGCGCGTTCGAGCTCGTGTGCCGGCCCGAGCGGCTCCGGCTTGGGCTCACCTGCGAGCAGTGCGAGCGCTCCGGCGACGGCGCCGTCACCCGCGAGACCGGCGCCATCCACCACGCCTGCGGACAGCCCTGCGACGCCGAAGCCGGCAGGTGCGAGTGCGGCGGCAACGCCGGCCGCCGTGCCCTCGGCGTCCGCGACCGACACGCGCGCTGCACCGGCCTGCGCGAGGGCGGCGGAGTAGTCCATCTCGTTCACGCGGATTCCTGGACACGGATCGGTGTAGAGTGCCCTCACGAAGCCGCCGATCTGCGCGAGCTGCTCCGGCTCGGTCGCGAGGACCGCGACGAGGCGCTCGATCGCGGCCTGTGTGAGCGCCACGTCGAAGCCGAGCCGCCGGATTGCGCGCCGGACGAAGTCCTGCGCGAGGTCGTCGACGCGGCCTCGTCCCACCACCTCGCCGGCGAGCCGGAATCCGCCCTGTCGGACCTCGATCTCGAGCGGACCGCCCCGTCGGATCTCCGCCTCGAAGACGCGGAAGCCCCGATCGAAGACGTCGCGGAGCAGCGGATGGCGATCGGGATAGAACTGGCGCGCTTTCACGAGCCGGCCGAGCTCGACCAGCAGGGCGGTGACGTCCGCCGGGCTGCGCGCTCCGGGAGCGCTGGGCGCTGCGAGCGGTGCTCTGGCGTCGGGGCGTTCCATCCCGGGGTCCTCTCGACGGGCGTCTTTCGAGCGCCGGGCTGCGCCGGAGCGCCGGCCCCGCCGCGAACTCCCTTCGCCTCGGGGCGTATCGACCACCCCGGCGGAGCGCTTGACGCCGGAGGACGGCACTGCGTCCGTCCCTCCTTTCGTTGACTTTTCGCCTATCCGGGGGCTATTCTCACAACGTTGCCTGGCTCCCCCCGTCGAGGCATCCATCCTCCGCGTCCCGAGCGGAAGCCATCGAAGATCTCGAGAAAGCCCCTTCGCCCGAGGCGTGCGGCACGTTTGCACGCTGGGTCGCCATGGCCGGCGGCGCCGGGCTGTCCCCTTTTGCTCCGGGGACGGCCGGCTCGGCTGCCGGCGTGCTGCTCTTCCTCGTCCTCGGGCAGCTCTCGCTCCCCCTGTTCACCCTCTCGTGGCTCGCGCTGCTCGCCCTCTCGATCTGGGCTGCGGACCAGGCGGGGCGTGCGTTCGGCGTCGTCGACGACGGGCGGATCGTGATCGACGAAGTCGTCGGCCAGCTCGTGGCGCTGGCGCCGCTCGCGGGCGGTCGCATGAGCTGGCCCTTGCTCGTGACCGGATTCGTCGCGTTCCGGGTGTTCGATGTGTGGAAGCCCGGCCCCGTCGGCCGGGCGGAGAGGACGCTCCCGGGAGGCTTCGGCGTGGTGATGGACGACGTGCTCGCAGGCGCGCTGGCGGCCCTCGTGGTCGGCGCCTGCGTGCTCGGCGGGATCGGCGTGGCGCCAGCATGAAGGCCGAGATCCTCACGATCGGCGACGAGCTGCTGCGCGGCGAGATCATCGACTCGAACAAGGCCTTCCTCGCCGAGCGCCTGCTACGGATCGACGTCGAGACGCGTTTCCAGAGCTCCGTAGGCGACGATCCGGCCGACATGGAGGACGCACTGCGCCGCGCGGCGCGCCGGGCCGACGTCGTGCTCGTCTCCGGCGGCCTCGGCCCCACGCGCGACGACCTCACGATCGACGTGCTGGCGAAGACGTTCGATCGAAAGCTCGTGCTGCATGCGCCGTCGCTCGCGGCGATTCGGGACTTCTTCGCGCGGCTGGGCCGCGAGATGGCCGAGGTGAACGCGAAGCAGGCGTGGCTGCCCGACGGTGCAGAGGTGCTGCCGAATCCGATCGGAACGGCGCCTGGATGTCTGGTGCTCGCGGGCGAGGTGCCGATCTTCTGTCTGCCGGGCGTTCCGCGCGAGCTCGAACGCATGATGGACGAGCAGGTGCTGCCGCGCCTCGAGGCGCGGCAGGCGGGTCGCACCGTCGTGCGCGCGCGCATCCTGCGCACCTTCGGCATGGGGGAGTCGAACCTCGAAGAGGCGCTGTCGGACATCGCGCAGGACGGCGCGGTCACGCTCGGCTTTCGAACGACCTTCCCCGACAACCTGCTGCGCCCGCTCGCACGGGCGGCGACCGTGGCCGACGCCGAGGCGAGGCTCGATGCGGTCTGCACCGCGATTCGCGAGCGCCTCGGCGCGCTCGTCTACGCCGAAGGCGACGAGCCCCTCGAGGCCGTTGCCGGCCGCCTGCTGCGCGAACGCGGGGCGACGCTCGCGGTTGCGGAGTCGTGTACGGGCGGGCTGCTCGCCGAGCGCATCACGCGGGTCGCGGGCGCTTCGAGCTACTTCCTCGGCGGCGTCGTCGCCTACGCCAACACGGCCAAGCAGGCGCTGCTCGGTGTTCCTGCGGATCTGATCGGTCGACACGGATCGGTGTCGGAGCCCGTCGCGTGTGCCATGGCCGAGGGCGCGCGCGAGCGCTTCGGCGCCGACTTCGCGCTCGCCACGACCGGGATCTCGGGGCCGGGCGGAGGCAGCGCCGAGAAGCCCACCGGCACCGTCTGCATCGCCCTCGCGCGCGCGGACGGCACACACGCCGGGCGCTTCGTCTTTCCGCTCGACCGCGAGCGGCACCGCAGCCTCACGGTCCAGATCGGCCTCGACTGGGTGCGGCGCACGCTTCTCGGCGCGCCGCTCGAGGCGCCGACGCTCATGCGGAGGCCGGCGTGAGGGCGATGCTGCGCGCCTTTCTAGGCCTCGCGCTCGAGGAGCCGGCCCTCGGTGCGGCGGCGCGCTGTCTGGCATCGCTTCGTTCCGGGGCGCTCGAGCGAGATCTGCGCTTCGTTCGCCCGGAGGGCCTGCACGTGACGCTGCGCTTCCTCGGCTCGGTTGCGCGCGACGTCGTTCCCGAGATCTCTCGGGCGGTGGCGGCGACCGTGCGCCCCCTCGCGCCGTTCGCGGTGCGTCTGGGCGCGGTGCGAGGCTTCCCGTCGCCGCGGCGTCCGCGCGTGCTCGCGCTCGATCTCGCGCCCGCGGAGCCGCTCGCAACGCTCGCCGCGGCCGTCGAGCGCGGCGTCGTCGCGGCCGGCTTTGCGGCCGAGCCGCGGGCGTTCCGGGCCCACGTCACGCTCGCGCGCGTTCGCACCGGGCGCAGCCCCACCTTCGAGAACGTGCCGGGTCCGGAGCCGGCCGGCTTCGAAGCCCGCACGGTGACGCTGTTCGAGAGCCGGCCCGGAGAAGGCGGCTCCGTCTACACCCCGCTCGAGCGAATGGCGCTCGGCGGTCCCGTTGCTCTGCAACCCTGATTCCCAGAAAGGAACGACATGGCCAGCATCACGCCGATCAATCCGAACGAGCGCGCCACGGCGCGCGACGCGCAGAAGCGAAAGGCGATCGACCTCGCGGTCTCCACGATCGAGAAGCAGTTCGGCAAGGGCGCCATCCTCACGATGGACGAGAAGGCGGTGGACAAGGAGGTCGAGATCATCCCGAGCGGATCGGCGAGCCTCGACCTCGCGCTCGGCATCGGCGGCTACCCGCGCGGGCGCGTAGTCGAGATCTTCGGTCCGGAGTCGAGCGGCAAGACGACGCTCGCGCTGCACGCCGTCGCCGAGGTCCAGAAGCTCGGCGGGGTCGCGGCCTTCATCGACGCCGAGCACGCCCTCGACGTGAGCTACGCCCGGCGCCTCGGCGTCAAGGTCGACGACCTCCTGGTCTCGCAGCCCGACACGGGTGAGCAGGCGCTCGAGATCGCCGACGTGCTGCTGCGCTCGGGCGCGATCGACCTCGTGATCGTCGACTCGGTGGCCGCGCTCGTTCCCAAGGCCGAGATCGAGGGTGAGATGGGCGACCAGCACATGGGCCTGCAGGCTCGGCTCATGAGTCAGGCCCTGCGCAAGCTCACGGGGACGGTCTCGAAGTCGAACGCGACGATCATCTTCATCAACCAGATCCGCATGAAGATCGGCGTCATGTTCGGAAACCCCGAGACGACGACCGGCGGAAACGCGCTCAAGTTCTACGCCTCGGTGCGTCTCGACGTGCGTCGCATCGCCGCCATCAAGGATGGCGACGAGGTGACGGGAAACCGCACGCGCGTCAAGGTCGTGAAGAACAAGTGCGCGCCGCCGTTCCGCCAGGCCGAGTTCGACATCCTCTACAACGAGGGCATCTCGACCGAGGGAGACCTGCTCGACCTCGGCGTCGAGGCCGGGCTGGTCGAGAAGAGCGGCTCGTGGTTCTCGTACGAGGGCGAGCGGATCGGGCAGGGCCGCGAGCAGGCGCGCAAGTTCCTGCGCGAGAACCGCGACGTGTTCTCCCGTATCGCGGAGGCCGTGTACGCCGCGAAGGGCGTGAAGCGACCGGCGCGCGCGGCCGAGCCCGAGGCGCCGGCGGAGGCGTGAGAGATCGCGGGGGGCGCGCCGCGCCCCCCGCGGTAGCCTTGCGCGCGTGGCATCCCGCGCTCCCGCACCCCGCGATGCCAGCCGTCGCGAGAGCGCGCTGGACAGGCGCGAGGACGAGTCTCGCTCCGTGCTGCACTGGCGCGACCTCGCCCGCTCCGCGGTCGCGCTCGCCGCGACGGCGGCGGCGCTCGGCGTGTTCGCGCGCATGCAGCCGGTCTGGGTGCCGTTCGGTTTCGTCGCCCTCGTGCCGGCGCTGGCGGTCTTCGACGCTGCGCGGCGCGTGCGCGACGCGCTCGCCGCGGCCCTCGTGCTCTGCGTCCTCTTCGTCCTCGTGATCTTCGGCTGGTTCGCCGGTGCGATCGGTACCTACAGCGAGATCCCGGCCGGCGCGGCGCTGGTCGCTCTGGTCGTGCTGGCGCCCGTTCTCGAGCCGCAATTCTTCGTCTTCGCGCTCGCACGCTTCGCACTGCGACGGCGCGGCGCGGGCGTGGTGCGGACGGCGCTCGCCAGCGCACTCGTCTACGTCGGAGCGGAGTGGGCGAGCCCGAAGCTCTTTGGCGACACGCTCGCGCACGGGCTCTTCGGCTCCGCGTGGATGCGGCAGGGCGCCGACCTCGCCGGAGCTCCCGGCCTCACGTTCGTGCTCCTGCTCGCGAACGACGCGGCGCTCGCCGCATGGCGCGCGCTGCGCGCCGGGCCGGAGCGTGTAGCGCGCGCTCGTGCCGCACTCGCGCCGCTCGCCGTCGTCGCGGGGATCGCCGGCGCGCTCGCGGGCTACGGAGTCGTCCGCATGGCGCAGCTCCGCGCGGAGGCGAGCGGCCCTCCGCTCGCGACGGTGGCGCTCGTCCAGGGCGACATCAGCCGCTATGGCCGCCTGGCACAGCGGTTCGGGACCTTCGAGGCGACGCGCGTGATCCTCGACACGTACCTCGCGCTCTCGAGCGAGGCGCTCGCCGGCGGCCACCCCGATCTCGTGGTCTGGCCCGAGACCGTCTATCCGACGACGTTCGGGACGCCGAAGAGCGAGGCGGGTGCGGCGTTCGATCGCGAGATCGCAGCCTTCGTCGCGCGAGCGGGCGTTCCGCTCGTCTTCGGAGCGTACGACACCGAGGACGGACGCGAGTTCAACGCGGCGATACTTCTCGAGCCGGAAGGCCCGGGCCGCGCGGGCTTCGACGTCTATCGCAAGGTGCGCCTGTTTCCGCTGACCGAACGCGTCCCAGCCTGGCTCGATTCTGCGACGCTGCGCGGCCTGCTCCCCTGGCTCGGCACCTGGTCGGCAGGAAGCGGCGCGGCGGTGCTGCCGGTCGATCTTCCGGCCGGCCGGCGCCTCCGCATCGCGCCCCTCATCTGCTACGACGCCGTCGACCCCGACCTCGCGCGCGTGGCCGTTCGCGGCGGCGCGGACTTGCTCGTCACGCTCTCGAACGACTCGTGGTTCGCCGATGCAGAAGGCCCGCGCCTGCACCTCGTCACGTCGGCATTTCGCAGCATCGAGACGCGCCGACCGCAGGTTCGCGTCACCAATACCGGTATCTCGGCGGTGATCGACGCGACAGGTGAGGCGTCCGACACGATCGGCGTGCACGAGCGGGCGGCCCGGCTCGCGGCCGTTCCTCCGGGTGGCGGTGCGCCTCTTTTTCTCACCGTCGGCGGCGCCGTCGGCCCCGCCGCGCTCCTCGCCGGGGCAGTCCTCCTGCTGCCCGCCGGGCCGCGGAGGGCTACTCTCCGCCTCCGGCCGCGGGCCGGCCGATGAGAGGAGAAGGCATGTCCCAGATCAAGCGAATCCAGGAGATCCTCGGCGCCGAAGGGCCGGGGCTGCTCGAGCACAAGTGCCAGACCATCGACAAGAGCATGCTGCAGCTCCCCGGCCCGGACTTCGTCGAGCGCGTGCTCGGCCCGAGCGATCGCAAGCCCGGCGTGCTCGCGAACCTCCAGCGCATGTACAACACAGGCCGGCTCGCCGGGACGGGCTACCTCTCGATTCTCCCGGTCGACCAGGGCATCGAGCACTCGGCGGCCGCGTCGTTCGCGCCGAACCCCGTGATGTTCGACCCCGACGGCATTCTCACGCTCGCGGTCGAGGGCGGATGCAATGCGGTCGCGAGCACGTACGGCGTTCTCGGGATGATGGCGCGCCGCTACGCGCACAAGATCCCGTTCATCGTGAAGATCAATCACAGCGAGCTCTTCAGCTATCCGAACACCTTCGATCAGGTTCCGTTCGGGAACGTTCGCCAGTGCTTCGACATGGGCGCCGCGGGCGTCGGCGCAACGATCTACTGGGGCTCGGAGGAATCGCGCCGCCAGCTCCAGGAGATCTCCGAGGCGTTCGCAGAAGCGCACGAGCTCGGGATGTTCACCGTCCTGTGGTGCTACGTTCGCAACAACGCGTTCAAGACCAAGACTGCGGACCACGCGGTTTCGGCGGACTTCACCGGACAGGCGAACCACCTCGGTGTCACCATCCAGGCCGACATCATCAAGCAGAAGCTCCCGGAAGGAAACGGCGGCTACAACGACCCCGAGCTGAAGGGCTTCGGCAAGACCAGCAAGCTCGTCTACTCGAAGCTCACGACCGACCACCCGATCGACCTCACGCGCTACCAGGTCGCGAACTGCTACATGGGTCGCGCGGGGCTGATCAACTCGGGTGGTGCGTCGGGCGAGCACGACCTGCTCGATGCCGTGAAGACGGCCGTGATCAACAAGCGCGCTGGTGGCATGGGGCTCATCTCCGGACGCAAGGCGTTCCAGAAGCCGATCAAAGACGGCGTCACACTGCTGAACGCGATCCAGGACGTCTACGCCACCCCGGAGATCACGATCGCGTAGGCCTCGTGGCGTCGCCGTCCGCCGGCTGCGCGTGTGGAAGCGAGCGAGGAGCGCTCCTCGCGCTCAGCGCACCTCGAAGCGGACGGCGTCGACGGCCGCGCCCGCTGCGTCGACGAGCTCGAGTCGGTGACGCCCGCGAACGGGCTCCCAGAGCGCGAGGTCTCCCGCCCCGCCGAGGAGGGCACCATCGAGGCGCCAGCGAAGCCGCGCGTCGGCTGGGTCGCTCTCGAAGAACACGCGCTGGCGCCGTTCTGGAATGTCCGGGTCGAGCGCGATGATCGTCGTGTCGGACGGGGCGCGAATGCGGCGCGGGCGCGGCGCCGGCGGAGCGGCGCGGTCGACCGGCTCGGTCCCGGCGAGGATCCAGCCGCCGTCGTGCCAGACGACACCGATCGGTGTCTCTGGCGTACGGCCCGGACGCTCGTGCGCGAGCGCCTGAACGATCTCGAGCCACGCAGGCGCAGCGCCGTCGACGCCCGAGACCTGCCACATCGGATCGCCCGCGAAGTTTCCCACCCAGACGCCCACCGTCACCTCGGACGAGAAGCCGATGCACCAGTTGTCGCGCATGTCCTTGCTGGTCCCGGTCTTGACCGCCGTCCAGCCTGGCGTTGCGAGCGGACTCTCGAGGCCGAACGTGACGCTCCGGCTCGAGCGGTCGGCGAGGATCGACGCGACGACGAAGCTCGCCGCCGGCGAGAACACGCGTTGGCCGTCCCGCACCGCCTCGCCGGGGACGACGCGCAGCGGGGCGAAGACGCCGCCGCGAGCGAGGGAGCGGTAGGCCGCGACCAGCTCGGCGAGCGTCACGTCGGCCGATCCGAGCGCGACCGACTCGCCGTAATGGTCGGGGCGTCGCAGCTCCTCGAAGCCGAGCGCAGCGAGCCGCTCGACGAAGCGGTCGACGCCGACCTGCTGCACGGTGCGCACGGCCGGCACGTTGAGCGACGAGGCGAGGGCGACGCGTGCCGTGACGAAGCCACGAAAGACCCGATCGTAGTTCTCCGGTCGATAGACACCGTTGGGTGTCGAGACGTCGAGTGGAGAATCGTCGAGGTGTGAGGCCGGCGTCAGCAGGCGGTCCTCGAAGGCCAGGGCGTAGAGAAAAGGCTTGAGCGTCGATCCGGCCTGGCGCCGCGCCCGAACGCCATCGACGTGCGGCGCTGCCGAGAGGCTGCCGCTGCTTCCGACCCACGCGAGGACGTCTCCCGTCGCGTTCTCGACGACGAGCGCAGCGGCGTCGCGCACGTTGCGGCCCGAGAGCGCGAGGAGCTGGTCGCGCAGCGCCTCGCCCGCGAGGCGCTGGATGCCGGCGTCGAGCGTGGTCGAGACGTCGTGCGCCGCTCCAGGCGTGATCAGGCGCGCGGCGAGATGCGGCGCGAGATCGGACGATCGCGCCACGACCGGCGCGCGCGTGAGGGCTTCGAGCGCGCGGGAAGCGGCGAGGGCGGGCTCGATTGCGCTCCGCGCTGCGAGCGCGCTCGCGCGCTGCGCGACGCGCGCGGGCCCGGCGTTGGGCGCACGCAGCAGCGCGGCGAGCACGAGCGCCTCGTCGTCGCCGACGCCGTGCGGCTCCTTGTCGAAGAGGCCGCGCGCGGCGGCGCCGATGCCCTGCAGCTCGCCGCGGAAGCTCGCGTGGTTGAGGTAGGCCTCGAGGATCTCGTTCTTCGACCAGCGTGCCTCGAGCACGCGCGCGGCCGCGATCTGCCGCAGCTTCTGCGAGAAGGAGCGCCCGCCGCCGCGCGGTGCGAGGTCCGGGCGCAGCAGCGCTGCGAGCTGCATGGTGATCGTGCTCGCGCCGCGACGGCGCCCGTGCACGAGCGCGTCGCGCACGGCGGCCGCGAGCGCGCGCAGGTCGGCGCCGCCGTGCTCGCGAAACCGCCCGTCCTCGGAGAGCAGCACGGCATGGACGATCGCCGGAGAGATCTCGGTGAGCGGCGTCCACGCGAGACGCCGCACGTGCGGGTCGACGCGGCGCTCGGTGAGGATCGTACCGTGGCGATCGAGGAGTCGCGCGTCCGACGGACGCCACGCCGCGCGCACCTCGTCGAAATGGGGTGGCCAGGGCGCGACGTCGCGCGTCGCGCTCGAAACGACGACGACGAGCACGGCGGCTCCCGCGACGAGCGCGGCCACGAGGCGTCTGCGCCGCCCGGGCGACCCGCTCACGGCGTCACGACGACCGGCGCGTTCGGAGACTCCGCGAAGGTGTCCGGCGCGTACATCGCTTCGACTCGCGACGGCGGTAGCAAGAGGGTGCCGTCCTGCCCCAGCACCATCACGTACTCGGCGCGGAAGGGGCCTTGCGGAACCCATTCGTAGTACTGCGTGAAGGCCTCGGCGCTGCGCTCGGTGAAGGCCGGGCACGGGCACGGCGCCGCTGCGGCGGCGACGGCGTTCGCAACGAGCGAGCCGCCGCCGAGGCCGCTGCCGAGGATCGTCGCGCCGGCCGGGACCGGGTCGCGAAGGGCGACCCAGGCGGCGTCGGTCTGCGCGGCGGCGTCGAGCGTCACCTTCACCACGTCGCCGCGCGAGAGGCGTCCGGCCTGTCTCTGCTGCAGCGGCTCGATCCGCTTCGTGAGCGTGAAGCCGCTCGACACGGGTGTGTCGATGGGAATCGCCGCGAGGCTCTGCACCGTTGCCCACGGCCGGCCCGGACCGTCCTGTCGCAGCCGCAGCCCGGCGGCGCCGGCCGGCCAGTCGAAGCGCGTTGCGGGCTGCGCGGCGTCCCGCCACGCGAGCCGCCTCGTGACCCCCATGAGCGTCGCCTCGACGGCTCCCGAAACCGGCGTGCTCTCGAACGCCTTCGAGAAGTCGCCGAGGGCGACGACCCCCCACGCGTCGGCCATCGTCGAGTCCCACGTTCCCTGGACCTGCCGCCCGAGGGAGCCGCGGACGAGGCGAGCTGTCTCCTGCGCGGGAGCACCGCTCGCGAGAGCGTCGAGAATGGCGCGTGCTGCGTTGGTATCCGGCGTGGCGAGGAGCCAGGCGAGATCGTCACTGTTCTGTGTCGAGAAGTCGAGTGTCGTTCCCTGCAGCACGAGTCGCGCGCGCAGCAGGCGCCGCGCCTCGCGCAGTCGCTCGGCGGAGCGCGGAATGCCGGACGTTCGACGCAGGATCCCGATCCAGTCGAGGAGCGTCGAAGTCGGCCAGAGGGCGGGATCGCTCGCGAGACCGCCGAGCAGCGCCGGCTTCGCGCGCCCGTAGCGCGAGAGAGCCTCGATCGCCGCGAGTTTTCGCAGCGGAAGGTCGGGGGCGGGTACGACGGAGGCGCGCTGCAGCTTCCCTTCCGCGAAGCGCTCGAGACCGGAGAGCATCGCAGCGCGTGGCGCGTCGGGGATCGCGAGGCCCGCCGCGTCCGCAATCGAGAGCACGTAGGCCGTCAGGACGGGGCTTCCCTCGCGCATGGACGGAAAGAACTTCGCGAGGCCGTCCTCGTCGAGAAGAGCGGGAAGCGCCGCGACGACGTCCTGCCAGAGCGCCGCGTCGCGCAGACCGACGGCACGCGAGACCTTCTGCTCGAGGCAGACGTACGGATAGCGACGAAGGAATCGCTCGACGGCGCCCACGCCGTCTCCCAGCTTCGCGCGGACCGAGACCTCGACGCCGCCGCGGCCCGGTAGCGCGGCGGCGGGTCGCTCGATCGCGACGTGGAGCTCCGGTTCGAGTGGTGCGACACTGGCCTGGATCACCCGCACCGGGATGGCAGGGACGACGCGCTGGCTCGCTCGGAGGTGATCGCCTTCGCGTCCGCCCGCCTGCACGGTGACGTCCCAGCCGAGCGTCTCGATGCCCGCCGGCACCGTCACGTCCCAGCCCACCTCGCGTCCTTCGCTGGCACCGAGTGCGAGAGAGAGCGGAGCGAGCGGTGCCGGAAGACCGGAGACCTGCGCGGACAGCACGACGTCGGTCGAACGCTCCGCGGTGTTGCGCAGCGTGAAGTGTGCGCGAAAGCGATCGCCCTCTCGGACGACGCTCGGCAGGCCGGGCAGCACCATCAGCTCCTGCGTGGTTCGGATCGACGCTGCGCCCGTTCCGAACAGGCCCGCGCCGGCCGTGGCGACGGCTGCGATGCGGAAGCTCGTGAGCGAGTCGTCGAGGGGGACCTCGACGCTGGCGCGACCCTTCGCGTCGAGCGGCACGCGTCCCTGCCAGAGCAGGAGCGTCTCGAAGAGCTCGCGCGTCGGCTTGCGGCCGCCACCGCCGCCGTGCGGGAGGGCCTTCAGGCCGAAGTGGCGCTTGCCGATCACGAGTCCCTGCGCGGTCGCGGTCGTGACGTCGAAGCTGCGTCGTCCCATCATCGCCGCGAGCAGGTCCCAGCTCCGGTTCGGCAGCAGCTCGAGCAGCGCCTCGTCGACGGCCGCCACCGCGACCTCGGCGCCGGGCGGAAGCTTCGCGCTGCCCTCCGGCGCGACCTCGATCGCGACGCGCGCCTTCTCGCGCACCCGGTAGACCTCGCGCTCGGGCATGACGCGAACGCCCAGCCGGCTCTCCTTCCATCCGACCTCGATCTCTGCGATGCCGAGGCGGTACGCCGGGCGACCGAGATCGACCAGCGCCGTCGGCTGTACGTCGCCGGCGCGGCCGCGGACCGCGAGCACCGACACGAAGACGTTCGGTGCGCCGGCTCCGGTGATGGGGACCTCGACGACCGGATCGCTTCCCGTGAGACGAACGACGAAATGCTCGCCGACACCGCCGCGCTCGGTCGCGACGAGCGCGGTCGCCTCGCGAAACGGCATTCGAACCTGCAAGCGCGCGCGCTCGCCGGGCTCGTACGTCCGCTTCTCGGGCAGGACGTCCATGCGATCCCCTTCACCCGGCTCGAACCACGCGTCGTCATCGCCCGCGAGCCAGGTCTCGTCGTGCGTCGTCGCCGCTCGCCCCTGCGGATCGGTCGTTCGCGCCTCGAGGACGACGTCGCTCACGTTCGCGATCGCTGCATCGCAGGCGAGACGGCCAAATGCGTCGGTCTTGCCCTCGCAGAAGCGACGCAGCGCGCTCGTCTGCTCGGCGCTGCTGTAGGCGTAGAAGCCTCCGACCAGCCGACGTCGATGCGTATAGGTCCTGCGCTCGAAGGCGTCGATCGTCACCGGAGCGCCCGCCACGGGTTTGCCCGTGAGGTCGACCACGACCGCCACCGCGTGAACCGCCTCGGGCTTCGTCCACCCGCCTTCGACGCGCAGACCGACGACGCGCGACGCGGGCCAGAGCGAGGCGCGCGCTGCGGCGGTTTGCAGCGCGCCGGCCGGATCGCGCCACGCGAGCTCGATGGCGAGCTCGCGTGGCCGACCGCCGGCGTCGACAGGGATCTCGGCGCGTCCGGTCCCGGCCGAGTCGAGGCGCAGCGTCTTCGTCTCGATCGGTGCCGACCCGGTCGCCCGGTCGCAGCCCTCGCCCTCGCACTCGCCAC
>JADLGR010000273.1 GCA_020849175.1 Deltaproteobacteria bacterium
CGTGTGAGCGTCGGATACGGCAGCCCGCGCTCGACGTGATCGCGCAGCGGAGCATGCGTCTCGCCCTTCGGGAACGGCGAGGCCTGCGCCGTCGCGAGCGCGAGGAAGCCCCAGTTCGCGTAGCGCACGTGGCCGTTCTCGCGGAAGGTCTCGATCGTCGTACCGGCCGGCAGATTCCCGGTCTCGGCGGCGTCGGCCACCATCTCGGCGACGGCCGATTCCTCGCTCGCAAATACGCCGTCGAGCGCGAAGCGGCTCCACAGGTCGTCGAAGCGATGGACTGCTCCCGTTCGGTCGCGGTACTGCACGATCCCGCGCTGCCTGGCGCTGCGCTCGATCGCGCGCGCGAGGTCGGCCAGCACCTCCCACTCGCTGCGCGCTTCACCGGCCGGCGGCACCGCCGCATCCGACATCGTGAGCAGCATCGTCCACGGCGTCGGCATGTTGAGGGCGACCTTCTCGTGGTGCTGTGTCGCCGGAAGGACGATGTCGGCGTGGAGCGCCGTCTCGGACATGCGGTAGTCCATCGCCACGATCTTCGAGAGCTTCGGCCACAGGTGCTCGAGCAAGACACCCTGCCCGCCTCGCGTTCGGCGCAGCGTGTTGCCGCCGATCTCGAGCAGCACGCGCGGTGGCCGCTCGGGTGAGGGCGCAGCGACCTGGCTCCACGCGCCGGACTCGATCGCCTCTTTCCAGTAGTCGTCGAAGCGGCGCGACATCGCCGGGTCGTTCCACTCGGGCCGATTCCACCGCTCTGCGAATCCCGCGTGCCAGTACCAGTAGAAGGCGGGCGGGACCATGCCGCGCGTCGGACCGATCATTCGCCAGAGCGCGCGATCGGCGAGCTCGGAACTCAGCGTCGGATCCTGACTGCGCATCGCCTCGGTCATGGCGCGGAAGCCATCGAACAGCTCGCGTGCCCCGGCGCGGCCGGGCTTCGCCTTCGCCATCGCGGTACCGTGCCCGTCGAACATCGACGAACACCACCCACCGATACCGGTTCCCTTCTTGCCCCAGTTTCCCGTGAGTCCGAGGAGCAGCAGCATCGCGCGCGTCATGAGATCGCCGTGGAAGTACTTCGCGACTCCGGCTCCGAGGACGATGTGCGTTCGCCCGCGCGCCACCTTGCGTGCGAGCATGCGGATCGTCTCGGGATGCGCCTCACACACGCGTGAGGCGGCCTCCGGCGTGTAGTGCGCATCGAGCTCACGCCGGACCCTCGCGAGCAGCGGCTCGACCCGAACTCGGCCTCCCGAGGCGAGCGTCACCTCGAGCGTGCCCTCGAGCACGGGCTCGAACGCGAGTGAGAGGCTGCCGGGATCGGCGGGACAGGGGCCGACTTCGGGGCGCCACTGAAAGAAGCGATCGCTGCGGCCGCCGGCGCGGACGTCGGAGTCGCGCAGGTACGTGCCGTCGTCGACGCGGACGAGCAACGAAAGGTCCGTCTGCTCCGCCGCGAAGCGCAGATCGGCCAGGTCTTCCGCGAGCAGCACCTGACACATCGCGAGCGCGAGCGCCGCGTCGCTGCCGTGTCGAACCGGAACGTGGACGTCGACGTGGCTGTGTGACGGGCTCACGTCCGGCGAGATGAGGACGAGTGTCGCGCCCCGATATCGCGCTTCGACCAGATAGTGGAAGGCCGGGATCCTCGTGTACGCCGGATTCGAGTGCCAGATCAGCAGAACGTCGGAGTGGAACTGGTCGTCGACCGAGCTGGCGAACGTGAACTTCCCGAAGACGGCCTGAAGGCCTGCCCAGAAGTCGTTGATCGTTGCATCGACGTCGAGAACGGTTCCGCCGAGCATGCCCATGAAGCGTGCCGCAGGGATCGTCGCCGAGATCTCGGGCGTCCCCTCGAGCACGACCGACTCGGGCCCGACGTCGGCGATCGCATCGACGACCGCATCGGCCACCTCGGCGAGCGCCTCGTCCCACGTGATCCGCTCCCAGCGGCCTTCGCCGCGCTCGCCGGCGCGGCGGAGCGGGTGGAGGATCCTGTCGGGCGAATCGAGCTGGCGGCTCCAGGCGAGACCCTTCTGACAGATCATCGGATTCATGTCGGGAACACCGGGCTCGACCGTTTCGAGGATCGCTGCCGCCTCCTCGAACACGACCCGACCATCCTTCGCGAACACGTACACCGGACAGTCGTTCGGATGGCAGTTGACGCAGTGCGTGCCGAAGGTCGCGCGATCGAACTCCAGGCGGCGCCGGTAGCGCTCCTCGGTCGTCGTGGGCGCCGTCACGGGCGTCATCGCGCCTCCTTCCCCGGCGCGGTCGCGCCGATCGTTGCCGGCTCGGCCGTGAACGGCCCGAGCAGCGAGCGGAACTCGTAGGCAATGAGCGTGTCGAGGAGCTCGGAGCGCCCTCCCGAGCGCACGGTCGCGAGCTCGCCGCGCAGGCGTTCGAGCGCGTCGTGCACGCGCGGACCAAAGAGCGACTCGAGGTACGCGGGCGGGATGCGCGGCGTCGACTCGTCGATCGAGCGGTCGGCGCGAAGCGGGTGCGGCGAGAGGGGCGGCACGTAGAAGACGTTCGGCTCGGTTCCGTACTCGGGATGGAGGGGCAACGCCACCTGCCACTCGTGGACGAGCCGGTGAATCGGGCCCCCCTCGTCGTCGAGGAAGCCGACGAAGGCGAGGCGGCCGGGACAGTTGCGGACGCACGCCGGCGCGACGCCACGCTCGAGACGCGGCCAGCAGCCGATGCAGTGCTGCGAGACGTTTCGAACGTGGTTGAAGTAAATCTTCTTGTACGGACAGGCCTTGATGCAGTCGCGCGCGCCGCGGCAGGCTTCCTCGTCGCGCACCACGATGCCGTCCTCGCGGCGCTTGCGCATCGCGCCGTTCGGGCACGCCTCGACGCAGGCCGGCTTCGTGCAGTGGTTGCACAGGCGCGGCAGGTAGAAGAAGTACGCGTTCGGATACTCACCGCCGCCCTGGTCTTCGTCCCAGTTGGGGCCCCACTCGGGTTCGCGGCCGTTCGCCTTCGGCGTCAGGTGCGCGGCATGCCCGCGACCGCCATGGAAGACCTCGTCGAAGTTGAACTGCCAGCCGCCGCCGATCTCCTCCGGTGCGGGTTCACGACCGAGCACGAGCCTTCCGTCGCGGTAGCCTCCTCCCATCGACTCCCAGTCGCGCGGTGCGCCGCGTCCAGGCTGCGTGTTCACCGTGCACCACCACTGCTGCTCTTCCCCGGCCTCGCGCGTCCAGATCATCTTGCATGCGACGGCGCAGCTCTGGCATCCCATGCACTTGTTGAGATCGAAGACCATCGCGACCTGTCGTGCCGTCGCCTGCGAAGAGCCGCTCATCGAGCACCTCCGTTCGCTGTCGTGCGCTGCGGCTCGCCTTCGAGCTCACCGATCGGAACGGCCGCCGTTCGTTCGGCCTCGTGCGCAGGCACGCCGAGCATGCGAAGGAGCTGCTCGGCGATGAGATGGTCGGCGGGCAGATCGCGCGCGCCGAGCAGGCGGCCCTGCATCGCGGCGACCACCGCGCCGGCGATCACGACGAGCGAAGAGCGGAGGTCGCGCGGCGTGAAGCGGCCCGACTCGATTCCGCTGGCGAGATCGCGGATCAAACGCACGCCGAGACCCGACTCGAGCTCGCGGAGGTAGGCGCCTGCACGCACCGTGAACCACGCCCAAACGGGATCGTGGTCGGCCATGCGGATCGTGTGACGCACGCAGATCGCGAAGCGCTCCGCCGGGTCCGAGACGGCAGCCACGCACCGGTCGAGCGTGACACCGTGCGTCTCGATCGCCTGCGCCACCAGTGTCTCGACGAGGCGCTCCTTCGACTCGAAGTGGTTGTAGAACGAGCCGATGCCGACGTCTGCCTCGGTCGTGATGTCGGCGATCGTGGTCGCGTCGATGCCCTTTCGCGCGATCACCGCGCGCGCCGCAGCGACGATCCGCTCGCGCGTGCGCATGCGCCGGCGCACGGCCCGGCTTGCGAGCGCATTCGGACGGACCTGCTCGTTCATCGCCAGCGGCCTCCGTTCCAGTACACCGGTATAATGAATGATAGTTCATAAGTGAAGATATGTTCATCGTCATATCGGAGCGCGGGGTGGAACTTCTGCTGTTTCTTTATGATATACAGCTACTTAGAGAATACACCTGCGCATCTCTCTGCGGGCGATGAGGACGCAGAGGGCAAGTGAAGAGGGTTCGGGGCCCTGCTCCGGGCCGCAGGTGGATGCCCGTGCTTCGCGGGAGGCGTAGCCTCCGGATCGTGCGAATCCTGCATACGATGGTCCGCGTCGGCGACCTCGAGCGCGCAGTCCGCTTCTACTGCGACGTGCTCGGCATGACGCTGCTTCGCCGCAAGGACTATCCCGATGGGAAGTTCACGCTCGCCTTCGTCGGCTACGGCGACGAGTCGCACGGCGCCGTGCTCGAGCTCACGTACAACTGGGGACGCGACCGCTACGACCTCGGCGACGGCTTCGGCCACGTCGCGATCGGCGTCTCCGACATCCACGCCGCCTGCGATCGAGCGCGCGCCGCCGGCACTCGAGTCACGCGCGAGCCGGGGCCCATGAAGCACGGAACGACCGTGATCGCGTTCCTCGAGGATCCCGACGGCTACAAGATCGAGCTGATCCAGCGCTAGGGAAGCTCTGC
>JADLGR010000274.1 GCA_020849175.1 Deltaproteobacteria bacterium
AGGTGGAACCAGCCGGCGCTCGGCAGGGCATTGACGGGCGGATGGGCGAGCAGGACCTCGGCGATCCCGTTCTCGATCGTGGTCTTCACGTACACGGCGGCCCTCCTGGCTTCGCGAGCGTGGCGAGCCGCTCCGAAGCCTCGGCGACGATGTGCTCGATGAGCTCCTTCACGGGCGGCCGGTCGTGAAGCAGACCCGCGACCTGTCCGCTCGGGAGCACGCCCTCGTCCGCAGCGCCCTCGACCATCGCACGCCGGATGAGGATCGGCGCGTTGGCGGCCATCAGCACCTGTGTTCGCGTCAGCTTCTCACCCTGTTGCAACGCGACCGCGCTTCGTAGCAGCTCGCGCGCAGACGCTCCCGTGAGGCGGCGGTAGGCGAGCGCGCTGCGCAGTGCGCGCAGCAGCCGCGCGGGTGCGCTTCCCGACTCGAGGCGACGAACCAGATCGTTGACGATCACGCGCTGCGGAAGGCCATCCACCTCGGTCGTGATGCGGATCTCGTCGACGCTGGCTGCGAAGTAGCGGGCGAGCGTCTCGGCCGGGACGGGGCTCTCGGCCGTGAGAAGGAAGCGCGTTCCCATGGCAACGCCGTCGGCTCCCCACGCGAGG
The DNA here is from genome assembly GCA_020849175.1 of Deltaproteobacteria bacterium. Taxonomy (GTDB): domain Bacteria; phylum Myxococcota_A; class UBA9160; order UBA9160; family UBA9160; genus MYXO. The sequence continues at coordinate 612 of JADLGR010000274.1, forward strand.
GCAGCCGCGAGGCCTCGGCCGTCGTAGAAACCCCCGGCCGCGACGACCGGAACCCGGACGCGGTCGAGGACCTGCGGAAGCAACAGCGTGGTCGGGGTCGATCCGGTGTGCCCTCCGCCCTCCGAGCCCTGGATCACGATCACGTCGGCGCCGAGCGCGGCCGCCTTCTCGGCGTGACGCGGGGCTCCGACGGTGGGGATGCACAGGACGCCCGCATCCTTCATCCGCTGGATGAAGTCTTTTCGCGGGCCACGGCCGTAGCTCGCGGCCTTCACGCGGCGGCGCACGATGGCCTCGACCGTCTTCTCGGCGCCAGGCGCCTCCATGAGGAAGTTCACGCCGAAGGGGCGGTCGGTGAGCTCGCCGACGCGCGCGATCGCCCGGTCGACCTCGTCGGGAGGCACCGTCGCCGTCGCGAGAAAGCCCATGGCACCGGCGTTGCACGAGGCCGCGACGAGCTCGGGCGTCGCGACCCATCCCATCGCCGTCTGGAGGACGGGGACTCGGATGTCGAGCAGCGCACACAGGCGCGTGTGGAGGGCGGGGTGCAGGGCTCAGCTCCTCAGCTCGCGCGCGCCGATCCCGAGCGGATCGATGTGCTCGCGCAGCAGGCGCAGCTCGTCCGCAGTCGGGAGGCGGGTCTGGGCCACGGTCTTCGGGATCACGAGGTCGAAGTCCGTGCTCGCGATCACCTCGTCGAGCGTCACTTCAGGGTGCAGCGAGCGCAGGCGCATGCGGCGCTCGGGGGTCTCGAAGTCGAACACGCCGAGGTTCGAGACGACGCGCGGAATCGCGTGGAAGCGCGACGCCAGCGGGCCGAGCGCTGCGGCGCGGTCGTAGCCGACGCCGCAGACGACGTCGACCGTGTCGACGAAGACCTTCTTCGAGTGGTTCGGAATCCAGTAGCTGGTCTTGTGGTGCAGCGTGTTTCCCGGAGCGCCGCGCGTCCCGATGAGCTGCACCGATGGCCGGCGAAAATCTCCGATGCACGAGATGTTCTGGTTCCCGAAGCGGTCGATCTGCGTCGCGCCCATCAGCACGTGGCGACGCCCCGACCACACGAGGTCGAAGACGCTACGGAACGGGAGCCAGCCTTCGACGACGGAGTCACCCGGCGCACCCACCGGCGGGACGTCCCCGAGCAGGTACGCGAATCCGTCGCTGATCAGAAGGTCGGGCTCGAAGGTCATCTTCGCGAGTCGCGCGCCGATCGTCGGCAGCGTTCCCATCGCGCTCGCGAGGATCTCGCCGTCGCCCCGGAAGATCTCGGCGATCGCGACGGCGCAGATCTCGTCGCGCCGGGCCTCGCTCATCGGAAGACCCCTCCGCGCGCCGCACGCGCGAGGCTCGGGCGCGCGGACGGATGTCTCATCGGGGCCCTTCCTCTCGAACGAGTCGCTGGTAGTCGCTCTCCGAGACGTCGAGGTACTTCGCACGGAAGGAAGCGAAGGCCTCGGGGCTCTTCGCAGTCGCGGCGTACGCGCGCTGAAAGGCTTCGTCACGCCCGTAGTCGGGCGGACACTCGGTGAAGTGAGCGCCGTTCGGCGTCTCGATCACGGCATCGACCATCGTGCGATTGAGACGCAGGGTATGGACGGAGCCGAACTTCAACAGGTCGGGGGTCTCGACGACGCGCTCGCACGAGACGAAGCGCCGCTTCGCCGCCATGCAGAAGAGGTCGTCGAAATAGAGGTCGGGGCCGAGGTATTGCGCGTTGCCACGCGCGTCGGCGCGACTCATGTGGACGAGTGCGACGTCGAGCGAGAGCGCCGGCATCGCGACGAGCTCCTCTCCGTCCTCGTAGGGAGAGCGAACGGTCGCGAGCTGTGGATCCTGCCGCAGAACGTCGGAGCCGAGGCCCGCGCGCGTCGGCAGAAACGGCAGGCGAAGGGCGGCCGCGTACAGGCCCCACTGCAGCATCCCCTCGTCGTACTCGACGGCATCGATGCCACCGCTCTCGCGGGCCTTGCGGAAGTGAGGCTCGAGCGGGATCGAGTCGAGCGAGACGAAGCCGTAGACGACGCGGCGGACCTTGCCCGCAGCGCACAGGAGCCCGACGTCGGGGCCGCCGTACGAGACGACGGTGAGGCCCGTGACGGGCGAGCGGAGGAGCGCGCGGACCAGCGCCATCGGCTTGCGGCGTGAGCCCCAGCCTCCGATCCCGACGGTCATCCCGTCGCGAATCTCGCGCACCACCTCGTCCGCGGTTGCGCGCTTGTCCATCGCTCCTCCTCGCGCCAGGCGAGCCGGGCCGCCGCGCTCGACGCCGCGCCGCGGCGCGGGGAGCCGCGCGAGGCCCACGGACGCGCGGCGGGGAGTTATGATACGCTACGTCTCGTATAGGGCCAGCCTCCCGCGCGCGCCGTGGTGAGCGGGGTGAGCGGGGTGGGGCGGAGGTGCAGCGATGGCGGAGTCGAAGGCGCGGGTGCCCGCGATCGAGGGCTGGTTCCGCATGGATGGCTCGGCGCCGTGCCTGCTCGGCGTACGCTGCCGCGCCTGCGGCACGGTCTACTTCCCGAGGGAGTCGTTCTGCCGGAACCCGGGCTGCGGCCACGGCGAGCTCGAGGAGACGCAGCTCTCGCGGCGCGGCCGCCTGTGGTCGTGGACGGACAACCGCTACGCGCCGCCTCCGCCCTTCGTCGCGAAGCAGCCCTTCGAGCCCTACACGATCGCCGCCGTCGAGCTCGGCGCCGAGAAGATGGTGGTGCTGGGGCAGGTGGCTTCGGGGGTCGATGCGTCGGCGTTCCGGGTCGGTCAGGAGATGGAGCTCGTCCTCGACGCGCTCTTCGAGGACGACACGAACGAGTACGTCATCTGGAAGTGGCGCCCGGTCGCGGCCTAGCGCCGCTCGCGAGGAGACCCGAATGGCGGATCCGGTCGCAGTCCTCGGTGTCGGGATGCATCCGTGGGGCAAGTGGGGTCGCAGCTTCGTCGAGTACGGCGTCGCGGCCGCGCGTGCGGCGCTCGCCGACGCTGGCATCGAATGGAAGGACGTCCAGTTCGTTGCGGGCGGGGACACGATCCGGAACGGCTACCCCGGCTACGTAGCCGCAGCGACCTTTGCGCAGGCGCTCGGCTGGACCGGCGTCGACGTGACGAGCACGTACGGCGCGTGCGCCACGGGCGCGCAGGCGATCGACGTTGCGCGCGCGCGCATCCTCGCGGGCCTGTGCGACGTGGCGCTCGTGGTCGGAGCCGACACGACGCCGAAGGGCTTCTTCGCGCCGGCGGGGGGCGACCGCCCGAGCGACCCGGACTGGCTGCGCTTCCGGCTGCTCGGCGCGACGAACCCGATCTACTTCGGTCTGTATGCGCGGCGCCGCATGGAGGTCTTCGGTGCAACCGCCGAGGACTTCGCGCGCGTCAAGGTGAAGAACAGCCGTCACGGGCTCGCGAACCCGAACGCGCGCTATCGCAAGGCCGTATCGCTCGACGAGGTCATGGCCTCGCCGGTCGTCTCGGACCCGCTTCGCCTGCTCGACATCTGCGCAACGAGCGATGGTGGCGCCGCGGTCGTCCTCACGAGCATGGAGTTCGCACGCAGGCACGCGGCGAACCCCGTCACGATCGCGGCCGTCTCGACCGTGACGCCGTGCTTTCCGAACACGATCATCGAGATGCCGAACTTCTCGACCGATTCGGCCGCGGCCGTCGCTGCGCCCGAAGTTCCGTTCAAGGACTCGATCGCGCGTCGCGTCTACGAATCGGCCGGCGTCGCTCCCGAGGACCTCGATCTCGCCGAGGTCTACGACCTCTCGACCGCGCTCGAGCTCGACTGGTACGAGAACATCGGCATCGCGAAGCCAGGTGGCGCCGAGAAGCTGCTGCGCGACGGCGAGACGACACTCGGGGGGCGAATTCCCGTCAACGCGAGCGGTGGCCTCGCCTGCTTCGGAGAGGCGATCCCGGCGCAGGCGATCTCGCAGCTCTGCGAGCTCACGTGGCAGCTCCGTGGACAGGCGGCAGGCCGGCAGGTCGAAGGCGCGCGCCTCGGCCTCGCGGTCAATCAGGGCCTGTTCGGTCACGGCTCGGCGGTGCTGGCGAAGCGATAGCTACCGCAGGTACGGCCGATACGCGTCGAGCTGGCGCAGCACCTGCTCGGGCGCTGCGGACGGAAGGCGCAGTGCGACCTCGGTGACTCCGATCGAGGCGTAGTGGTCGAGCTTGCCGGGCGAGGGTACGACGCCCATCGGGACGATCTCGAGCGCGCTCGGATCACGCCCGCGCCGCTCGAGGGCGTCGCGCAGCACGGGTATCGCGTCACAAAGCCCCTTGCCGCCGATCGGCATCCAGCCGTCGGCCCACTCGGCGATGTCCGCGAAGAGCTTCGGGCCCGGCGCGCCGCCGACGAGCACGGTCGGTCGCGGCCGCTGCACGGGCTTGGGCCACTGCCAGGTAGGCGCCAGCCGCACGAGATCTCCCTCGTACGAGGCCACGTCGTTCGCCCAGAGCGCCTCGGTGGCGAGCATCTTCTCGCGAACCAGGCGGCGACGTGTGGCGTACGCGACGCCGTGGCTCTCCATCTCCTCGACGTTCCAGCCGTAGCCGACGCCGAGCACAGCGCGGCCGTGCGAGACGAGATCGAGCGTCGAAACCTCCTTCGCGAGGAGGATCGGGTCGCGCTGCGCGACGAGTGCGATGCCCGTTCCGAGCCGGATGCGCGAGGTGACGGCGGCTGCAGCGGCGAGCGCGACGAACGGGTCGAGGGTGCGCCGGTACTCGTCGGCGAGCTCGGCGTCGCCCGTGGGCGGCGGCGTGCGGCGGCTGGTCGGGATGTGCGTGTGCTCCGGGACGTAGAGCGAGGCGAAGCCGCGCGCCTCGGCCTCACGCGCGAGGGTCCCGAGGTCGATCGTCCGGTCGGTCGCGAAGATCGTGAGGCCGATTCTCAAACGGCGAGTGTCCACGATGGGAGAATCGTGCCAGCCTGGTCGTGGAAGCGCAGCACCACGCGCGAACCCATCGCCAGACCCTCGGCAACGCCGTCGGTTCGGAGCAAGTCCCCGCGCTCGTCGACGAGGTAGCCGAGCAGTCGCACACCCTCGTCGAGCTGCACCAGCAGCACGACGAACGGCACCAACTCGGAATAGGCCGCGAGCGTCGGCGGGCGGATCACGGTCCACGACGCGACGGTGCCCGCGCCCGAGACGCGGGTCCACGGCGGGTCGGGTGTCTGGCAGCGCGAGCAGATCGGGCGCGGCTGCCAGAGCCAGCGGCCGCAGCTCGCGCAGCGCTGGATCAGCAGCTCGCCGCGCGCGCAGCCGTCCCAGAACGGCTGCGTGTCGGCGTCGGGGACCGGAATCGGAAAGGAGGGCGCGGGGTTGGCGGCGCTCACCACGACTCCTTCGAGAACACGATGGCGCCGGTCGGAACGACGTTTCCGCTCGTCACCATGCTGTGTCGAACGTTCGGCGCCTGATCGCTCGAGGTGCCGCGCACCTGACGAACGCCTTCGACGAGGAGGTTGAAGCCGTGGGTGTAGGCCTCGGACAGGCCGCCGCCGCTGGTGTTGTAGGGCGGGTGCTCGCCGCTCGCGAGGTAGTCGGCCGCCTCGCCATCGGCGCAGAACCCGTACTCCTGGAATCCGATCGGGATCTGGAAGGTGAAGGCGTCGTAGAACTGGACGACGTCGATGTCGCGTGGCGAGAGGCCCGTGTTGCGCCAGAGCTCGGGTGCGACCCAGCGGTTCGGCGTCGCGCCGAGCTCGTCACCGTAGAAGAACGTCATCGCGGTCATCTCGGGGCCCGAGCCCATCGCGTAGCCCTGGACGTAGACGGGGCACGACGGAAGGTCGCGCGCCCGCTCGGCCGTGGTGAGCACCATCGCGAGCGCGGCGTCGGTCTCGAGGCAGCAGTCGAACAGCCGCAGGGGGTCGGCGATCATGCGCGCCGAGAGGTATTCGTCCATCGAGAGCGGCTTTCGCATCATCGCCATCGGGTTTCGCCGCGCGTGCTCGCGGATGGTGATCGCGACGCTCCCGGTCAGCTCCGGCTTCCAGCCGTACCGGTGGATCCAGTGGCGCGCGTGAAACGCCATGCCGTCGACCGGACGGACGATGTGGTACGGCCGCTCGAACTGGTCCTGCCCGGTCGCATGGTACTGGCTCGCCCACGGGCGGCCGCCCGACGAGCGATTTCGCGCACGCCAGCACACGACGACGTCGGCGAGCCCGCTCTCGATCGCGAGCGCGGCGAGCGCGACGGTCGGCGCGCCAGCCCCTCCGCCGTAGTCGACCTCGCCGAATGCGCGCAGGTTCCGCACGCCGAGGATGCGCGCCATCTCCATCTCGGTCGTGCCTTCCCACACGTACCGGAACATGCCGTCGACGTCGGCCACGCCGAGGCCGGCGTCACCCAGCGCGGCGAGGATCGCGCGAGCGCCGGCGTTGCGTTCGGTCATGCCGATGTTCTTCGCGTAGGGCAGGGCGTGGATGCCCACCACCGTCGCCTGCCGCTCCCGCACCGCCCCGGCCGATCGCGCCATGACCGCCCTCCGCCGACCGATTTACTATACGCTACGTCTCGTATATATTCAAAGCCGGGCGGAGCCTCCTGCGCGGCGGCGCCGCGATCGAGGAGAGGCGCCCAGGGACCCGGGGCGCGAGCCGGGCGGCGAGAAAGCGGGAGACGGGACGCGGCCCGGCGCTTGCGGGCGTTCGAAGGAGGACTGGCGTGGATTTCGAGTTCTCCGCTGCGGAGACGGCCTTCGTCGAAGAGGTCGAGAAGTTTCTCGACGAGAATGCGGATCCCGAGGTCATGGACCCGACGCGCGAGAACATGGCGCAGCTCGTCGACACGCCGGCGCGCCGCGCGTTCATGAAGAAGATCGCTGCACGAGGCTGGCTCGGCATGACGTGGCCGAAGCAGTACGGCGGCGGCGAGCGCTCCGGCGTCTACGAGTACCTGCTCAACGAGTGCCTCGCGCGGCGCGGCGCCCCACAGATCGGCAAGGGAGTCGGCATCGTCGGCAAGACGATCATCCGCCACGGCAGCGAGAAGATGAAGCGTGAGTTCCTGCCGAAGATCCTGGCCAACGACATCGAGTTCGCGATCGGCTACAGCGAGCCGCAGGCCGGCTCCGACGCCGCGAACATGCAGCTCCGCGCCACGCGCGACGGTGCGGGCTGGCGGCTCAACGGCCAGAAGATCTTCACGACGTCGGCGCACTTCGCCGACTGGTACTGGGTCGGTGCGCGCACCGACGCCACGAGGGCGAAGCACGACGGAATCACGCTGTTCCTGATCCCGATGCGGCAGCCCGGCATCACGATCCAGCCGATGCCGACGATCGGCGACGAGATCACGAACCAGGTCTTCTTCGACGACGTCTTCGCCCCCGACGATGCGATCGTCGGCGAGCTGAACCGCGGCTTCCAGTACGTCTCCGAGGCGCTCGACCTCGAGCGCTTCACGATGTTCACGTTCTCGCCGATCCAGCAGCGACTCGAAGAGCTCGTCGACCACGTGCGAAACGAGGAGCGCGACGGCACGCCGCTGCGAACGGACCCGTACGTCCGCAAGACGATCGCGCAGCTCGTGACGCAGACAGAAGTGGCGCGCGTACTCGGGCTGCGATTCGTCGCGAAGGCGCTCAAGGGCGGGAAGCCCCCGACGGTCGAGGCGTCGGAATACAAGCTGTACGCGACCGGGCTCTCGCAGCGGCTCGCCAACGCGACGCTCGACGTGATCGGCCCTGGCGGACAGCTCCGGGTCCACACGGCGGACGCGCCGCTGCGCGGCCGTGCGGAGCGCACCTACCGCTACACGGTGATCGACACGATCGGCGGCGGCGCCTCCGAGATCCAGAAGAACATCATCGCGCGCCGCAAGCTCGGCCTGCCGAAGAACTTCTGAGACCACGAGCCATGGGGGCCTCCGCGGCGCTCGGCGATCTGACGGTGCTCGACTTCTCGAGTGTCGGCCCGGGTGCGCGCTGTGCGCGGATCCTCGCCGACTACGGAGCGACGGTGGTGAAGGTCGGTGCGCCGCGCCGCGCCGGCACCGTGCAGATCGAGGCGCCGTTTCACGCGTACGCCGGCGGGCGTGGCATGAAGCGCGTCCGCGTGGACCTCAAGGCCGCGGAAGGCCGAGCCGCGCTGCTGCGCCTTGCGGCGCGCGCCGACGTGCTGATCGAGAGCTTTCGGCCGGGCGTCGCGGCCCGCCTCGGCATCGGATACGACGACCTGCGGCGGGTGAACGAACGCATCGTCTACTGCTCGACCAGCGGCTACGGGCAGCGTGGAGAGCGCGCGCGCTGGGCGGGCCACGACCTCGACTACCTCGCGGTGGGCGGGTTCCTCCACATGAGCGGCCGGCGTGCGGACGGCGGACCGGCGCTGCCGGGAGCGACGATCGCCGACGCGGCGGCCGGTGGCATGCACGCGACGATCGCGATCCTCGCGGCGCTGGTGCATCGCGGTGCGACGGGGCAGGGGGCCTACCTCGACGTGTCGGTTGCCGACGGCGTCGCCTCGCTCATGGCGCTCGCCGTCGACCAGTATCTCGCGACCGGTGAGGAGCCGGGGCCGGGTCGCGACCTGCTGAGCGGCCGGTACGCCTGCTACGACGTGTACGCGGCCGGTGACGGCCAGTGGCTGGCCGTCGCGGCGATCGAGCCGGCCTTCTGGGCCAACTTGTGCCGTGCGCTCGGGCTCGAGCGCTGGATCGATTCTCAGCTCGACGATGGGTCGCAGGAGGCGATCCGCGCCGACCTGCGCGCCGCGTTCGCGGCGCACGGCCGCGACGAGTGGACGGAGCGTCTGGCGGCGGCGGACACCTGCGTGGCTCCGGTGCAGTCGGTCGCGGAGCTGGCGCGCGACGTGCAGCTCGCAGCACGTGGCGCGTTCGTCTGGGCCGAGCACCCGGAGCGGGGTCGCTTCCAGCAGCTCGCACCTCTCCTGGCGGGCGCGCTGCGCGAGCCCGGCCCCGTTGTTCTGCGCGGCGCTGACGAGACGGACACGTTCGAGCTGCTCGAGGCCGCCGGCGTCGCGGCGCAGGAGATCGAGCGGTTGCAGCACGAAGGAGTGATCGCATGAGAGAGCCGATCGAACGGTCGCGCCGGGTCTGCCCGGCGCGCGGAGCGGTGCTCCGATGAGCGAGGGGCTCGCGTCCGAGGTCGCGGCGTGGATCGGCCAGCCGCGTTACGAAGAGGCAGGGGAGTTCGACGTCGAGCGCGGGTACATGCTGACGAGCCTCGCGTCGGTCGAGAACGGAAACCCGCTCTTCTGGGACGAGCGCGTCGCGAAGGAGGTCGCCGGAGGCTGGATCGCACCGCCGACGACGCTCTCTCTCTGGTTCCGGCCACACTCCTTCGCGCCGGGCCGCAGCGAGCCGAAGCAGCCGCTGCAGGTCCACTTCGACTTGAAGCGCGTCCTTGGCCTCCCGGAAGCCGTGATGACCGACAACGAGATCGTCTTCTACGAGCCGGTCCGGCCGGGAGACCGCCTCACGACGCGGCAGATCCTTCGGAGCGTGAGCGAGCCGAAGACGACGCGGATCGGAAGCGGCCGTTTCTGGGTGATCGACGTCGAGTATGTGAACCAGCGCGGAGAGCTCGTGGGCCGCGAGAGCTACACGGGCTTCGGCTACGTGAAGCGAAGCGCGTGATGTCGAACCACACCGCGCGCCTGCTTCTGTCGGATGTTCGCGTCGGCGACGAGCTTTCGCCGCTGGCGCACGAGGTCACGGCCACGACGGTCGTTCTTGGCGCGCTGGCGACACGCGACTGGCGGCCGATGCACCACGACCGCGACTTCGCCCAGCAGCGCAACGGCGTGAAGGACATCTTTCTGAACACGCCCAATCAGGCGGCGTGGTTCGAGCGCTACGTCGAGGACTGGACCGGGCCGCTCGGCAGGCTCGGCCGGACGAAGTTCCGGATGCTGGACTCGGTCTTCCCCGGCATGACGATGGTCTTTCGCGGCACCGTCGAGAAGATCGAGATCGACGACACCGGATGCGGCTGGGTGCAGCTCGCGCTGCGACTCACCGTCGGCGAGAAGACGATGACCGAGTGTACGGCGCGGGTGGCCGTGCCGGAGTCCGACGACGACAACCCCTGGACGCGCAAGGGCGATCGCTGGAAGCCCTGAACGTCCGAAGCGGACGCCCAACGGGCGCGTCGCGCAAGGAGCACGATGGACCTCGACTTCACGCAGGAGCAGGATCTACTGCGCGACATGGTGCGCGGAGTCTGTGCGGAGCTGACGCCGCCGTCCGTCGTGCGCGCCATGGAAGACGATCCGATCGGGGTTCCCGCCGCCTTCTGGAAGAAGCTCTCGGAGCTCGGCATTCCCGGCCTGCTGATACCCGAGGCGCACGGGGGTGCGGGGCAGTCGATGGTCGAGGCAGCGATCGTGTACGAGGAGTTCGGTCGCGCGCTCGCCCCGTCGCCTCACTTTGCGAGCTGCGTGCTCGGCACGAGTGTGCTTCTCGCGGCGGGCGACCCGGCGCAGCAGGCAGCCTGGCTGCCGCGAATCGCGTCCGGTGAGGCCGTCCTGACGCCCGCATGGCTCGAGCCGCGGCGAGGATTCGGCGCACGGGGCGTCCAGCTCGTGGCGCGCGAAGGCGCCGGCGAGGTCCGCCTCAGCGGGACGAAGGAGCACGTGCCCTTCGCCGGCGCTGCGACGCGCCTGCTCGTCCTCGCGCGGACCGGGGCTGCGGATGAGGCCGTCGACCTGTTTCTGGTCGATCCGGGAGCGTCCGGGGTCACACTCGAGCAGCGGCGGAGCCTCGCGGGTGATGCACAGTATCGGATTCGGTTCGACGACGTACGCGTTCCCTCGTCGGATCGCATCGGCGCTGCCGGTTCGGGCTGGCGGACGTGGGAAGCGGTGATGCACGACGGCGCCATCCTGCTCGCGGCGTTCGCCATGGGCGGCGTCGAGCGGGCGCTCGAGATCACGGTGACGTACGCGCGCGAGCGCGTGCAGTTCGACAGACCGCTCGGCGCCTTTCAGGCCATTGCGCACTACCTCGCGGATGCCGCCACGCTGGTCGACGGCGGCCGTACGCTGGTGTGGGAGGCTGCGTGGGCCCGCGCCGCAGGTCGCTCCGTTCGGCGCCTGGCGCCGCTCGCGAAGCTCTTCGCATGCCAGACGTATCGGGACGTGACGGCGATGTGCCAGCAGGTGTTCGGCGGGTACGGCTTCACGCTCGAGTACGACATCCAGCTCTACTTCCGGCGTGCGAAGCAGCTTCAGATGACGTGGTGGGATACGCGGGCGCTCGAAGACCGGATCGCCGCGTCGGTGCTCGATGGCGAGGCGGGGTACCACGGCTCCTCACTGACGCCCGCATGAGCGGCGCTCCGATTGCAGAGAGCGGAACGGAACGTGTAGTTTCGAAATGCCACGGGGCCGGCGCGGCCGGCGCGGCACAGTGGCGGAGCGGGTGGTGAGCGAAGACGCGAAGGCGAGGCAGCGGAGCCGCAGCGAGGCGCCGCGTCGTCCAGCAGCGACGGGACGGGGCCGAGTCGCGTCTCCGGAAGCGGGAGGCCCCGGTGCGGGTCGCCCGCGAAGCGAGGAGGCACACCGGGCGATTCTCGACGCGACGCTCGCACTTCTCGCGGAGCAGGGCTACTCGGCGCTCACCGTCGAGGGCGTCGCGAGCCGGGCCGGTGTCGGCAAGGCAACGATCTACCGCCGCTGGCCGTCGAAGCTCCCGCTCGTGATCGAGGCCTTCGGGGGCCTCCCGGCGTTCGAAGAGGTCGATACGGGGGACCTGCAGGCTGACCTGACCGAGATGCTTCGCCGGTATCTCGAGCGCTTCAACGCGACGCCACTCGCGACCGTCCTGCCGAGCCTCGTGGGCGAGCGTCTTCACAACCCCGAGCTCGCCGAGGTGATCGATCCGCTGCTCCGTCACCGGCGCCAGCCGCTGCGGCACGTGTTCGAGCGGGCGGTCGCGCGCGGAGAGATCGCGCCCGACGTCGATCTCGACCTCGCGGCGGATCTCGTGGTGGGGCCCATCGGAGTCCGCCTCTTCTTCACGGGACGTCGCGTGGGGCCGAAGATGGCCGGGCCCATGGTCGCGCTCGCCTTGCGCGGGATCGCGCCGGCGCTGTTCGCCGAGCGCACCCCCGTGCGGCGCGCCGCCGAGTAGCGCTGCCGCGCCGCGCGGTCGGCTCGCGCCGCCGCGCTACCTGCGCGTCTTCCAGAAGGTGTCGAAGACGCCGCAGTCGAGCTTCGGGAGCGGCTCGGACGGAAGGGCCGCAGATCCTTCCACCGGAGCGGACGCGCCACCGGCGAAGCTTCGATCGATCCGTCCGTCGCCGTTCGCATCTTCGTCCTGCCGGACGAGCTGCCCGCCCGCGAAGCTCTGGATGACGTCGACACGTCCGTCGCCGTTCGTGTCGGCCTGGAGCTGAACGCGTTCGCCGCCAGCGTAGATCTCGCGCTGATCCGCGCGTCCCTTGCCCTTCGTGTCGAGCAGGACGATCGTGACGGCTCCGTTCTCGACCTCGGCCTGTGCGTCGAGGCTGCCGTTCGCGTCGGTATCGACGCACTGGCGAACGACGTGACCCGCCGCGTCGAGGAAGTACTTCTTGTCGGGCTGCGCGCCGGCCGAAGCCAGCTCCTGCACGACCGCGTGGCCGGTCGGATCGAGCAGGAGCAGAACGTCGGGCTGGCCCGTTCCCCGCGTGTCCTGCGCCTGCCGGACGGCCCGGCCGCTCTCGAAGAAGGTGAAGGTGTCGCGCTGCCCGTCGCCGTTCTTGTCCTCTTCGAGCCGGACGACCGCTCCCGAGCCATCCGTCACGGTCCAGGTGTCGGGTCGACCGTCGCCGTTGGAATCGCTCTCCGCCACCTGCGTTCCGCCTTCGCCCGCCGCGCTCCTGCGGTCGATCGTGCCGTCGAAGTTCGTGTCCTCCTCGATGCGAGGGTTCTTTCCGCCTTCGTAGAGGGCGATGACATCGGCCCGGCCGTCGCCGTTCGTGTCCTTCTCGACGCGGACGATGACGCCGCTCTCGAAGAACGTCGTCGTCTCGAGCCGGCCGTCGCCGTCGAGGTCGGCCTCGGTCTTCGTGGGCTTGCCGTCGGGGTCGAAGCTGGTGACGAGGTCGGGACGCCCGTCGGCGTTCTTGTCCTCCGATTGGCGAACCGGGCGACCTGCTTCGTACTCGACGATCACGTCGGGACGGCCGTCGCCGCTGGTGTCTTCCTCGGAGCGCGCCGGCTTTCCGTCTGCGTAGCGCGTCACGGTCTCGAAGCGCCCATCGCCGTTACGATCGAGCTCTTCACGAACGAGGACGCCGGCTTCGTAGATCTTGACGGCATCGGGGCGCCCGTCTCCGGTCGTGTCGATCTCCTCGCGGGAGGGCTTTCCGTCCGCGTCGAACGTGACGCTGGCGTCCGGCTTTCCGTCGCCGTTCGTGTCTCGCTGCAGTCCGACCTCCCGGCCGTTCTCGTACAGCGTGATTGCGTCGTAGCGGCCCTTGCCCGAGGTGTCGCGTTCCTGTCGGACCGGCTTTCCATTCTCGAAGAACGTGACGACGTCGAAGGAGCCCTTGCCCGTGGAGTCGCGCTCCTCGCGCGTCACGTTTCCGTTTGCGTCGAGCTCACCGCGAAGGTCTGGCTTTCCGTCGCCGTTCGTGTCCTCCGTGAAGCGGGCAGGGTGGCCGTCGACGAACGCGATCTTGCGATCGGGCTTCCCATCGGAGGTCTTGTCCTCTTCGACTTCGACCGTCACGCCCGAGGCGTCGTTCGTTCGCCAGTGGTCGACCTTGCCGTCGCGGTTGATGTCCTCGAGGACCCGAGTCTCCTTCCCGCTCGTGACATCGAGCGTCACCCAGGTGTCGACGCGGCCATCGTGATCGGTGTCCTGCTCTTGCTTCTCCATCCGACCCTGCGGATCGTAGAAGTTCCACAGGTCGATCCGGCCGTCCTTGTTCTCGTCGAGCTCGACACGGACGAGCCGCCCCTCGCCATAGATCTCGACGCGTTCCTGGGCGCCGGGCGCGCCGCTCGCGCGACTGACGACTTTGCCGCCTTCATACTGCGCGGTGGTCTCGAAGACGCCGTCGAAGTTGGTGTCCGTCTTCTCGGAGACGACGTTGCCGATCGCGTCGAAGGCGTACTCGGCGTCGATCTGGCCGTCGCCATTGCGGTCCTCCCGCTGGAGCGCCTTGTGGCCATCGCGGTACTCGACGAAGGTGTCGGGCCTCCCATCGCCGTTGGTATCGGCCTCCCGTTTGACGGCGAGATCGCCAGAGAAGGCGGTGACGACGTCCGGCCGGCCGTCGCCGGTCGTGTCCTCTTCTTCGCGCACCTTGCGCCCGCCCTCGTAGGTACGGACGAGGTCGAGGCGGCCGGACTTCTTCGCGTCGATCTCCTCGCGGATCCGCACGCCGTCCGGACCGAAGACGACGACGAACTCGGGTCGCCCGTCGCCGTTCTCATCGCGCTCCTGGCGCACCTCGCGGCCGCTCTCGTACGTCGAGACGGTGTCGATCCGACCGTCACCCGAGACATCCGCCTCTTTTCTCAGGATCTGGTCGCCGTCGTACGTCGTGACGATCGAGGGTCGCCCGCGTCCGTCCGGATCTTCTTCGACGCGGACCTTCTTTCCGTTCTCGTAGTGGATCGTGACGTCGATCTTCCCGTCGGCATTCGTGTCCTGTGTTTCGAGCCGCTTGCTGCCGTCGGGGTTGAACTCGGCGTGCAGGCGCGTCTTCGTGCCCTTCGCCGAGGTCTCCTCGACGGTCTCGGGTTTGCCACCGCGGTAGGTGACGATGCGGTCGGGCCTGCCGTCTGCGTCGGTATCGGTTTCCTCGCGCACCGGCTCACCGCCTTCCAGGGTGAGCGTCGAGTCGGGCTTGCCGTCGAAGTCTCGGTCGTCCTTCTGCACGGCGGGCTTGCCGCCGACGAAGGTGATCCACTGATCAGCCTTGCCGTCTGCGTTCGAGTCGCGCTCCTGTCGCGTTGCGGCGCCCTGCGCGTCGAAGTAGAGCCAGACGTCGATGCGTCCGTCGTGGTTGGAGTCGCTCTCCGCATGGTCGGGAACACCGGCCTTGTAGGTGACGATCTCGTCGGGCCGCCCGTCGCCGTCCGTGTCGGTCAGCTTCTTCGCGAGGCGCTCCTGATCGTCGTACTCGAGGACGATCTTCCCGGCCTGCTGCGCGGCAGCCTGAGCGGTGGCGAGGACGAGCGCTGCGAGAAGCGGGAGGATGCGTCGACTCACGCAGGGCCTAGTTCGCGACTCGAGGATTCTTGAAGATGCCGGTGAGGGACTGTCCGGCCATGCACCGCACACGATCGTTCATGGGCGGGAAAGGCGACGCCGAGCGCAGCGCGTCGACGGCGCTCTGGTTGAGGCGAGGATCGCCACCGCCGACGACCTCGGCCGACAGCACCGAGCCCGCCGCATCGAGCTTGAAGCGCAGGCGGACGGCCTGATTGCTCTCGACGTCGTCGGGCAGCGTCCAGCGACTCAGCATGCGGACGCGAACCTGCTCCTTGTAAGCCTCCGCTTCCGGTGACTCGGTGCAGCCAGGCCCTGCGCCGCCTCCGGCCTGGCCCGCGCCGGTCCCGCCGTCGCCCTGCATGTTGCCGGTCCCGACGCGTGTGTCGATGCTCGCGAGGCGCGGGCCGTCCGGTGAGCCGACCACGTCGCGTCCGGTCACGATTCCTTCGCGTACGGACGAGCCGCCGAGGTTCGTCGCTTGCGTTCCCGTTCCGACCGTCCCGCCCGAGGTGACGACCTGACGCGGGCCGACGGACTGGCCCACCGGAGCCGCGGCGTCGATCGGGCCGCGCAGCGCCGGCGCGGTTACTCCTCCAAGGTCGATCTTGCTGGCCTGCGCCGGGGCGATCGATGGCAGCGCCGAGACCGTCGCGACCGACGTCGGGTGCGCGATCTCGCGCGGCGCGACCGCGGGGCCGACGCCTTCGAGCTTCTTGGCGTCGATGGCGGGCGCAGCCGTGGCGACGACGGACGGGTTCACGACCTGCGGCGCGATGGCCTGCGCCTGCGGGGCAAAGCTCGCCGTACGGCGTTCGGCGAGAGCCTTGGGTGCGGGCGCGGGGTTTTCCTTCGGTACCGGCGCCGGTGTCTCGCGCGGAGGCGTGGGCGCCGGCGCGGGGGCCGGCCGAGGCTCCACCTTCGCCACGGGGGCGGGCGGAGGCGGCTTTGGCTTCGGGGCTTCTTCTTTCAGGAGCTCGACTGGAATGATCTCTTCGATCACGGGCGGATTGAGCCACGCGTAGAGGAGGAGCCCTGCGACGATGCCGCCGTGAAGGAGCGTGGCGACCGAGCCAGAGATCCAGCGGCGGCGCTGCTCGTCGTCCTCGGCGTCGGCGAAGCCGGGGAACGGGCCGGCCGGAAGCGCGGGGACGGCCGAGTCCGGGCCGAGTCGCCTCGTGCTGAGCGGCGTTGCCCGCGGGCGACGCCGTCGGACCTCGAGCTGGCCCCTCATCTAGCCGTGCGCCTCCGCTGACGCCGTGGCTGCTTCTTGCCTGCGCGCGATCTGCGACGGGCAGGAGCGCGCGCACCGCGCGGCGCACGGTTGGACGCTGGCGATCGGCGCAGAATTCGACGGCACGCTCACAGCACCCGCACCACGCATGCTACGGCACGGCGTATCGAGGGTCAACGCGCGCCTCCGGCCACGCTGCACCCCGAGGAGCGATCGGCTAGCGTGCGCCCGCGGATGGCGCGGCAGACATGACGCCGTGCGCGTCCGGAAGGAGCAGCGCTTGGATCCGGTCAGCGACACGACGGCGCAGACGGCGGCGATGGGTGCGGAGGCGGTCGCGCAGCTCGGGTCGTCGATGGACGCCGGCACGCTGCTCCACATGCTCAACCAGGCGTGGATCACGACGTATCCGATGGCGGTGGCGTCGATCCTGGCGCTCGCGATCGTGCTCGAGCGCTGGTGGCGATATCGCGGCCTCGAAGCGCAGACCCGCGATCTGACGCGCCGTCTCGTCGACCTGCTCACGAAGGGGGATCTGTCCGCCGCGCGCGCGCTGTGTGATGCCACGAAGACGCCGATCGGCGCGATCTTCGCCGAAGGCCTCGACTGGAAGAACATCGCGCTCGAGGATCTGCAGAGCGTGCTCGCGACCTCGCGCCAGGAACGGATCGTGGAGCTGCGTCGCGGACTCTGGATCCTCGGAACCATCGGGTCGCTCTCGCCGTTCGTTGGCCTGTTCGGCACCGTGATCGGCATCATGCGCGCCTTCCACCAGATGGCGACGGAAGGCTCGGGAGGCTTCGCAGTCGTTGCCGCCGGGATTTCCGAAGCGCTGATCGCCACGGCGGCGGGCCTCGGCGTCGCGATCTTCGCGCTCGGCTTCTACAACTATCTCCAGGTGCGCGCGGGCTCGGTCGGCAATGCATTCACACGCGCGTGCGAGCGGCTCGTTCAGGCCCTGCTCTACGTCGAGTCGGGCTCGCCCCCGGGCGAGACCGACGGCAAGGAGGTGGCGCGTGGCCATCCACTCCCTGCCTAGTCCGGGCGAGGAAGTCGGCGACGACATCGTCGCCGAGATCAACATCACGCCGCTTGTCGACATCTTCCTCGTGCTCCTGATCATCTTCATGGTCACGACCTCGGTGATCACGAGCCAGGGCAAGGAAGTGAATCTGCCCGGCTCTGCGGTCGCGAAGGCGACGCCGGGTGGCGTCACCGTGACGATCGACGCAGAGGGTGGGATCCAGATCGGCGACAAGCCGGTGTCCGCGGCTGCGCTCCCCAAGGCGCTCGAGGCCGCGCTCGCAGCATCGCGAGAGAAGGTCGTGATCCTGCGCGGAGATCGGAAGGTGATGCTCGGGCAGGCGGTGAACATCCTCGACGTCGCGCAGCAGGCCGGTGCGTCGGGGGTCGCGCTGGCGACCCGGCCGCCTGCGCCGGGCGAGAAGTAGCGCCCCGCAGCCGCCCGCCTACGCTGCCCGCCGCCGCAGCCACGCGACGGCGCCGGCGATCAGCGTCAGCTCGGGAAGCAGCAGTCCCACCCCGTAGAGCATCGCGAGGCTCTGCTGCGGTGTGAGCGGGTCCTGGTTCGGCGTCAGCAGCTTCGGACGAATCGCGATGGCCTCTTCGCGCTGAACCACCCAGTGGACGGCGTTGAGCAGCAGATCGAGGTTGTAGAGCGCGCGCAGGTGGTCGTTGTCCGCGAAGCTCGAATCGCCGAAGACGACGACGCGCGTCTGCCGCCCATCGCGCGGGTAGCGTCCGGCTGCGACGAATGGCCAGCGCTGCGTCGCGGCATCGGCCGGACGAACGGGCGCCGTCGTGCGCGAGAGCCGTCCGCCCGTCGGTGCGAGCCAGGCGTCGGGGCTCGAGAAGACGAGTGCGCGCAGCTCGTCGCCTGCCTGCGGCTTGCGCGCCGGAACGACCGGCCGGGCCGTGAGGAAGAGCGTGAGCGCCCGCGGTCCGAGACCATGCGTGACGGGGTGCTGCGAGTAGTTCGCGGCGATCGGGTTCAGCCCGGGGGCGCCGCCCGCCACCGCGCCGGACGGAGGATCGACGAGGATCCCGTCCGGCAGATCGAAGCCCCACTCGGCGAGGACCGGCTCGAGACCCGAACGAACACCGGGCTCGAGCAGCGCGACGAGGCCGCCTCCGCCTGCGAGGTACGCCCGGAGCCCGGCCACGGCCTCGCTGCCGAACGCACGCCTGGGACCGACGACGAGAACGGCGCCCGCGTCCGACGGTACGTGCGCACCGGTCGCGGTGACGAGCTTGCGGATCGCGTAGCCCTCGGTCTCGAGCATGACCCGAAGGCCCGAGTAGCCGTCGGGCTCGGTGCTGTCGAAGTTCGCCTCGCCCTCACCGAAGGCGGTGTAGAGCGTCTGCATCCCCGGGTTCTGCAGCCTCCAGAGCGCTTCGTAGATCCGGCCTTCGGTCGGGCGGTCGACGGTCTCGAAACGGTCGCCGAGCTGCAGCACCACGGCTTCGGCGCTCTGGATTCCGAACTGGTCCGCCTCGCTCTCCGACTCGTCGAGCCAGCGTTCGTGAAGAACGACCGAGTGACCGCGAGCGATCGTCTCGAGCAACAGCGACGTGCGGCGCGCCCTCGGGTCTCCGCGTTCACGGTAGAAGGTGACGTCGAGCGGGCCCGAGAGCTTCGCCAGCTCGTTACGCATGGCCTCGGAGAGCTCGAAGCGCTGCTCCGCCGTCCAGTCGAGACGCCAGCCGAGGCGCAGCGCTCCGCGCTCGAGCAGCACCGCCGCGGCGAGCACGAGGACGAGCAGAGCGATTCGCGGGAGGAGCACGCGCCTCGCGGCGGGCGTTCCGACGCCGCGAAGTCCGCGAAGCCCGCCCAGCGCCGCGACGACGAGCGCGAGCCCTCCGGCGCCGAGGTTGATCGACGCAAAGAGGCTCGCCATGCCGGTGGCGTAGTACGACCCGAGCCCGAAGACGAGCGCGATCGCCCCGGCGATGGCGAGTTGACTCCAGCTCATCGGACCCGCACGACGTCGAGCGACAGTCGCGCCAGCACGAAGCCGACCGCAACGAGCGCTGCGAAGTAGACACCGTCGGCAAGCGATAGGATGCCTTCGGCGAAGCCGGAGAAACGTGGCTGGAGCGAGATCGACGAGAGGACGCGGCCGATGCGCTCGCCGACGAACGGGTTCAGCCAGCCGAGGTCGTAGACGGCGAACGCAACGGCATATGCCGACACGGCGGCGACGAGCTGGCTGGTCGTGAATGCCGAGCACACGAGCCCGATCGCCGCGAGACCGCAGCCCAGAACGACGAGGCCGACATACACCGCGAGCAGGTGCTCGGCGCCGAGGCCCGCTCGCAGCACCGCTGCGGCCGGATAGACGAAGCTCACGGTGAGCATGAGGGCGACGAAGGCGAAGCTCGAGACGAACTTTCCGAGAACGATCTGGTTTGGTGTCAGCAGCGAGGTGAGCAGTAGCTCGTCGGTCCCACGAGCTCGCTCCTCCGAGAAGGCGCGCATCGTGACGAGCGGGATGAGTCCGATCAGCGTGATCGCGAGCTGCTCCATCAGCGGCACGAAGACCTGGTCCTGCAGATTGATGCGCTGCGGGACGGTGCCGCCCTCGAAGCCTCCCGTCACGCTACTCGTGTAGACGAACAGGATCTGGTTGTAGACTCGTAGATGGTCGAAGAAGAGCAGGGCGGTCACGAGTGAGACCGCCGTGAGCGTGACGTAGGCCACCGGCGACCCGAACAGGACCGCGATCTCCTTGCGGACGAGCGCGAGCAGGGGGCGCATCAAGCGGCGGCCTCGCGGGCGCGGAACAGCGCGAGCGGATCGTCGCCGCCGAGTACGTCGGCGGTGGGCCCCATGGCGACGAGGCGTCCCTGACGCAGCACGGCGACGCGCGACGCAAGCCTGCGAGCCTCGGACAGGTCGTGGGTACACAAGATCAGCGTTCGTTCGCCGCGTAGGCCCGCGAGTATCTCGTCGACCTCGGCCTGCTGCAGGGGGTCGAGCCCGCTGGTGGGCTCGTCCACGATGAGCAGAGCCGGTTCGTGCAGGAATGCCTGCGCGAGCGAGACCCGCTGCTGGAAGCCCTTCGACAGATTGCCGACGAGGCGGCGCGCGACGCCCGCCAGCGAGAAGCGTTCGACCGAGCTCGTGACGGCATGGGCGAGCCGCGGGCCGGAGAGCCCGTGCACCGCACCCGCGAAGCGCAGGAACTGCTCGACGCGCAGATCGGCATAGAGCCGCGTCGTCTCGGCAACGTAGCCGAGGCGGGCATGGACCTTGCCAGGATGGGTGACCGGAGAGAAGCCGTCGACGGTGACCGCGCCCGCGGTGGGGATGAGATAGCCCGTGATCAGGCGGATGAAGGTGGTCTTGCCGGCGCCGTTCGCTCCGAGCAGGCCGAAGGCCTCGCCGGGCTCGATCGTGAGCGAGAGGCGATCGAGCGCGGTATTGGGCCCGAACCGCCGCGTGAGCGCAGTGGCCTCGACCCGGGCGCCGCTCCGCCGGTCCATGCTCCACCTCCCTCTCGCCCTCGTACCGCGGGCGATTATATTCCGCGCGCAACGGCAGCGAGCCGTCGCAAGGAGGGTGCCGCGAAGATGAGTCGGTTGGAAGACGTGCGAGCGCAGAGCGGCTCGTGCTTCCGCTGTCGCCGCGCGCTCGATCTCGCGTCGGTGAAGGTCGACGGACGCTGGTACGGCAACGCGGTCTGCGCCGGCGACGGGCCGTGCCCGCTCGATACCCGGGGGCCGGCCGTGCCGGAGCCGTGGCTCACCCCGCGGCCGAGGCGCTTCTTCCGGCGCCGCGCTCCGAAGGAGCTCCTCGGCGACGAAGCGGCGGCGGTCTACCAGGAGGCGAGCGCGTCGAAGTAGTCCGGCCACGTCTTCGCAGCGCAGGCGGGATCGGCGATCACGACGCCTGGAATCCGCAGGCCCGCGAGCGCGAAGGCCATCGCCATGCGGTGGTCGTCGTACGTCTCGATCTGCGCGGCCCGCAGCACGCCCGGCTCGATGCGGAGCGAGTCGGTTCCGGCGTCGGCGCGGGCCCCGAGCTTTCGCAGCTCGCACTCGAGCGCGGCGAGGCGATCGGTCTCCTTGATGCGCAGATTCGCAACGTTGCGGATCACGGTCGTCCCCTCTGCGAAGAGCGCAACGACGGCGAGCGCGAGGACCGCATCGGGCATCTCGTTCATGTCGACGTCGACGGCGCGAAGCACGCGTCCCGGAGGGGGGCCGACGACCTCGATCGCACCCTCACGGCGGCCGACGCGGCAGCCCATCTTCTCGAGCACGCCGAGCAGGGCGAGGTCGGCCTGGATCGAATGGCGGGCGAACCCCGCGACGCGAACGCGCCCGCCGGTGATCGCTGCCGCCGCGAAGGGATAGGCCGCTGCGGAGGCGTCGGGCTCGATCCGGTGACGTCCTGATGTGTAGGGATGAGGCGCGCTGACGCGAAGTGCGCCGGCCCCGTCCCAGCCGCAGTCGGCGCCGAACTCCCGCATCACCTGCAACGTGAGGTCGACGTAGGGGCGCGAGACGACGGCCCCGCCATCGAGCCGCAGCAGGACGGACTGCCGAGCATAGGGAGCCGCGAGCAGCACGGCCGAGACGAACTGGCTCGAGCGCCGTGCGTCGATCGACACCTGCCCACCCGCGAGGCCGCCGCCGAGAACGCGCACGGGCGGGCACCCGTCACGGCCGAGAATCTCGATGCGCGCACCGAGGCCTTCGAGGGCGCGGACGAGATCATCGATCGGGCGCTCGCGCATGCGCGGCGCACCGTCGATCACGACAGGGCCCGGCGCGAGCGTGGCCGCGGCGGCGACGAATCGCGCGGTCGTCCCGGATGCACGCGCGTCGAGCGGCGCCTGCGCCACACGCAGACGGCCGCCGGTTCCGCTCACCGTCCAGCAGTCTCCGGCCTGCGCGATGCGAGCGCCGAGCGCGAGCAGGCACCCGCGCATCGCGGCGGTGTCGTCGCTGTCGAGACAGCCTTTCAGCGCGCTCTCGCCCGGCGCAAGCGCGGCCGCGAGCAGCGCGCGGTTCGTGATGCTCTTCGAGCCCGGCACTGAGACGAAGGCATCGATCGCGCCGCGCGGGCGGATGGCGAGGCGGGACGGGAGCGACATCACCGCCCGAGATCGTAGCAGCGGCGATGCGTTGACACTCCTGCCTGCGTCCGTAACACTCCGTTACCGCGACGATATTCCTGCTTTCTTGCGAAGCCGCGACGAGACGGGGCGGTTCGAGCGCCCGCGTCTGGCCGTCGCTGCACGCCGTATGGGGATGGAATGCCCAAGGTCCTGGTCAGCGACTCGCTCTCCTCGCAGGGCCTCGAGATCCTGGAGCGCGCGCGCGGAATCGAGGTGCTCTACGCACCGAACCTCGCGCCGGGCGCTCTGCTCGACGCGATTGCGGACGTCGACGGGCTCGTGATTCGCAGCGGCACCAAGGTGACGGGCGACGTGATCGCCCGGGCGGAACGCCTGCGAGTCATCGGACGTGCGGGGATCGGCGTCGACAACGTGGACGTCCCCGCAGCGACGGCCCGTGGCATCGCGGTGCTGAACACGCCCGAGGGCAACAACATCACGACGGCCGAGCACGCCATCGCCCTGATGGTCGCGCTGGCGCGCCACATCCCGCAGGCGACCGCATCGATGAAGGCGGGCCAGTGGGAGAAGGGCCGCTTCACCGGCCTCGAGCTGTTCAACCGCACGCTCGGCGTCATCGGCATCGGCAACATCGGCCGCATCGTCGCACAGCGCGCGCAGGGGCTCGGCATGCGCGTCGTCGCGTTCGACCCCCACATCGCGCCCGAGCTGGCGGCGCGAATGGACGTCGAGCTCCTGTCGCTCGAGGATCTCCTCGCGCGTGCGGACGTCATCAGCGTTCACGTGCCGAAGACCAAGGAGACGACAGGCCTGCTCGGGGCCGAGGCCTTCGCGCGCGTGAAGCCCGGGGTCCTGATCGTGAACGCCGCGCGGGGTGGGATCGTGAACGAGAGCGCGCTGCTCGCGGCGCTCGAAGCGGGAAAGGTCGGTGGCGCCGCGCTCGACGTCTTCACGAAGGAGCCGCCCGACGGGGCCGATCCCCTCGTCCAGCACGAGAAGGTGATCTGCACGCCGCACCTCGGCGCCTCGACGGAGCAGGCGCAGGTGAACGTCGCGATCGCCATCGCCGAGCAGGTGCGCGACTACCTCGTGACCGGGATCGTCCGAAACGCGGTGAACGTGCCGTCGGTGTCCGCCGAGGTGCTGGAGCAGATTCGGCCCTACGTCGTGCTCGCCGAGAAGCTCGGCCGGTTCCAGGGACAGCTCTGTCCCGGCGCGATCGAGGAGATCGAGATCGTGTACTCCGGTGAGGTGGCGGAGCACCGCGTGGCGCCGATCACGATCGCGGTGCTCAAGGGGCTGCTCGAATCGGTGACGGACCGCGTCAACATGGTGAACGCGCCGGTGATCGCGCAGGAGCGCGGGATCAAGGTGATCGAATCGAAGGCGAGTCGCACGCGAGACTTCGCGAGTGCGATCACGACGCGCGTGCGCGGCTGTGTCGAGCGCCTGATCGCGGGAGCGGTCTTCCAGGGCGGGCAGCCGCGGATCGTTCGCATCGACGACTTCATGCTCGAGGCGATTCCGGAGGGTCCGACGTTGCTGCTGACGAACCACGACCGGCCCGGCGTCGTGGGCATGGTCGGAACGATTCTCGGCGAGGCGAGCATCAACATCGCGCGCATGCAGCTCGCGCTCGTGCGCGAGCGTGGCGAGGCCGCCATGCTGGTGAACGTCGACACGAGCCCGGGCGCCGAGGTGCTCGAGAAGCTGCGCAGCCTTCCCAACATGATCGCCGTCCAGCTCGTGGAGCTCTGATGACCACCGTCGTCGCCGTCGGCGCCCAGTGGGGCGACGAGGGCAAGGGCAAGATCGTCGACTGGCTGGCGCCGCGGGCCGATCTCGTCGTTCGCTTCCATGGCGGCAACAACGCCGGACACACGCTCGTGGTGAGCGGCGAGAAGACCGTGCTGCACGTGGTCCCGGCGGGCGTACTACAGCCGGGAACGGTGAATCTGATCGGGCCCGGCGTGGTCGTCGACCCGGAAGTGCTGCTCGGCGAGCTCGACGCACTCTCGGCGCGCGGCGTCCTGCGCGATCCATCACGCGTACGCGTCTCCGGACGGGCGCACGTGATCCTGCCGTGGCACCAGGCGCAGGACCTCGCCCGCGAGGAGAAGGCGGCCGAGCGCGCGATCGGAACCACCGGGCGCGGAATCGGCCCGACGTACGAGGACAAGGTCGCTCGCCGCGGTGTCCGGGTCGCAGATCTGCTCGACGCGAAGCTCGTGCGCGAGCGGATCGAGCAGATCGCGCCGGCGAAGAACTTCGAGCTGACCGAGTACTACCGCTGGAAGGCGGTCGACGTCGAGGCGCTGGTGGCGAAGTGCCTCGAATGGGGCCGTCGGCTCTCGCCGTACGTCGATCACACGGGGCGCATCCTCGATCATGCGCTGCGCGCCGGCAAGAGCGTGCTGTTCGAGGGCGCGCAGGGAACGTTCCTCGACATCGATCACGGCACCTATCCTTACGTGACATCCTCGAACTGCGTTGCCGGCGCAGCGTGCACGGGCGCCGGGGTGGGTCCGACGCGGATCGATCGCGTGCTCGGGATCACCAAGGCCTACGCGACGCGCGTGGGCGGTGGGCCGTTCCCCACCGAGGAGACCGGAGCGGCCGGCGAACGCCTTCGTGCAGCGGGTGCGGAGTTCGGCGCGACGACGGGACGGCCCCGTCGGTGCGGATGGCTCGACGTCGTGATGCTGCGCGAGGCCGTCACGGTCAATGGTCTGACGGGACTCGCCGTCAACAAGCTCGACGTGCTCTCCGGGCTGACCGAGGTGCCGGTGTGCGCGGCCTACCGGATCGACGGCAAGGTGACGCACGAGTTTCCGATGACTCTCGGCGAGGTGGCACGCGCCGAGCCCGTCTACGAGGCGCTGCCGGGCTGGCACGAGGATCTGACGCGCGCGCGGCGCTTCGACGACCTGCCGGCGACGGCACGGCGCTACGTCGATCGCATCGAGGCGCTGGTCGGTGTGCCGATCGAAATCCTGTCGATCGGACCGGGCCGAGACGAGACGATCGTCCGCAGCGACCCGTTTCGAGGCTGACGCATCGGCGGCCGTCGAGCGTCCGCGCGCGGACACCCGGCGCGGTGCGACGCCGGTCCTCGACACTGCGCACCCCCGGTGGTACCCCGTCTGCGAGGGCCCCTAGCTCAGCTGGTCAGAGCACCGGCCTTTTAAGCCGAGGGTCCTGGGTTCGAATCCCAGGGGGCCCACCACAAAACCCCTTGTAAGTCATATAGTTAGCATCGTGGCGAAATGCCACATTCGAGATTCGTTCGCTTTCTGTAGCCACGTTTGTAGCCACGGAAGGAAAAGCGCTCCGAAAAGGCGCGCGCCTGTAGCCACGCCCTGGCTACAGCCGGCGCCCGCATCCGGGGTGATGCAGTCTCCGCGGGGAGGTGTTACGGCGGAGGGGCTGCGAAGGGGGACAGTCCCAGCTCCTCTCGCGTGCGGCGGCTGGTCCCGGCCCCGGCCATACCTGCCCACGCCCGTCATAGCTGCCCATGTACGGAAGTGGCCAGGTAAGGCATCTATGGGCGGAAAGGCCGAACTCTCCATAGATGCCATACATGGCCACCCTCACGTATGGGCACCTATGGCGGGTATGGCCTCGGCGTCCGGACGGTCGGCGTCGCTGTCGGGCAGCGCCCACGTGACCACGCTGCCCGGCCCCCACCCCCGGCGGCGGATCACGACGCCGAGCGCCTCGCGCGCGCGGCGGAGCGTCCGGTCGGCGATCCCGTCCGCGCGCGCCCGCCGCTGCGCCTCCGCCGCGGGGACCGGCCCGTCGAGGAGTAGCCCGCCCAGCCACTCGCGGGCCTCGGCGCCCGCGTGGCGCTCCTCACTGTCGGCCGCCGCCGCCGCCGCGAGCAGGTCCGCCGCGGAGTGGTCGGTCACGCCCAGCCACTCGACGGCTGCCGCGTCCCCGGCCGGCACGATCCGGTACGCGAGGCTCGCGGCCGGCGGGCCGAGGTTGCTCTTCGTCGGTGCCAGAATCCGCCGGTCGTCGTCCTCCGGGTCGCGCGCGACGAGCAGCCCCGAGCGCGCCGCACCGATGATCCCGATTGAGCCGCCGCCCGCGTGCGTCGCGGGTCCGCCGCTCGACTTGCGCAGGTGTCTCACGACGAGGACGGCGGCGCCGCTCCGCTCGGCGAGCGCAGCCAGCGGGGCGAGTGCGCGGCGCACGTCCTGGTCCCGATAGCTGTTCGTCTCCGGTCCGAGATACGCCATGAGCGGGTCGACGACGACGAGCACGGCACTCACCCGCTCGATCGCCGCCTCGACCGCTGCGAGATCGAGCGGTAGCTCCGGCATACGCTCGCCGGTGTCGAGCCGAATGCTCGCGAGCGCGACCACGCGCGACACGTCCGCGCCTGCGGCGTCGAGGCGCGGGCGGATCGTATCCGCGAGCCCGTCCTCGGCGGACAGCAGCACGACGCCTCCGCTCGCGCCGGGCGAGCCGTCCGGCATCGCGCGGCCGGTCGTGACGCGCGCCGCGAGATCGAGCGTGACGCTCGACTTCCCGAGCCCGGGGTCGCC